>CAXTWG010000054.1:0-15317 GCA_964247895.1 uncultured Acidobacteriaceae bacterium
GGGCAGGGCTCCGCGACGGGCGGCCAGGCCCATGAAGGCGAGCGCTCCCGTGAAGGCGCCGAGCTTGAGCAGGCTGGTTTTGCGGGTCTGCGGCAGCGTCTTCCAAAGGAGGAGAAGCAGCGTTTGCGCGACGGTGACAGACCAGACTGTGCCGTAGAAGTAGCGGCGCTCCGTGCCTTCGCCCTGGGTGGAAGGCCCGACCCGGGGGAGAGCGCCGGCCGCGCCGAGCAGGAGCATGGTCGCCGAGAGCGGCAGGTAGGCGCGGCGGTAAAGCTGCTTCATACGCCAGCGGCCGGTGAGGGCGGCTCCAGCCAAGCCGGCGAAGTTGAGCAGTGCGAAGCAGATCGCGGCGTTCCAGGCGAACGTGTAGCAGATGCGCCGGTAGAGCGGGTTGGGCTTGCGCTCGTCGAAGCGGAGGATGTAGGGCCGTGGTTCGACGCCTGGTAGTTGCCCAGCCAGGCCGGCGGCTCCGGTACCGGCGAGGACCGCGGCGAGCCAAAGGAGGTTGGCAGGACCGAAGCCTTCCGCGAATAGGGTGAAGGTGAGGGGACCGGGCGCGAGGAAAAAGACGCCGATCCAGATGGGCCAGTGCGCCACGCGGTAGAGCGGGGTGTTGCGCTTCCGGATCGAGCGGGCGTGGGCATACTCGACTTTCCCGGTGTAGGCGGCGCTGGAGGACATGCTCGTGAGAATGGCAGAACCCGAGCGAGGGCGTCAATCAGTGCTTGTGCTCGGGCCGGCGATCGATGGCGATAAAGAGAGCTTTGCCGCTGGCCAGGATTTTACCTTCGGCGTCGGAAAGAGTAGCGGAGCAGAAGAGTTTGCGGCCTTCGATGCGGTCTTGTTTGCCGGATAAGGAGAGGGTCGCGCCGAGCGGGGTGGGGCGGAGGTACTCGGTTTCCATGTGGCGGGTGAGTGCCATGATCTTGTGCGCGTTCGCGCCGGCGTGGATGGCTTTGCTCATGGCCTCGTCGAGGATGGCGGCGATGACGCCGCCGTGGACAAAGCCATGCGGGCCCTGGAAGCGTTTGGTGAGGCGCAGGGTGGAGAAGACCGTGCCGGCATCGTCGACGGTGAAGCGGAGGCGCATGCCGACACGGTTGTGCGCGCCGCAGCCGAAGCAGTTGTGCTGGTCGTCGAAGAGGAGGGGTTTGCGGGTGGTTTCGGTCGTGCTCATCGCATCTTTCAGCTTAGAGGAGGCGTGCGGATCGAAGAGAAAAGCAGGTCCTTCGTCGCTTCGCTCCTCAGGATGACCCTTCTTCTTTCGAGGAGGGGCGCTTGCTATGATGAAAGCACGATGCCTCAGGCTTCTCAGAAGACGTTCTACCTTGAAACATTCGGCTGCCAGATGAACGTTCACGACTCGGAAAAGGTCGTGGGAACGCTGGAGCGCGAGGGATACGCCCAGGTGCAGACCGAAGAAGCGGCGGACCTGATCCTGTATAACACCTGCTCGATCCGGGACAAGGCGGAGCAGAAGGTCTTCAACCGGCTGAACGACACGAAGAAACTGCTGAAGCAGGGCAAGAAGTTCGGCGTGCTGGGGTGTGTGGCGCAGCAGGAAGGCGAGCGGATTTTCGAGCGCGCGCCGTATGTGTCGCTGGTTTCGGGCTCGGCGAGCTACCGGAAGCTGCCGGAGATGCTGGTTCAGTTGGAGGCGGGGCGGCGCGTCACAGGCCTTGACGACCGGCAGACGGATGAGACGTTTGTGACGGAGTTCACGGCGCGTGGGAACCGGCATCGCGGGTACATCACGATCGTGGAAGGGTGCGACAAGTTTTGCGCGTACTGCGTGGTGCCGTACACGCGTGGCAAGGAGCGGTCGCGGACCTCGACCTCGGTGCTCGGGGAAGCGCGGCAGATGGCGGACGCGGGGTACTCGGAGATACAGCTGCTGGGGCAGAACGTAAACTCGTACCGTGACCCTGAAGGGAAGCGGTCTTTTGCGGAGCTGCTGGCGGCAGTAGGAGAGGTGCAGGGGATTCGGCGGGTACGGTTTACGACGTCGCACCCGCGAGACTTTACGCGGGAGATTGTCCAAGCGATCGACGCGGTGCCGGCGTTGTGCGACCACGTCCATTTGCCGGTGCAGTCGGGGTCGTCGCGGGTACTGGCGGCGATGGCGCGGGAGTATACGAGGGAGTGGTATCTCCAACGGATTGCCTGGATGAAAGCGGCAAAGCGCGAGATCAGCATGACGACGGACATTATCGTCGGGTTTCCGGGTGAAACGGCTCAGGACTTCGAGGAGACGATTACGATGCTAGCCGAGGTTGGGTATGACGCGGTGTTTGCGTTTAAATACTCGCCGCGGCCAAATACACCGGCGCAGACCATGGCGGACAGCATTGCGGAAGAAGAAAAGTCAATGCGGTTACAGGTGCTGCTGGACCGGCAACGGGAGCTGCAACGCGAAACGTATGCGCGGCATGTGGGGCAGACCCTTGAAGTGATGGTTGAAGGTGGCGTGAATGCGCGCGGGCAAGTGCCGGGGCGGACAACGCAGAACAAGACACTGAATTTTACGATGAAGCAGCCGATTGCGCCCGCGCCGGGATCGTATGTGCAGGTCAGGGTGACGGCAAGTTTTCCGAACAGCCTACTGGGCGAAGCGGTTGAAAGGGTTTAGGGGCTGCGAATGGATGTAGAGATGAAAATTCGGGGCCTAATGGTGGACCCGTCGACGCAGCAGCCGATCGTAATCTTGAAAGACATGAGCGGGAATACGGTGCTGCCGATCTGGGTGGGGTTGTTTGAGGCGAGCGCGATTGCGCTTGAGGTGGAAAAAGCGGCGACGCCGCGGCCCATGACGCACGACCTGCTCCGAAATATGATTCATGGGCTGAACGCAACGGTGGACCGGGTAGTGGTGTCGGAGTTGAAGGACGATACGTTTTTCGCGGTGATCTGGCTCCGGCAGGCAGGGCAGGTGGTGACGGTGGATGCGCGGCCCTCAGACGCGTTGGCACTGGCGCTGCGGTCGGATTGCCCAATCTTTGTGAGTGAGGATGTGCTGCGGACGGCGAAGGTAATCCCGAGCCCGGCGGACCAGGCAAGCGCGGAGGACCTGAAAAACTGGCTTGAAAACCTGAACGATGAGGACCTGGGCCACTATAAGATGTAGGCGGGCCGCCCGCGGGTGAGCTCGATAAAGACAGGCGACACTGTCATGGAAGCGCGTTTTCTCCTCTTGCTGCCCGTTGCAAACTGAAGCGCCACCCGACAGGAACGCATGAGCCTTCGCCGTATTGCCAAGTTGTTTGCCGCGCAGAACGCCAACCAACTGGTGGTGATTCTGCAGCAGGTGTTGCTGCCGCCGGCATTTTTGCATGTGATGGGCACGAGCCTGTATGGGCAGTGGCTGGCCTTGAGCGCGGCAATCTCGTACCTGGGCACATTCAATTACGGTCTACAGACGTACACCAACATGCAGATGACGATCCACTACAACGGGGGCGAAAAGCAGGAGTGCCGGGAGGTGCAGTCGGCAGGCCTGCGCATTCTGCTGGCGGCTTTTCTGTTGGCTGCGGTACTGCTGCTGCTGGTGTTCACAGTCCCGTTGACGCGGTGGCTGCACCTGTCGGTGTCGCTCCTGTCGGCGCGGGTGACCCTGTATCTGCTGGGGATGCAGGTGATGGCGAGCATGCTGTTCGGCTTCTTTTCGGGCTCGTACATGGTGTTCGGCGAGGCGCACCGGGGGGCGCACTACGGCAACCTGAACCAGATGCTGGGAATGCTGACGATCGTGGGGCTGGTGCTTTTGCATGAGCCGTTTCCGGTGATCGCGGCGGGGCAGCTGGTGGTGACCTTGGCGATGGCCGCGTTTTTGAGCTTCGATGTAGGACGGCGCTGCCCGGAGATCAGGCCGAGCATCCGGTACTGGAAGCAGGGGGCGCTGGGGTCGATCCTGAAGCCGAGCGCGCAGTACATGCTGCTGGCGAGCTCGAACCTGTTGGCGTACCAAGTACCGGTGCTGCTGATGCAGCGGCTGCTGGGGCCGCAGGTGGTGGTGGCGTACTCGGTGACGCGGACGGTGTACTCGATGAGCCGGCGGCTTTTATACCTGGTCACGAACTCACTGAGCGCGGAGATCACGCTGATTTACGGGCAAAAAGACTGGCCGCGCCTCCTCAAGCTGTACTCGCTGTCAGAGCGGGTGATCCTGCTGATGACGCCGCCGATTACGTTCGGCTCGATGCTGGCGACGCCGCTGCTTCTGAAGTTGTGGCTGCACCAGCCGCTCCTGTTCCGGCCGGGCATCTGCATCACGCTGGGGCTTACGGTTTCGATCCTGTCGATCAAGGAGCACAAGTACCAGTTCCAGTTCTCGTCGAACAAGGTGGAGTCGATTTCGTGGCAGACCTTGTTTGCATATGGGTTGACGAGTTTGCTGTCGATCCCGCTGATGCCGAGGCTGGGGGTGCAGGGATACCTGCTGGTCTGGCTGCTTTCAGAGACATTGCAGCTGTTCTATCTCCTGCACCTGAATGATGAGTTGTTCAAGGGGGAGGCGGTGCTCGATCACAAACCCGTGTACCAGATGCTGGGGATTATGGGGGTATGCACGGTGCTGTTTTTCTGGCCGATTCTGCACCTGCGCCAAGTGCCATACCTGATGCAGGGCTTGCTGGCGACGGTGACGACGCTGGTGCTGAGCGGGTTCTGCTACTGGATTTTTCAGGTGGACGAGCTGCGGAGCCTGCTGTGGGGCAAGCTGTCGGCGCGGATTCCGGCACTGGCGGGGCGGGGGTAAGACTGGAACCACGCGCCGGGCTGGCCATGGTTCCATCGGATTGCGGCAGTGCTCAGAATCTATGCGCCGGGCGCCTTCGCGGCCAGGATTTCAACTTGCGTGTCGAGCTCGGGCGGTTTCGCGAACAGGTCGTCTGCTTTGGCCATAAGAGCTTTTGCAATCTCGCCGGAAAGATGCGCTTGCCGTGCGCCGTCGTCGGCGAAGGTATCGAAGATGCCATACTGCGACGGCCCGATTTTGAGTGCGTACCAGGTTGTCGTACCGGTTTCAGCCTGCGCCAGCGGCAAAGCGGATTTCAGGAACTCTTCCACTTCCTTTTCCTTGCCGGGTTTCGCTTCCATGTATCCCCACACTGCCAGCTTGTCCATGTATGTACTCTCCCAAACGTTCTGATGCGCGGAATGCTCCGTTGCGCGGAATCGCTCTCCTGCGCGAAATCGCCCTCCGTACAATGGTGAGAGACGCTATGAAGGTTTTCGTTACAGGAGCGACGGGGTTTGTTGGGGCGCATGTGGCGCGGGCGCTGGCTGAGGGCGGCGCGGAGCTGCGCTTGCTGGTGCGATCGACGAGCGACCTGCGCAACCTCGCGGGGCTTGCGCGCGCGGAGCAAGTGCGAGGCGACCTGCGCGACCCTGAGTCCTTGCGCGCGGGGCTGCGCGGCTGCGATGCGCTGGTGCACGTGGCCGCCGACTACCGGCTGTGGGTGCGCGACCCTGAGCAAATGTACAAGAGCAATGTGGAGGGGACGCGCGGGCTGCTCCGGCTGGCACGGGAGGAGGAGGTGGGGCGCGTGGTCTATACCTCGAGCGTCGCGACGATGGGCTTCCGGGAAGATGCGACGATCGTGGACGAGACCACGCCGGTTTCGCTTGGGAACATGGTCGGCCACTATAAGCGGTCGAAGTACATGGCCGAGGAGATTGCGCTGGAGGCAGGCAGGGCCGGGCAGCAGGTCATCGTGCTGAACCCGACGACGCCGATCGGCGCAGGCGACGTGAAGCCGACGCCGACCGGCCGGATTGTGGTGGACTTCCTGAACCGCAACTTTCCGGCGTATCTCGACACGGGGCTCAATTTGGTCGATGTGGGCGAGGTGGCGCGCGCGCATGTCGCGGCGCTGACGGCGGGGCGGCCGGGGGAGCGGTACATCCTGGGCGGCGAGAACCTGACGCTCAAGCAGATTCTGGACAAGATGTCCGCGATCACGGGGCTGCCCTCGCCGAAGCATAAAGTGCCGCGCGCGGTGGCGGCGACGTTCGCGTTTTTCGATGAGTGGATTACGGGGCGGATGCGCGGCAAGGAGCCGCGGGCGACGGTCGAGGCGGTGCGCTTGAGCAAGAAGATCATGTTTGCGTCCTCGACCAAGGCGGAGCGGGAGCTTGGCTTCCGGGTTGTACCCGTGTACGGGGCATTGCGGGAGGCGATCGACTGGTTTCGCGCAAACGGGTATGCGCCGCCCGCATGAGCGAGATCGGCATTGTTGCGGCGCTGGCGGGCGAGTTGAAGCCGCTGGTGCGTGAGTGGCCCCGGACGGACCAGGTGTACATCGGGCATGTAGGCGGGCTGCGCTGCCTGGCTGCCGCCGAGGGCATGGGCGCGTTCGCGGCGGCACGGTCGTTCGCGGCGTTGCGCGCGGCGGCGGAGGATTTGCGGGTGCTGGTCTCCTACGGCTGGGCTGGGGCTTTGACCGACGAGGCTGAAGCGCCGGGCGTGTACGCGGTGGGTGAGGTGGTGGATGCGCGGACCGGCGAGCGGTTCGCGACTGCATCCCGTGGAGACGGGCCTAGACTGGTTACGCTGGACCATGTGGCGCGGCGCGGGGAAAAGCCCGCCGTCGCCGAGCGGTACGGGGCTTCGCTGGTCGATATGGAAGCCGCGACGGTGGGGCGGCTGGCGCGGGCGCACGGGCTCGGGTTTGTGTGTTTACGGGGGGTTTCCGACGGGCTTGAAGATGACCTTCCGGATTTCAACCGGTTCATCGGTCCGGGCGGGCAACTGCGGATGGTCCATTTTCTCGCTCATGCGCTGGCCAGGCCGGGTTCGTGGGGTCCTTTGATGGCTTTGGGGCGCAACAGCGCGGCAGCGGCGCAGGCCCTGGCGCAGGCGCTTCCGGCGGAGCTGGCCCGGGCGCGCTTGGTACTCTAAGACAATGGCGACAGCAATGGAAACGGTGTCCGCGCAGCTGTTTCGCGTGCCCCGGACGATGCAGGCGGCGGTGTACCGGGGCGTCGACGACATCCGCGTGGAGGAGCTGCCTGTGCCGGCCATCGGGCCCGGCGAGGTGCTGCTGCGGGTGGAGGCCTGCGGCATTTGCGGGACGGACCTCAAGAAAATTCACACGGGTTCGCACGCCGGGCCGCGCGTGTTCGGACATGAGACGGCGGGAACCGTGGCCGCGGTGGGCGAGGGTGTCACCGGCTTTGCGCTGGGCGACCGCGCTATGGTGTTCCACCATATTCCTTGCGGGCACTGCTACTACTGCCGCAAAAAGACTTTCGCGCAATGCCCGGTGTACAAGCGCGTCGGCGTGACGGCCGGTTTTGAGCCTTCGGGCGGCGGGTTTGCCGGGTATGTGCGGGTGATGGACTGGATCGTCGCGCGCGGGCTGGTCAAGATTCCCGATGGCATCCCGTTTGAGCAGGCTGCCTTCCTTGAGCCGGTGAACACATGTTTGAAGGCTGTCAAGAGCCTTGCGCTCGAGCCGGACGAGACGGTGCTGGTGATTGGACAGGGGCCGATTGGGATCATCCTGGCGGCGCTTGCGGCACGGACGGGAGCGGAGGTGCTGACCTCGGATCTTTACCCGGAACGGCACGCGGTTGCCGCCCAGTATGGTTTGCGAAATCCGATCGATGCGAGCAGGGAAGACGTGGTCGCGCGGACGCGGGCGGGGAGCGAAGGGCGAGGCGCGGACGCGGTCCTGCTGGCGGTGGCGGGCGACCCACTTATCCGGACGGCGATGGACGCGGCCCGGTGCGGGGGGCGCGTGATGCTGTTTGCCCAGACCCAGCATGGCGAGGCCCCGATCGATCCGGCGGCGGTGTGCATGGATGAGAAAACGCTGCTCGGCTCGTACAGCGCGTCGGTGGACATCCAGGAAGAGGGAGCGCGGCTGGTGTTTGAGGGTTATCGGAAAGGGTTCGATCTGACGCGGTTGGTTTCGCACCGGTTCGGGCTTGCGGAGGCGGCCGAGGCGATTGAGATCGCGTCGCACCCGACGGCTCGCTCGATGAAGATCATGTTCACGCCTCAAACGGGGCAGGTTTGAGCGTAGGCACAATGCAGGCCGCGGTGCTTTACGGCAGGGAGGATTTGCGGCTCGAAACGCTGCCGCGACCGGGCGCCGGGGTTGGGGAGCTGGTGCTGCGCGTGGGTGCGGCACTGACCTGCGGGACCGACCTGAAGGTATACCGGCGCGGGTACCACGCCCGCATGCTCCAGCCGCCTGCGCCGTTTGGGCACGAGGTCGCGGGGGTCGTCGAGGAGGCTGGTGAAGGTGCAGGCTTCACGCCGGGAGAGCGTGTGGTGGCGCTGAACTCAGCGCCATGCGGGAAGTGTTTTTTTTGCCGGGCGGGGCAGGAGAACCTTTGCGACGATCTGTTGTTCAACAACGGGGCGTATGCGGAATATCTGCGCGTTCCGGCGCGGATTGCGGCGAAGAATACATTACGGGTGCCGGACGGGATGCCGTTTGAGCACGCGGCGCTTACCGAGCCGCTGGCGTGCGTGCTGTTGGGGCTTCAAGAGGCCGGTGCGCGCGCGGGGGACACACTTGCGGTGATCGGCGCCGGACCGATCGGACTGCTGTTTGTCCATGCTGCTGCGCTTTCCGGCCTGCGGGTGCTTGCGGTGGTCAAGCATGGGGACCAGGCCCTAACGGCACGGGCACTGGGGGCGGCGGAGACGGTGCTTCTGGGCGAGGGGAGTCCCGTCCCTGCCGTAAAGGCGCTTACGGAAGAGGGCCGCGGGGTCGACATCGCGATGGAAGCGGTGGCGACCCCACAAACATGGGCCTGGGCGGTCGACATGGCGCGCAAGGGCGGCACAGTCAATTTCTTCGGCGGGCCACCGGCAGGGACAACCGTGGCGCTCGACACCGACCGGCTCCACTACAGCGGGCTTACCTTGCGGGCGTCCTTCCATCACACGCCGGGTACGGTTCGCCGCGCGTTTCGACTGCTCGCGAGCGGGCGTTTCGACGCCGGGCGGTTTCTGACCGGGCGCGCGGCGCTGGCGGAGGTTCCCGCGCTATACCGGGCGCTTGCCGATGGGACGCACATGGAATCGGGCGCGGGTGCGCCGCGGCCGATCAAGACGGTTATTCTTCCTTAAGCATGGCGACGACTCCATTGACCGAGGACCGGGAAGCCCTGCTCCAAGCAGGCTGGGCGGCGCTGCCGGCTGCCTACCGGCCGCCGGAGCAAGCGCCCACGCTCGCCGAGGCGTGTGCCTGGTGCAAGCGGCTGACCGAGACGCACTATGAGAACTTCCATGTCGCGAGCTGGTTTCTGCCGATGCGGCTTCGGGAGCACTTCCATGCGGTTTACGCGTACTGCAGGGTTTCCGACGATCTCGGCGACGAGGTCGGCGACGCGGCGCAGTCGCTCGCGCTGCTGGACTGGTGGGAGGAGCAGTTGCGGCTGTGCTATCGCGGGGAGGCGACGCACCCGGTATTTGTCGCTCTGAAGGAAACGATTCGCCTTTGCAGCATCCCGCAACAGCCGTTCGCCGACCTGCTCGTGGCCTTTCGGCAGGATCAGACAGTCACGCGCTTCGCGACCATAGAAGATGTGCTCGCCTACTGCCGGTACTCGGCAAACCCGGTAGGACGGCTGGTGTTGTATTTGGCGGGCTACTCCGACGAAGAGCGCTTCCGGCTTTCCGACCAGACCTGCACGGCGCTGCAGCTGGCGAACTTCTGGCAGGACGTCCGGGTGGACCATGCGAAAGGCCGGGTGTACCTGCCGCAAGCGGACATGGCGCGGTTCAAGGTGACGGAGGCGATGCTCTCCGAAGGGATCGCGCAGGGTCGCGCGAGCGCGCCGGTGCGGGAGCTGCTGCGCTATGAAGTCGGATACACGCGCGTGATGTTCAAGAGCGGGCTGCCGCTGATTGGGATGGTGGACCGGGAGCTGGCGGTGGACCTCGACCTGTTTTCCCGGGGCGGATTGGCGATTCTCGGCGCGATCGAGCGGCAGGGGTACGACGTGCTGCGGGGCCGTCCGCGCTTGTCCAAGCCGCGCAAAGCGGCACTGCTGCTTCGGGCGCTCGCCGGCAAATACTTGCCCTTCGCGAGCAAGGGGTTGCGCCCTTGACGGTCGCGGAGGCCTACCGCGCCTGCCGGGGGATCGCTCGGCGCGAGGCGAAGAACTTTTACTATGCTTTTCTCGCTCTGCCCGCGCGCAAGCGGGACGCCATCTGTGCCGTGTACGCGTTTATGCGGCAGGCCGATGACATCTCCGATGACGAATCGCTGCGGATTGAAGAGCGGCGTGCGCGCATGGCTGCCTGGACCGCGGCCTGGCACACGGCGGCGGAGCATGGGGGCAGCCAGGACCCGGTTTTTCTCGCGCTCAACGATGCGCGCCTGCGCTTCCGCATCCCGCTTCGCCTGCTCGACCAGCTTGTGGAAGGCACGGCTATGGATCTCGAGCCGGAGGCGCACAGCACTTTTCCTGATTTCGAGGCCCTGCGCGGCTACTGCTACCTGGTCGCTTCGGTGGTTGGCCTGGTTTGCATCCGCATCTTCGAGTACAGCTCGCCTGAAGCCGAGAAGCTGGCTGAGGAGCTGGGCCTCGCCTTCCAGCTCACCAATATCCTGCGCGACGTGCGTGAAGATGCCGGGCGTGGGCGGGTTTATCTGCCTGAGGACGAGTTGCTTGCGCGAGGTTTTACGCCGGAGGCGCTCGCTGCCGAGGCGCGCGCGGGCCGGGCGCCGAGCCCCGCCGTGCGCGCCATGCTGGCCATGCAAACCGCGCGCGCGGAGTCGTTTTATCGGTCCGGCGATGCGCTGCTGCCCTTGATCGCGGAAGACAGCAGGCCTGCGCTTTCTGTGCTGATGACTATTTACCATCGGCTGCTCGGGCGCATTCGCCGGGCGGACTATGACGTGTTTACGCGACGCGTCAGCGTGCCGACGCGGGAAAAACTGTCTTTGCTGCTACGCGGGCTTGCACGCACGTTTGCCGCGCGGCTGCGTGGGGCGGGGTTCAGGTCTGCAAAGGCGCGTCCGCAGATCGTTGTCGCTTCCCCACAGGCGAGGGAAACGCGGGTTGCGGTCGTGGGTGCAGGGGTCGCCGGTCTGGCGGCGGCGTGCGCGCTCACGGAGGCAGGCTACCGCGTGACGGTGCTGGAGCGGCGGCCCTATGTGGGTGGACGTGCTTCGTCCTACCTCCATCCCGGTTCGGGCGAGACGATCGACAACTGCCAGCACATCCTGCTCGGCTGCTGCACGAACCTGCGTAGCCTGCTGGGCCGCGTGGGACGCGGAAACCAGATTGCCTGGACGGATACGATCACCTACATTGAGCCGGGCGGCCGCCGCAGTGTGGTGCGGCCCACGCGCTTGCCTGCACCGATACAATCCGGACCGTCGTTTCTGAGCGCGCGGTGCTTTTCAAGCGAAGACAAGCGCGCCATCGCTCACGGCCTACGGCAGTTCCTCCCCGGCTATCCGGCGGATGTACCGGGAGGCGAGAGCTTCCTCGCCTGGGCTCGGCGCCACGGGCAAACGCCGGGCGCGCTCAAGCGGTTTTGGGAGCCGATTCTGCAATCGGCGCTCAACGACGACCTCGATCGGGTTTCCGTCCACTACGCGGGCAAGGTGTTGCGCGACTCTTTTCTAAGCTCGGGCGAAGCAGGGCGGATTGGGGTGCCGCTGCTGCCGTTGTCGGAGATGTACACAGGCGCGGCGGCGTATTTTCAAGCACGAGGCGGCGCGCTGCGGATGCGCGCGAGTGTGGGGGCGCTCGAACAGGCCGGCAGCGGCTGGCGTGTCCGGGTGAACGAAGACTGGGAGGAGTACGACAAGGTCGTCCTGGCGCTGCCGTTTGAAGCCGCGCGCCTCTTTGTGCCGCAGCTGCCCGCCGGGCCGGAACGCGATGCGCTTGCCGGGGCGATGGATCGGTTCGAGCACGTCCCGCTTGTGGGCATCCACCTCTGGTTCGATCGCGAGATCACCGATCTGCCTCACGCCGTGCTGCTCGACACGACCATCCAGTGGATGTACCAGCGCGAAAAGCTGCAGCGGAGGCCGCCGGCGGGCACAGGCAGCCATCTGGAGCTCGTGATCAGCGTCGCCCGCGACCTCGTTCCCATGAGCCAGAGCGAAATCGTCGAGCTCGCTGTCCGGGAGCTTGCGCTGTTTTTTCCGGTCATGCGCGAGGCCAGGCTTGTGAAAGCGGTGGTGACGAAGGAAGTCCGTGCGACCTTTGCCGTGCAGCCGGGTTTGGACGCGTATCGACCCGGGGCGCGCACGGCATGGGAAGGCCTGTATCTGGCAGGGGACTGGACAGATACAGGCTGGCCCGCGACCATGGAAAGCGCTGCACGCTCCGGTTTTCTCGCTGCGGAGGCGGTGACCGGCGGCCGCGAGCGATTCCTTGTGCCGGACCTGCCCCCGCGCGGGCTCATGCGTCTTTTTGGATAGTGCAGACACCTTTGTCCGCAATCCGGTTCATTACCATTGAAACGTCAGGCCTCATTGCAAGGAGCTATCCCAAGTGCCAGAAACCCCCAGCGCCAGCCAGTTGATTGAGAACCACGGCATTATCGGCAACATGCGTTCCGCAGCCGTGATTTCGCTCGACGGCAACATCGACTTTTTCTGCTTCCCGCATTTCGACTCGCCGACCATCTTTGCCGCACTGCTGGACAGCGAAAAAGGCGGCTCGTTCCGGATCGAGCCGCAGATCGACGAGGTGCGCTCGAAGCAGATGTACTTGCCTGAGACCAACATCCTGCTGACCCGCTACCTGTCCGACGAAGGCGTGGCGGAACTTACCGACTTTATGCCGGTGAGCAAAAGTGAAGGCGAGCCGGCGTACGCGCACCAGATTGTCCGGACGCTACGGGTGATCAAGGGTTGTGTGCGCTTCAAGGTGCGCTGCGCGCCGCGGTTCGATTACGCACGCGCCACGCACCGGGCCTGCAAGGAAAAGAGCGCGGTCTGTTTCCATCCGGATGGAAATGCGAACACGCCGAAGCTCGACTCCATGGCGCTGTATGCGACGGTCGAGCTCGAGGTGGACGGGGCGGACGCTTGCGCGGAATTTACGCTGGGGCAGGGCGAGAGTGCTTCGTTTGCCTTCGGCTTTGTAGCTGAAAAGGAGAAGGACCCCGCAGAGCTGTTGAAACCCGACAGCGTAGAGGGTTGCTTCAACTGCACGATCCAGTACTGGCGCGACTGGATCGGGCAGTCAACCTATAAAGGTCGCTGGCGCGAAATGGTCAATCGCTCGGCGCTTGTTTTAAAGCTGCTCAGCTCGAGCGAGCACGGCTCCAATATCGCGGCGGCGACGTTCGGGTTGCCGGAGCAGGCGGGTGGTTCTCGCAATTGGGATTACCGCTACACCTGGCTGCGCGACTCCTCGTTTTCGCTTTACGCGTTGATCCGGCTTGGGCTGCTCGGCGAGGTACGGGCTTACTCGTTGTGGATGCGCGACCGCTTCGCAGACGAGTTCGAGTCTGAATCTTCGCAAGTCGGTCCTTTCCGCATCATGTACCGGGCTGACGGCTCGAGCGAACTTGACGAGCAGGAGCTCGAACACCTGAGCGGCTACAAGGGATCCAAGCCGGTGGTGATCGGCAATGGCGCGAACGACCAGCTGCAACTCGATATCTATGGCGAGATCATGGATGCCGTGTACCTTTCGAACAAGTATGCGGAGGGCATCCCGAAGGACGGCTGGCGCCGCCTGATCCGGATGATGGACTGGCTCGGGCGCAATTGGAAGCGCCCGGACAAGGGCATCTGGGAGGTGCGCGGCGGGGAACGGCACCTCCTGCACTCGCGTTTGATGTGTTGGGTTGCGTTCGACCGCGCGATCCGTCTGGCCGATAAACGTTCGCTGGATGCGCCGGTGGCCGAATGGCGCACCATGCGGCGGGAGATCGATACAGATATCCTCGACAATTTCTGGGATCCGGAAATCCACTCGTTTGTGCAGGCGCAAGGCGAAAAAGAAGTGGATGGGGCGCTGCTGCTGATGCCCATGCTTCGCTATATCAGCCCCACCGATCCGCGCTGGCTTTCAACGATGCAGCGCATCGAGGACGAGCTCAGCGAGGACAGCCTGGTGTTCCGTTACCAGAGCGGCAAAGATGGACTGCCGGGGGGCGAGGGCAGCTTCACGGCTTGCTCCTTCTGGCTTATCGAATGCCTAGCGCGCGCGGGGCAGGTAGACAAGGCACGCTTACGCTTCGATAAAATGCTGGGCTATGCCAACCACCTCGGTTTGTACTCGGAGCAGCTGGGCTCAAGCGGCGAGCACCTGGGCAATTTTCCCCAGGCGCTCACGCATATGGCGCTCATCTCCGCTGCCACCTATCTGGACCGGGCGCTGGACGGAACCAAGGAAACCTGGGCTTGATTCCCGAACGGTGATTTTCGGTGCATGAGAACATCCGCTGGCTGACCGGCGAGGACGGCGCAACCCGGACGGTTGCGACCACCCTGCGCGGCATGGAGATCCTGAACACGCCGCTGCTCAACCGGGGTACGGCGTTTTCGCAGGAGCTGCGCGATACCTTCGCGCTCAACGGCCTGCTGCCGCCGCACGTGGTCACGCGCGAGCAGCAGATCGCGCGGCTTTATCACGTCTACTGCGAACAGCCGAGCGACCTGGCCAAGCACAACTTCCTGCGACAGCTCCAGGACCGCAACGAAGTGCTGTTCTACTCGCTGTTCGAGCGGCACACGGCGGAGATGATGCCCATCCTGTACACGCCGACGGTGGCGCTCGGGTGCGCGCAGTTTTCGCGGCTGTACACCAAACCGCGCGGGCTGTTTCTGTCCTGGCCGCAACGGCACCGGATGCGCCAGATGCTCGAAAGCCGGCCTTACCGGGACGTGGACGTGATCGTGGTGACCGACGGCGAGCGGGTGTTGGGCATCGGCGACCAGGGCGTGGGCGGCATGGGCATCCCCATCGGCAAGCTCGCGATCTACTCGCTCCTGGGCGGCATCCATCCCGCGCGCACGCTGCCGATCGTGCTCGATACCGGCACGAACAACCCCGTATTGCGGGAAGACCCTTTTTACCTCGGCTGGCGGCACGAGCGGATCGGCGAGGACGAGTATTTCCAGTTCGTGGATGAGTTCGTCGAAGCTGTGCACGCGCTGATGCCGCGGGCCCTGGTGCAGTGGGAGGACTTTGCGCGCCGCCATGCCCGACCGATTCTGGACCGCTACCGGGATCGGATCTGTTCGTTCAACGACGATATCCAGGGTACGGCGGCGGTGGTGGTGGGAGCGGTATATGCGGCCCTGCGCTCGAGCGGAGGACGCATGCGCGACCAGCGCGTGGCAATTGCCGGCGCGGGTGGGGCGGGTACGGGTATTGCC
>CAXTWG010000055.1:0-14850 GCA_964247895.1 uncultured Acidobacteriaceae bacterium
ACAAGAAAGTCCCCCGCACCGCCCGGCCCGTTTTCCACCATCTCCAGGGCCGCACCTAACCCGCACGGCCCCGCCCCAACAATCAGCACCTTGACGTCGCGCACTAGACCACACTCCAGTTCCGAGTCTGCCCCGCACTGCCGAGCCCCTGCTCTGCCGCCGCAAACGGCAGCCCTGTTTCCGCCGCCATCTCCACCATCAGTTGCAGGTCCATGCGCACCGGCGAAAACGCCTCGCACACGCCCCGGTAGTGCGGCCAGGCCCGGTGCCGCCCAGCCGACTCCGCCCACTCCACCGTCCTCACCCGCTCCCGCTGCGAGGCATGCGCCAGCAGACTCTTGACCTTCAAGTCCCACACCCGCGCGATATCGATCTTGAGCGACGCCGCGAACTGCAGCGTCGACGGCCCCTCGTAGAACAAAATGCTCGCGCTGCGCCTCGCTGCCGAAACCAGCGAATCGCTTAATACCCGGTGATCCGCGTGCGAGTCCGTCGGCGCATGCGTCAGCAGCAGATCCGGCTTATGCAGCGCCAGCTTTTCCTCCAGCATTTCCACCGTTTCCCGCCCGCTCATGGAGCCGTCCGGCAGGTGTGCAAAGTCCAGCTGCACATCCAAAAGCCCCGCGCTCACCCGCTCCTCATCCAGCCGCAGCGCCGGCTCGCCGCCCAGCTCGCCATCTGTCATTGTTAAAAACGTCACATGCCAGCCAGCCCGCCGCAGCAGAACTGAAAACCCGGCCGCGCCCAACGCGCAATCATCCGGATGGGCCCCGATCACCAGCGCTTTCTTTGTTCCCGTCATTGCTCTCGATATCCTTCCGTTCATTCCCGAAAGCCAATCCACTCGCCTGCTCCACTTCTCTCGGTAGCTGCTCTATCGGCAGCCCCCGAATTTTCATGAGTCGCTTGTTTTTCTTCTCCGCACCCAGTTCGCGGCATTCCCGTTTCGCTACCCATAGATACTTCTTTTTCGTTTTGGGAAATCAAAATCGTCACTGCACAGTGGTAAGCATAGGAAGAGTTACCATGCAAACTTTCCCCGATCCGGGCAGCTTTAGGGCTTTTTCGGTGTACCCCTTACTCCGTTTTTTTCGCTTTTACTCGCGCTCCATTGCCCACCGGCTCCGGACCGGCAAACAAGGAGCCGCGCTTCTGCCTCGAACCAGGAACACGCCTTCCGCAGAGCCTGCCCACCCGCTAACCAGACTTTAGTCACGAAAACCCGCGTCAATCCTGCTTTCCACTTGACACAGGGCGCCGGAAAACGCGATGGTAAACCCCGAAAGCCTTACGGGAACCCGCGTCATCATTGACCGAAACCCCTCCGAGGCCCCAGCATCACTCACAGGAGAACACTGCACCCCATGGCAACCGCACTCACAAAAACCGCACTTGTCCGCCAAATGGCCGAGAAACTCGAGCTGACCAGCAAGCAAACCCTTACCTTCTTCGACCTCCTCGCCGACACCGCCGTCAAGGAAACCAAGAAAAACGGCGTTTTCGTCATCCCTGGTCTCGGCCGCCTCGTTAAGGCCGAGCGCAAGGCCCGCACCGGCCGTAACCCGCAAACCGGCGAAGCCATCAAGATCAAAGCTAAAACCGTCGTCAAGTTCCGTATCGCCAAAGCCGCCAAGGACGCCATCGCGCCACCCAAAAAAGTAGCTGAAAAGCCCGAAAAGGCCGAAAAAACCGAGAAGTAAGCGGCGCTTTCTTCCTAACCGGCCCTCGCAGCCGCCCAAGCATCTTCCCCCCAGCCCGGGGCCATTTACACTCGTTGAGAAGCGCATTTCCGAGCGCCCGCGAAAGGCCCCGGCGCACCCCACCCACCCATGAGCTGGTTTAAACGCGAAAAGCCCGGCATCGAAACGAACGGCGAGAAAACCGTCCGCACCGAAGGCCTCTGGACCAAGTGCCCCGGCTGCGAAGCCACCGTCTGGAAGGCCGAGGTCGAAGCCAACCTCCTCGTCTGCCCCAAGTGCGGCCATCATCACCGCATGTCCGCCGCCGCGCGCATCGCCAGCCTCCTCGAGCCCGGCTACGAACTTTTCGACGGGAATCTCCGCTCCACCGACCCCCTCGAGTTCACCGACCTTAAGCCTTATAAATCCCGCCTCGCCGCCGCCGAGCAAGCCACCGGCCTTCCCGACGCCATCCTCAGCGCTCGCGGCTGCCTCGGCCCCCACCCCGTCATCCTCTCCGCCATGGAGTACGGCTTCATCGGCGGCTCCATGGGCGCCGTCGTCGGCGAAACCATCACCCGTGCCGTCGAGCGAGCCCTACACGAGCGCGCCGCCCTCATCATCGTTTCCGCTTCCGGCGGCGCTCGCATGCAGGAGGGGGTAGCCTCCCTCATGCAGCTCGCCAAAATCTCCGCCGCCCTCGCCCGCCTCGACTCCGCCCGCCTCCCCTACCTTTCCATCCTCACCGACCCCACCTTCGGCGGCGTCACCGCCTCTTTCGCCATGCTCGGCGACTTGAACCTCTCTGAACCCGGCGCCCTCATCGGCTTCGCCGGCCCCCGCGTCATCGAGCAAACCATCCGCCAACGCCTCCCCGAAGGCTTCCAACGCTCCGAGTTCCTCCTCGCCCACGGCATGCTCGACGCCGTCCTCCCCCGCCCCCTCCTCAAACCCTTCCTAGCCCGCGCCCTCTCCTTCATGCTGCCCGATTCAACCAGGCTAGCTGACGTCTTGCCTTTCTAAAGGAAACGCATGGCCGGCACTTCACCAGCCGCGCGCTTCTTGCCCGCGAGCCTAAAACAAATACTTCAACGACAACTGGATCTGCCTCGGGAAATTCTGCTGCTGATTCCCTACCGTCCCATACCCCGAATACGCCCCAGGGTCGCTCGGGTTCGCCACCTGTAGATTCCTTTGCAAGGGAGCATTGAAGTTCCCCAGATCCGGCCCGCCAAACTGCGGCGTATTCGTCAGGTTGAACGCTTCCGCCTTGAACTGCAGCGTATTCCCTTCCTTGATCGGAAACTGCTTCTCCATCCCCAACTGCGTCTGCGCCGCATACGGGTTCCGCAAATGGCTTGTGCGCTCAATCCGCGTCCTGATCTGGTACGGCGTAAAGTTCTGGAGGCAGTTCGCTTTGCCACCCGTATTCAGCGCCTGTACGTTGTCTGAGTTGTCGATCCACGACTGGTAGCTCCGCTTCCCCTTTACCTGGAAATTGTAAGTCCCCCCGCACGTGTAGTTGAAGGTCTGCGGCAGGTTCCCCACCGGCGTCCCCCCGTCATTTGAGAAAATCCAGTCCAGCTGCCAGCCCGCGATCCCTTCGTTGACCAGCGCGTTCACCCCCGATCCAAACTCCTGCCCACGCCCAAACGGCAGCGAGTATAGCCCGCTCAGCGCGAAGTCCCACGGCCTGTCCCCTTCGTAGATCACCGAGTATGGCACCGTGTCCACGTAGTTGGCCGGGTTATTGTTCAGCAGGTTTGTCCGGTTCGTCGTACGCGAATAGGTGAATGATGCAAGCACGCTCAACCCACTTGAGAGCGCCTTGCCTGCCGTCAGCCGCTTTTCGAGCTTTGCCTGCAGCGCGTCGTATGTCGAGGACCCGATCGGCACGTTGTAGTCGGTCAGCCCATTAAACTGCGGGTAAGGTGTCAGCAGTTGTGCCTGCGAGATCGTCGGGCTGCTTCCCAGACTCGTGTTGTTCGGCAGCAGCCCGTAGAACGGGTTCGCCACCTGCGAGTTCAGAAATGCCCCCTGGTCCGCGATCCCCGCCTGCACCAGCGCAAGCGGCAGCGAGTTCAACTGCGTCTGGATCCGTTGATGGATCGTGTAGTTGCCCACATAGGCGAGGTCGTAGATGGTGTGGACCGGCCCCGCCCCCTGGATGCCGAACGACCAGTAGTTCGTCTTCGGAATCCTCCGTGCCCTCTGATCAAACCCGACATTGTTGCCCGCGTTTGACAGCAGCCCCAGCGTAGTTCCCTGCGGCGCGATTGCCCCGTTTGGGTACGGATTGCCCTGGTTGAAGTAAGGCGACGGCGTCCGTCCCCCATCCAGCGAATACACGTAGTCGGTCTGCTGCTGGAACGTGTTCGTTCCGCCTAGCTCAATCCCCAACCCGCTGGCGATTCCGAATCCGCCCCGGATCACCAAATCCCTCCGCGGCGCATAGGAGATTCCGACCTTCGGCAGGAAGTTCCCGACCAGATTCTCGTAAGCCGTAAAGCTGGAAGTCGGGAACTGCAACCCGCCCCGCAACGGGTTCGGGATGCCCCCCACCCCATTCAGCTGCGCCGAAATCGGGCTAATCGCGGTCGTGTCGAACCCGGCCGACAAACGGTTGTCCGCTCCACCGGCGAGGTTTCCGTCTCCCACCGGATCCCCAGGTTGAACGTCAAGTTGGGCCGCGCCTTCCAGTCGTCCTGCACATACGCCGAGTAGTACTTGTAAGCTTCGTACACGCTGTCGTAGTACTGCACGAACGAGTTGTTCCCCGCATTGCTTGAATCCTGGTTTGGATATCCAAGCAGCAAGTCGGCGATCTGGTCGCCGTCGCCGTTCGACTTGTAAGGGTCCTGCTGTGTAAACCCCTGCCCGAATGCGAACTGCCCATTCGGTTGACCGATCCCGTTCGGCCTGAAGTGGAACAGCTCCCCTTCAAACCCAATATGCAGCGTATGGTGCCCCAGCGTCTGCGTCAGGTTCGGTGCCAAGTCGAAGGTCTCATTGGTCTGGTCATTATCGTAGTAGTTCCCGATGATGCTCGCGAACCGGCTGCCGATCAGGTTGATCTGCGGCGGCAGATTCACCGTCGTCGTCGGAATCGCCGGCAGGCCGATTCCCAGGCTTCCCGATGTAAATCCCGCACCCGCGAGTCCCGCCGCCGCTCCGCCGTTCGGGTCCCGGTTTACCGCCCGGTTCCATGCCACCCGTATGTCTCCCACCCGCGTCTCTGAGAACTCGTGCGTCACGTCGAACGAGGCGGTAAAACTCTTCCGGGAGTTGTTGATATTGCCGCGTGAAATATCCGCCGGCAGCCCGGATGTATTCCGGTACTCGTGCCCGTTGAACTCCGTATAAATCCCGTACAGCCGCGTCCGTTCCGTGATGTCGTGGTCCACCCGGATCATCGGCTGGTCGTAGCTGTACCGCCCGGGGTCTGTCGCGGAGTAGTTTGCGTTATAGGTATTCCCTGCCACGTTCGGCTGCGGGTACAGCTTCAGGATCGCGAGGCCTTGCGCGCTGATCCGGTTCGCCGGGATGACGTTGTTCGGGAACTGGTCCCGCGTGTACTGCGTGCATGGGTTCTGTCCCGGCACCAGGCAACGCGTCGTCAGCGGGTCGTAGATATTATGCCCGGTCGTCGCCGCCAAGTAAGGCCCAAGGTTCACACTGCCTGCGGCATTCGGGAGCAGGTCCGCAGTCGGCACGTCCGTCACCACGCCCACCGGCAGCACCTCCCGCCAGCCTTCATACGAAAAGAAGAAGAAGCTCTTGTTCCTGTCGATCGGCCCGCCCACCGTGCCGCCGAACTGGTGCTGATTATGGAACGGCCTGCGCGTTCCCGACTGGTTCAGCTGAAACGTGTTCGCGTCCAATGATGAGTTGCGCCAGAAATCGAACGCCGTTCCATGGAACTTGTTCGTCCCGCTCTTCATCACCGTATTGATCTCACCGCCCAGCGCCCGCCCATACTGCGCGTCGTACGTATTCGTCTGCACCTTGAACTGGTCCACCGCGTCGATGCTTGGCGCGACATTCCACGTTCCCGCGCCGCCTCCGCCCTGTGACGAGATCGGCGCGCCGTTCAGCGAAAACTGGTTCTGGTTCCCGCTCTGCCCGTTGATCGAGTACGCATTGCTCTGGTCCCACGCCCGCGTTCCGGAGTTGCCCCCCGGCCCAAACTGCGTCGCCGTGAACCGCGCCCCCGGCGTCAAACCCAGCATCGTGTACAGTTGCCGCCCGTCAACGGCAAGTTCTGCACCTTCTCGGGGTCCAGCACCGTCCCCAGCGAGGCATCCCCCAGCGTCACCCGGTTCGCGTCGCTCGCCACCGTCACGTTTTCCGACACCTGCCCCGGCTTCATCCGGTACTGCAGCTCGATCTTCGACGCCACATCCACGTGGATTCCCACCTGCGTCTCGCTCTCGAACCCCTCTCTCGTCGCCTCGACGTTGTATACCCCCAGGTCAACGAGTGGAATCGTGAACTGCCCATCCGCCCGGCTCACCGTCGTGTAGGTCTGCGACGGCCCGGAAGCCACCACCTTCGCCCCAGGCACCACCGCGCCCGTCTGGTCCGTCACCGTCCCGGAAATGGTCCCGCGAAACTCCTGCGCGTGCAGCATTCCAGTCGATAAAACAAGCGCCGGCACAAAGACCGCCGAAGCCGCAATTGGAGCTAACTGCCCGATAGAGAAAAGCCGCATGGTCGCCACCTCGTATACGCTTCACTTCGGATTGCTTCCAACCCGCTCTGGAATCACTTCCAAAATTGAGTGATAACGTAACCGCTCCCACACGCATTTGTAAACTTATTCTTCAAAGAACGGTGAATCTTCAAATCTTCGAGCAACCATCCAGAAGGCGACCGCTCTGCACCCGCACCCAACCACTTCTTCCGCCCTTGGCCCGAAACGCTTCGGCAAGCACCCCTGCCCGCTCCACGACCTCCGCCCCCACAACGGCAACCGCAGCGCACTTAGAGCAGGTACACCCGTTTCACGCCGATCCGGTCCACCAGCCAACCGCTCAGCGGCAGCGGCAGCGCCGGCGCCAGCAGGTACCCCGTCACCGGCAAACCTACAATCCCGTACTGTAGATCGATCACAACGAGAGCCGTCGAAGACGGCTCCAACTTCAGTTCAGGCATGCTCGTGGCTCATCCCTCTCAGACATGAGGATTGCCTCATGTACTTGTATGGATGACATGAGGACTCCCTCAGATTTTAAAATGGCGCTGGACGCCGGAACTGCTTCCGCCCCGCCTCACCCCCGCAGGCGCGCCTTAAGGTAGCTCGCCAGCGCCAGCTTGAACTCCCGCGTCAGCGCTTCCCTTTCCTCGCCCTTTGCTTCCGCGTACAAGGGAACCAGGCCCTTGACGATCTCCGCCGTCACGTTCGCCACACGGTAAGCCGCCTCTTCCGTCAACTCCGGGCGCTTTTCCCGGTACGCCGCCGCGAAATGCTCCCGCAACCGCCGCCTCGCCTGGAGATCACGCTTATACCGCACAGGGGCGTCCAGCAGGGGAAGATACGCCGGACGCTCCTTTACATAGTCCGTCATCATATCGATAATCCCGTCCGCCAGCTCCCGGAAGCTCCCCTTCCCCGCCTCGGCGATCAACGGCCGCCAGCGCTGCTCCATCTCGTTCCCATACTGCCCACGCAACGCCCGCACTACCGCTTCCTTATTCGGAAAATACTGGTACATCGCCCCAATCGACGAACCCGCGCGCTCGGCGATCTCCGTCATCGTCGCGGCTTCGTACCCCCGCTCCGCAATCACCGCCGCTGCCGCGTCGAGCAGCTCCGCCACCCGGCGCTCTCCTCGCTCCTGTTGCGGCACCCGACGCTTCGGCTTTAACGGATCTGAAGGCATCCTCACATCATAGAAGAGAAACATGAGCGATCCCTCGCATACACGTCCAACTCGCCCCTCCCCGCTCCGGCATCCGCGCTCGCAAGCACATCGGCCAGCTCTGCCGGCAGCCCGAACCCCGCCAGCGCCTGCGCATACTCCTCCTGCGGTAGGTCGTGATACGCCACTGGCTTCCCGGCCTGCGAAGACACCTCCGCCGCTAGCGCCCCCGGCGTGTAGGCCGCGTCTCCTGCAAGCTCGTAGGTTTGCTCCGCGTGCCTATCTGTTGTCAATACCGCAACGGCTGCCCGCGCATAGTCCGCCCGCGCGGCAGAAGCGAACCGCCCCTCGCCCGCGGCGCCCAGGATCGCACCGTGCTGCACCGCCGGCCCCAGCGCTTCAGTATGGTTCTCCAGGTACCAACCATTGCGCAAGATCACACACGGAATACCCGCCGCCCGGATGTATGCCTCTGTCAGCTTGTGCTCCTTTGCAAGCACGTTGGTTGCGGTCTCGGCATGCAAGATGCTCGTGTACACCAGCAGCCGGCCGTTAAGGCCGGACACAGAAAGCAGCCTACCGAAAGTGCTTACTTTGCGTAAGTACGTACCTTTAGGTAAGCTCATAACCATGCTGCCAGCCAGCTAATCCCATCCGCCGCGCGACCCGGTCTTCCTATCGCCGTCGGGTAACGTTTATGAGGCATCCTGCCCCACCCGCGACATCCTAGACCACATCACCTCTCGCTGGACCACCTTGATCCTGGTCCTCCTTCTCGAGCGCACCCACCGCTTCAGCCAGTTGCGCCGTCGCATTGGCGGCGTCAGCGAGAAAATGCTCGCCCAAACCCTACAGGTCCTTGAGGCTGACGGCTTCGTTCTCCGCGTCGTCCATCCCCACACGCCGCCCCAGGTCGAGTACAGCCTTACACCCATTGGCCTTGAGATCGCCACCCGCGTTCACGCCCTTACCACTTGGGTCGAGGCGAACGTCGCCCACGTTCTCGCCTTTCGCGCAAATCGGGCGGTACCCGCTACGTAGCGCTACAGAAGCACTACGCCGCCTTTTGCAGTGTGGCTCCCTCTGTGAGGGGCAGGACCAGTTCCGCACAGCTGCCCCGGCGCGGGGCTAGGAGGATTGCGGCTTCGGTGAACAAGTACATCCTCCGCACTACTTGTCTTTCCGGTACAGCAGATCCCGCATCGCTCCACGTCGCGCTTCGTTCGCTTCCGCCTCTGCTTTGCGCTCGTCCGCGTCCATGCGGCGTTTCCCTCCAGCCTCAGCCCCTTCCGGCTCACTGCACTCGAGACACCTGTTCGCGAAACCAGGTTTGCCCGGCTTCAACTCAAACTCTTCTCCACACACCACGCACTCTTTAATAGGAAAACTCATACCTGCTTAGAGTAAAAGATTGCGGCACGAGTTCTGCACCTTTGCCCATTTAGAGCTGGCTCTGGTCCAAACATACTGCCACTCAAAAAGACACCAGCCGGTGTTTTCGGCGAGCGTTCTTTGCTCGCTGGTGTTAAAACGACAATGAATTTGCTTTTTTGCCAATCGAACGGGGCCTGCATGTGACTCTCAGGCTCAAATCGCGGTTTTGTCTGTCTTTATGCGCAGTCCTCTAAACTCGCATCATGCCCAGCAATGCCATCGCACGCCTACTCGCCCTCGGCGGTGAACTTGCCCCACTCGCGCCCGGCGCACCACGGCGTAAATTCGATCTCGCCCACATGCGCGTCTTGCTTCAGGCTCTCGGCAATCCGCACCGGCGCTTCCCATCCATCCTCATCGCCGGCACCAACGGCAAAGGCTCCACCGCCGCCACCCTCGCTTCCATTCTTCAGCAAGGTGGTTACTCCGTCGGTCTTTACACCTCCCCTCACCTCGAACATCCCAACGAACGCATCCGCGTCAATGGCGTTTCCATCTCCGACGAAAGACTCGCTTCCCTTTTCCTCCAGGTCGAGAACGCCGCATCCGAGCTCGTCGCCCTACTGCAACTTCCGTACACTCCCTCGTTCTTTGAGACCATCACCGCCATCGGCTTTCTCTACTTCGCCTCGCCGCTATCTGAGACGCAATCGCAATCCCCTGTCGACATAGCCATCCTTGAAGTCGGTCTCGGGGGACGCCTCGACGCCACCAACATCGTCGACCCCCTCCTTTCCATACTTACCGACATCTCCCTCGATCATCAAGAATGGCTCGGGTCCACCATCGCCGCCATTACGCATGAGAAAACCGGCATTCTGCGTCCCGGTGGTACCCTCATCACCCTTCCGCAGCATCCGGAAGCAAATCAGGCCATCGGCGAGGCAGCTGTTCCCCTCCATGTCCATGCCATCAGCGCCGCCGATTTCCTTCCTCCGCGGATGCCGCAACTTCCTGCCGGTTTTCGCAACTCATATCAGCTCTCTCTTCCGCCTAACCTGCTGGACGGCGATGCCCTTGCCATCGACTCGCCCCTGGCGGGTGAACACCAGCAGCGCAATATCGCGCTCGCCATCACCGCCGCCATCGAGCTTCACCGAAACCATGGTTTCCCCCTCAACCGCACTTCGATAGAGCAGGGAGTTCGCGCAACATCCTGGCCGGGTCGCCTCCAGCTCCTTCAACCCCCTGCGGAACTTGCCGGCGCTTCGGTTCTTCTGGATGCCGCCCACAATCCTTCCGGCGCGTGGGCCCTTCGCGCCGCACTTTCCTCCCTGCCCGTTACAGGTCCGCGTACTCTCGTTTTTGCGTGCATGCAGGACAAAGCCGTCGACGAGATCGCTGAAATTCTCTTTCCCGTCATGGATCAGGTCCTCCTCACTCGCACCGGCTCCCCTCGCACTGCGAGCCTGGCTCTTTTGGCCGAAGCCGCGGCGCGGACTGGCACGCCGACCCAGCTGTTTCTGTCTGCGGCGGAAGCACTTTCGCTGGCCATGGCCAGCACGCCAAAAAATGGCCTCATTGTCGTAGCTGGCTCCATCATGCTGCTGGGCGAGTGCTTGCCCCTGCTTCGCAACTGGCATTCCGAGGTTTCGTCTGCCCATCCGTGAGAGTTCACATGCATGCCGAAGTCGCCGCCGGTTGCTCTAACGCAGCGACCAAAGAGTTCCGCGCCTCAGGAAACCCTGCTAGGCTGTTCGCGGCTACATCGTTCCACGTGGAACAATATTTCAGTTTGATTATTGATACTTGGCATCCTGATTCATGGGA
The DNA here is from genome assembly GCA_964247895.1 of uncultured Acidobacteriaceae bacterium. GTDB lineage: Bacteria > Acidobacteriota > Terriglobia > Terriglobales > Acidobacteriaceae > EB88. Next base: position 10,745 of record CAXTWG010000055.1, read on the forward strand.
ATTGTTCCACGTGGAACAATATGGCCGCGCTACCCTGTTTAGACCAGCATGCCTCGCTCACCCGTTTCACGACCCGCCAGCCTGCCGCTCTCTACCCAACTCGCTTCCACACTCGTGCGGGCACCGCTTTTCCTGATGGGCACGGCTGCTTGCGGCTCTGCTTCCCTGCTCGCCTCTTTTACCGAGCAGGACGGACGACGCCAACACCGCATTGCGCAAGCTTGGGCTCGGACCTCACTCCGCTTTGCCGGTTCTCCTCTCACAATCGTCGGCAAGGAGCACCTGGACAAAGCGCCTGTAGCTGTCTACACGTCCAACCATCTCTCTTACATGGACACGCCGGCCATCTTCGCCGCGCTCCCGTTTCAGTTCCGCATCGTCGCCCGCCACGACCTCTGGTCCATCCCCTTTATTGGCTGGCACCTTCACCGCTCTGGCCAAATCCCTGTCAATGTCGCTAACCCGCGCGCCTCCATCGCCAGCCTTTCCGGCGGCGTCAAGGCCTTGCGCAATGGCATGCCCGTATTCATCTTTCCAGAAGGGGGGCGCACTCAAACCGGCTTGCCTGGTCCTTTCCTGAACGGCCCTGCCTTCATGGCTATCCGCGCTCAGGTTTCTCTCGTGCCCATGGCCCTGGTCGGTACTTACGAACTCTTGCCCATTCACACCAAAACGTACTTCCCTTCACCCCTCACCCTGGCCGTGGGTGAACCCCTCTCGACGCAGGGACTTGGGTCGCGCGATGTGGAGTCACTTACACATCAGCTGCACGACCGCATCTCAGACTTGTATTACCGCTATGCCGGACATGCGAAACCGGCATCGGATACGATCCGCGATCAGGAGAGCCACCCGTGACTGCCGCCACGCACAAACCGCGCATTGCCATCCCCGTGCCCACCATGGGCAATCCAGCCTACAACGATCGTTGCTGGCCGGAGTATGCAGCAGCAGTGGAAGCCGTAGGCGGAGAGCCGGTCCGCATAGCACTGGGTCTTCCCCCTGCCGAAACAGCCCGGCTTGCCGCTACCTGCGATGCGATCCTGCTCCCAGGCAGTCCAGCGGACGTGCATCCACAAAAGTATGGACAGGAACCCGTACCCGAGACGGCCAACCCTGACCTGGATCGCGAAGCCACGGACGAGCTTCTTTTGCAAGACGCTTTTCACCTGCGCAAGCCTGTGCTGGGCGTTTGTTTCGGCATGCAAATGATGAACGTGTGGCGCGGCGGCTCTTTGATCCAGCACCTTGCGACGGAGTATCCCCATGCTCCTGCCAAAGACAGCAATGCGCTCGTTCACGCACTCCGCGTGGAGCCGGAAGGCCGTCTCTTGCGCAGCGTGTTTCTGGACCGCGAGCCCATTGAGGTCAACAGCAGTCACCATCAAGCGATCGGTACGGCTGGAGACGATCTGGTCGTAGCAGCCCGCACTGTAGTGGATGGCGCTATTGAAGCATTGGAGAGCGCGTCACCGGAAGAGCAGTTCGTTCTTGGCGTTCAGTGGCACCCGGAGCGCTCCTACGTAAGCGACGAGCCTTCTCGCGCACTCTTCACCGCCTTTGTGGCAGCCGCACACAGGTGGCATCTGCCGGCAAATGAGTCCTGAATCGATCGCCGACCTGCTGCGCGACCAAATGGGGCTGGACATCGCGCCGGAGTTGGGGGTGCAGCTTGAGGTTTACTTGCGCTTGTTGCTCAATTGGAATGCGCGCACAAACCTGACAGCGATACGCCGGCCGGATGCGATTGTGCTCCGCCACTTTGGGGAGTCGCTCCAGTGTGCGCGAGCATTGCCGGAAGGCATAAGGACGCTGTTGGATTTCGGTTCCGGAGCCGGCCTTCCTGGAGCGATCTGTGCGCTGGCAAAGCCGCAAGTCCAAGTAACCTTGGCGGAGTCGCAAAGCAAAAAAGCGGCTTTTCTAGCTGAGTTGGCGCGCAGCTTGAACCTGCCCATGCATGTGCATGCAGGCAGGGCAGAAGCGCTGCCGGCAGCGCAGCGATTCGACGTTGTGACATTACGCGCGGTCGACAGAATGGAGCAGGCTCTTCAAGCGGCTTGCAAGCGTTTGCTTCCAAAGGGCTGGCTCATGCTGATGACGACCGAAAACGAGTTCAAACAGCTGAGCTCGAAACTCGCCGAACTGGAATGGCGTGAGCCGGTCAAGATGCGAGGAAGCGAACAGCGCATTCTCTGTCGCGGCCGGCTATCCAGCTAGCCGCCCCGTAGCCCGGCTATGGAACTAAATAAGCCGGCTTCCGAATTAGGTGGCCATTTCTATTGTTCCACGTGGAACAATTTGCCGTTTCAATGTGCAGGCCCTATGGTGGGAGTGTCCATGGGAAAAGTGCTTGCGATTGTGAATCAAAAAGGCGGGGTAGGGAAGACCACCACTGCCATCAACCTAGCAGCGGCTTTGGCTTTGGAAGGTCTGCCTACGCTACTTTTGGATATCGACCCGCAGGCGAACACCACAAGCGGCTTGGGGCTAGGACGCGATGAGGAGCGTTTCTCCACCTATGACGTTCTAGTACACGGCGCCTCGCTGGCCGAAGCGGCTGTGGCGACTGCAATACCTGCGTTGAAGGTTGTGCCTTCAAGCAAGGCTCTTGTGGGCGCCACGGTGGAGCTGATGGAGCAGGAGAACCGGGCTCTTAAGCTGCGCGAAGCGCTTATTGAGGCCAGGGAAGCGCATGCCTTTGTGCTGCTGGACTGCCCGCCGGCACTCGACATGCTTACGCTGAACGCGCTGGTGGCGGCGGATGCACTGCTGGTGCCGATGCAGGCAGAGTACTTCGCGCTAGAGGGGATCGCGGAGCTGCTGCACACACTTGAAAGGGTACAGGCGGAGCTGAATCCGACCCTTGCCATTGAAGGCGTATTGCTGACGATGTATGACGATCGGACCAATCTGGCGCAGCAGGTGACAGCAAACCTGCGGGAACACTTTGGCAATAAGTTATTGAAAACGACAATACCCAGAAACATACGGCTAGCGGAAGCGCCGAGCTACGGGCAGCCGGTCCTGCTGTATGACCCGCGTTCACGCGGGGCCGAGGCTTATCGAGAGTTGGCGCTGGAGTTAATGCGGCAGAACGGCGTGAAAAGCCGTAAGCGGTCGCAGGAGAAGAAGCTGGAGCGTGAGGTTCGGTTTTGGCCTTATTCGTGATCGCCGGATGTTTACTGATTGGAAACCGAAAGAGGCTGGGAAGGGGAGGCGGGAATGGCTGAAACTTTGGTGGAGAAAGAGCAGGGAGGGAAGCGGAGGGCGCTAGGAAAGGGGCTCGATTCGCTACTGCCGAAAGCGCGGCCGGGGGAATTGCCGGCAGCGGAACTGGCGGCGCGGGTAGAGGCGATTGCGGATGGGCGCCCTTTCGTGATCGCGGTTGGGCAGATCGAGCGCAATCCTTATCAGACACGAACGCGGTTCGACGAGGTTCTCCTTGAAGAGCTGGCGAACTCGATTCGAGCAGTGGGCGTGATTCAGCCGGTACTGGTGCGGGCGCTCGGGGATGGGCGTTACCAGTTAGTAGCGGGAGAAAGGCGGTGGCTGGCATCGCAACGGGCGCAAAAGGCGACGATCCCGGCGGTAGTGGCGGTGATGAACGACGCGCAGGCGATGGAGGCGACGATCATTGAGAACCTCCAAAGGGCAGACCTGAACCCGATGGAGCAGGCGCGGGCGTTTGGGCGACTGGGGCGCGAGTTCAAAATGACGCAAGAGCAGATGAGCATTCGGACGGGGAAGGACCGGGCTTCGATCGGAAACTATCTTCGGCTGCTGCGGCTGCCCGACGCGCTGCAAGAAGCGGTCGAAATAGGGGGGCTGACATTTGGGCATGCGCGGGCGCTGCTGGCGCTTGAGCGCGAGGACCAGATGGTACGGGCGGCGCAGAAGATGCAGGCGCTGACGATGAGCGTGCGGCAGGCGGAAACCTTTGTGAAGGGGATCATCGACCCGGAGCGGCGGGAGGAGAAGGACGGGTTCGGGGCAACAAAGGAGAAAAAGGACGCGAACGTGCGGGAGTTGGAGGACCGGCTGCGCGAGCGCCTGGGGCTGCGGGTGACGCTGAAGGACCGGACGGGGCGGGGGCGGGTGGGGGTGGG
>CAXTWG010000056.1:0-14394 GCA_964247895.1 uncultured Acidobacteriaceae bacterium
GAAAGGATACGGCGCATAAACATAGGGAGTCCGGTATTGCAAGGCTGATATGGGTTCAGGGTATCCGGTTATGGGAGAAAGCAAAAAGCAGATCCTTCGTCGCTTCGCTTCTCTGGATGACACGCTCTTATCTTTACCCAGGACAAGTCATGAAGTGACCGCAAGCCGCGTAGGCGGTTTTTGCTATTTGAAGTACAGGAAAAGCAGATCCTTCGCTGCGTTCAGGATGACCCCTTTTCGCGGGGAAGCAAAGAAAAGCGCCGCGTAATTAGAGCCGCGCGGCGCCGGTTGAGGGTGGTCCGGACTAGAAAAGGAACCGAACGGCGAGTTGGATCTGCCGCTCGGAAGCGAGACGGGTGCCGGTGATGCGGCCGAAGGTGCTGCCCGGCGTCACCGAGTACGTTCCGTTCGTGTTCACAGCGTCCGAAAGGTTCGTATCGGGTCCCTGGAATTGCGGGGTGTTTGTGACATTGAAGATTTCGCCACGAAGTTCGGTGCCGAAACGCTCGGTGAACTTGAGCGTTTTGAAGACTGACACGTCGCCTTGCGCAATTCCTGGACCGTAGAAGGCATTGCGCGCAACGTTGCCCACCTGTCCGGCTGCAGGCAGAGTGAAGCTGCCGGTGAAGTACGAGCCGGCGACACTGTGCGTGATGAGAGTCGGGCTCGCGGCATTGGGACGCGGGCTGAAGCTGCCGCCGTACACGTTGTTGAGGATGGAGAAGGGCGTGCCTGTTTCAGCCTGAACGATGGTGTTCAGCTGCCAGCCGCCCGCGGCCAGCTCAAATCCACGTCCCCAGTTATTGCCGAGAATGTGGCCGTGGCCGAAGGGCAGGTCGTACAGCGCGCTCGCAACAAAAACATTCCGCTGATCGAGCGAGGAGTTCCCCTTGTTGGCGCGAGTGTTGTAAACGTCGAGCGGGCTGACGGCGAAGAAGCCGAGATAGCCGTCGGTGTTATCGAGGTTGTGCGACCAGGTGTAGGAGCTTGTGAAGGTGAAGCCGGTGCGCACCTTGTAGTTGAGCTGTGCCTGGAAGCTGTTGTAGTGGGACACGCCGCTGGTGTTATTCAGGATGACCTGGCCCAGGGTGGGGTAAGCGACGCCGGGAACGTTGACCTGGCCTTGCGGGTTGGTGTTGTCGTTGAAGCCGGTGGTCAGATGTGTGCTCTTGTTGCCGACGTAGCCGACGGTGATGACGGTTTTCTCGCCGAACTGCTGCTGGAGCTGTAGGTCGTACTGCTGGACGTTGGGGGTTTTCTCGTTCCTGTTGACAGCGATGATGTTGATGCCGGCAGGCGGAACGTTGGGGTTGAAGCCGGGGTAGCCGGGTTGAGGAAGCTGCTGGGTCGCGCCTGCGTTGCTGTTATCGGCGCGATTGGTTTGGCCGGTCAGGGTGATGCGATTGCCTTGCGCGGCGGAGTAGCTAACGCTGCCGCCGAACGGAACTTGTTGGCCGAGCTGGTTGTCAATGCCGCCGCGGTCGAGGAAGTAGAAGATGCCGTAGCCGCCGCGCAGCACGGTGCGGCCCTGGCCGTAAAGGTCATAGGCGAAGCCGACACGGGGGGCGAAGTTGTGGAAATTGTTGTTGATGATGGACTGTGGGACGCCGTTGACGCCGGCGAGGTCGATGGTACCGGTGACCGGGTTGAGCGCGGCCTGGCGGTTTTCGACTTCAAAGGGGAAGGTCAGCAGGTCCCAGCGGAAGCCGAGATTCAGGGTCAGCTTCTGGCTTGCTTTCCAGTCGTCCTGGACGAAGGCGCCGATTTCGTAGTTGCGGGTGTCGAAAAGGCCGTTCTGGGCGCCGATGGCGTAATTATCCGCGAAGCCGACGAGCAGTTCGGAGGTGTCATAGCCGGTGAAGTCGCCATTGTTGAGCTGGAAGAAGCCCTTGCCGGCGATAGGGCGGAAGAAGGCGACATCGCGGCGGATGCCGTTGCCGCCGAACTTGAAGGAGTGGCGTCCACGGAGGATGGTGACCGCGTCGTTGATCTGGTAGGTGTTTTCCGGGACGACATAGGTGCCGTAGTCGCCGGTGTAGGAGAGTTGCGTGCCGTTGCCGCCGATCAGCGCGCCGCCGCCGAGGTTCGCATTGCGGTTGGCGTTCACGATGCCGAGGTTGGCCGCGATCGGCACGCCTGAGAACACAGGCACGTTGGCAATGGTGTAGCGGTTGTAACCGGCGCGGAGCTCGTTGATGATGTTGGGCGAAAAGGTGTGGGTTTCGCCGACCGCGTAGCCGCGTGCGTGTACGAAGTTGGAACCGGATGCGTAGCCGGCGGGCAGGTTCGGGAGCTGCGAAGTGCGGGTAAAGTTTGAGTTGTCGTAGATGAAGCGAGCGAAGAAGCGGTCGCGTTGGGTCAGGTTCGCGTCGAGGCGCACATCGAAAGTGTTGTTCTGGTCGATGTTTTGCCGGACGGCGCGGTAGTTGTTCTGCGTGCCATTGCCGGTGCCGGGGACGTTGGGCAGGGGAAAGGCATTGAGGTAGTTAACTGCGGCAGGGTTGAGGCGGTTCGCGGGGATGATGTTGCCCGCGAAAGGCAGGCCGGTAAGCGGGTCGTAGATGGCACCGCTGACGGCGGTTGCGGTCACGCCGGTGGGCGTGATGGTCGGAGCCTGCGTCAGGCCGGTGCCGAGCAATTGCGAGAAGTTGCCTTGGCGGAAGGCTGCCGTGGGCACGGTGATGACCTCAGGGTTGAGTGGGTAGCTGTCGCGCAGGCCCTGGTAGTCGCCGAAGAGGAAAAGCCGGTCCTTCAGGATGGGGAAGCCGACCGAGCCGCCGAAAGTATTGCGCTTAAAAGGCAGGACGGGGCTGGCAGGATTCCCGAGGAACGCATAGTTCGGGCTCGCGTCAAACAGGCTGGAGCGCGCGAACTCAAAGGCCGAGCCGTGAATCTGGTTGGTCCCGGACTTGATGGAGGATTGCACCACCGAGCCGCCGGCACGCCCGAACTCCGCCGGGGCGGTGCTGGTGTTGACCTTGAACTCCTCTGTCCCTTCGATATCGGGAAAAAAGTCGAGGGTATTGACGAGGGATTCGTTGTTGTCGACGCCGTCGAGGATAAAGTTGTCGGCTTGGGGGCGAAGACCGTTGGTGGTGAGGGAACCACCGCCGGACTGCGCGTTGCGGAAGGTTTCAACGTTGCCGCCGACGCCCGAGGCAGAGTTGCCATAATTGCCACGGGTGACGCCGGGAGTGAGCAAGGCAAGCTGGGTGAAGTTGCGCCCGTTCAGGGGCAGCTCGGTCACTTGGCGTCCGGCGATGTCTTCGCCGATGGTGGAAGTGGCGAGATCGATGATCGGTGCGGCATCGGTGACCTCGACTTGCGTCGCCGTGCTGCCGGTGGGGAGCTTAAGCGCGAGGGTCTGGACTTGCGAAACCTGGAGAGTAAAGGTTTGGGCAACGCTCGCGAAACCGTCGTGGCTGGCTTCCGCTTTGTAGTTTCCGCGTGTCAGGCCGGGAAAACTGAAATTGCCGTTCGCAGCGGAGGTGGCGACCTGGACCGCGCCCGTGTCCTGGTTGGTGAGCTTGATTACCGTGCCGGGGATGACCGCGCCGGTCGCGTCTTCGGCGGTGCCGCTGACAGTGCCTGTGTCGCTTTGTGCGTGAGCGAGCGTGCCGGCGAACCCGGCAAAGGCTGCGCATAAGACGTAGCTAGCCCAGCGCTTCAGATTGCGTTGCTTTTCCATACTGCCTCCAAAGGTGAAAACTCGCCGGGGGAAGCGCGTGCAGTCCGATGCTCTGCCCCATGCGCGTGACAACGGACACGGATCGACCCGCGCGCCCGCTTAGAAAGTCGGGCTGGATTTCCAGCCGGACAGTGACTCTGTGATAACACAAATGCGGTACACGGGTAAGTATTGAGGCAGGCGCTCTGTGACTTTTGTACCCGGTGTGGAGCATTTTTGCTCCGCGGCGCAACTCGCTCCGTTCAAGGTTTGAGGATCACCTTGATGTAGCCCTCTTCCCGCGCGTCGAACTTGCGGAAAGCGTCCGGGGCTTCGTCGAGCGAGAGCCGGTGCGTGACGACCCGGCTCGGTTTAGCAGCGCCGGTAAGGATCATGTCCCGGAGTTTCCCGTTCCAGCGCTCGTCGTCGTCGCGGCCCATGGTGATGCGGACATTTTTGCCGAAGAGCTTGTCCCAGGGGACAAGAAGCTTGCCCTCTTTCAGGGTCGGGTCGGTTCCGTTAGGGTCCTTGGGCGGCCACACGCCGATGATGCCGATGCGGCCCGCCGGGTTAATCAACTCGGCAATGGCTTCGGTGACCCAGAGCGGGTCTTCCTTGCTGTAATCCTGCTTGGACCGGGCCTGAAAGCCGATGGCGTCAATGGCGCAGGTAACGCCGGAGAGGGGCTTTTCGTTGCGAAAAGCATTGCCGGTGCGCCACTTCGCTTGCTGCTCCTTGATCTGTTCGACCGGGTCGCCGTACAGGAAATCGATGGGGACGCAGCCAAGCTCGCCAGCCTTTTCGAGCCGCTCCTTGACGGCGTCGACTACGTAGACTCTCGCCGCGCCGCGCAGCTTGGCGGAGTAGGCAGCGAGGAGGCCGACCGAGCCCGCGCCAAAGATGGCGACTGAGTCGCCGGGACCGATGTCACAGATCGCTGTCGCGTGATAGCCGGTCGTCCAGGCGTCGGCGAGCAGGACAAAGTCGTCTTCCCATTGGTCGCCGGGCTCACCGGGGAGCTTGAGGCAGTTGGCGTCGGCGAAGGGGATGCGGAGCAGCTCAGCCTGCGCGCCCTGGTAGCCGCCCTTGTTGGGATAGCCGTACGCGCCGCCGGCGGCGGGCGGGTTGGTCATGAGGCAGGCGGAGGAGTAGCCCTGAACACACATGGCGCAGAAGCCGCAGCAGATGTGGGTGGGAACGGTGACGCGGTCTCCTTTTTTTACATTCGTAACAGCGGAGCCGACTTCTTCGACGATTCCGAGCGGCTCGTGACCGATGACGCCCCCTTCAATGCCGCGCATACGGCCCTCGTAGAAGTGGAGGTCCGTTCCGCAGATGGCAGATGAGGTGACGCGGAGCAGGACGTCTGTTTGCGCGCGCATCTCGGCGTCGGGCACGTTCTTCACGGTGATGGTGCGGGTTTCCTCGAGAACGACGGCTTTCACGGTGGACCTCCGGGCGCTGCGTTTGTGATTTAGGATGCGGAGCGCCGCGGCATTTGCCGCGATCCACGCAGAGGCGATCGGATGCATTACGACGGTGTGCTTCCTTGTACGGAAGTAATCTGTCGCAAAAAAGGCGAGCTGCCGATAGTGGAGCTACCACTTCGCTGTGTTTCGTCCCTCGTGTGCTGCAAGCGCGCGCATCCTTCGCATGTCCTTGCGTGAAGGCGGCTCCGCGCCGACGGCTGTATGCGCACATTGACTCAGCGGCCTGGTTTTGAAGGCCTTCGATGCGCTACGCCAACCCGCGACGCAGTGCGCTGTTGCTGCTCCTCCTCCTCCTGGCAGGTGGTGGGTGGACGCGCGGGCAGAATATCGAGCAGCAAAAAGCCGCGGACCGCCGGTTTCTGCTCCATCGCGGAATCGTCCCGGCAAACATGGCAACTCCCGCGGGAAGCCCGGCGGCAAGCCCGGCTGCCCCTGCTTTGCGGATACAGGCGGCGCGGGCGCAGCAGGCTTCGCATATGGCGGCCCATACATCGATCCTTGCGCAGGCGCGGGGAGTTGCTCCGAAGAGAGCGGTTGCGGCGGCAGCTCAACCTTTCTTAAACGGGAGCACGACCACTTGGCAGGCGGCAGGGCCTGTGCAGCTGAGCACGCCGGCATATGGACTGGTGACAGGGCGGGTCAGCTCACTTGCTGTGGACCCGTCGGACAGCTCAGGAAATACCGTATACCTGGGCGCGACCGGCGGGGGCGTTTGGAAGAGTGGCAATGCAGCCGGCAATGCGGGCAGCGTTACCTTTCAGCCCCTCACGGACGACCTCCAGGCATTTCAAAATTTCCCCTACCTGCCTTCACTCTCCATTGGGGCGCTGACGGTCAATCCAGGCAACAGGAATCAGGTGCTTGCCGGCACAGGCGACCCGAATGACGCGCTGGATTCCTATTACGGGGCCGGAGTTTTGCGCTCGACGGACGCAGGTACAAGCTGGACGCAGGTTTACCAAACGAGCGACACGAGTGCGCCCTACAGCTTTGTCGGCGCTGGATTCGCGGGCTTTGCATGGAGCACGACGACGCCGAATCTGGTCGTGGCCGCTGTTTCGCAATCCCTGGAAGGGCAGCTGGTCAATGTCGGGGTCAATAGTGCAGGTGCGCCCGTGGGCGGCTTGTACTATTCCCGCGACGCGGGCCAAACCTGGTATCTGTCCACAATCACCGATGGCACGAATAGAGTTCTGCAGTCGGCAAGCACGGGAGCTCAGCCGCCCGGCAATCCGGCGGTGTCCGTCGTGTGGAACCGGCAGCGTGGGATGTTCTATGCCGCTGTGCGTTTCCATGGCTATTACGGATCGCCCGATGGGGTGACCTGGACACGGCTCGCGAACCAGCCCGGAACCGGATTGTCGCAGACCAGTTGCCCTGCGAATCCGCACTTTACAGGAAGCCAAAGCTGCCCTATTTTTCGCGGCGTGCTCGCCGTGCAGCCCGCAACCGGTGACATGTTCGCCCTGACAGCCGACGTGAACAACCAGGATCAAGGGCTGTTTCAGGATGTGTGCTCAACCAGCGGCGCTGCCGTGAGCAGTTGCAATACGGGCTCTGTGACCTGGGGCACGCGGGTCAACACCACAGCTCTTGAGGACGGGAGCGGACTTCTTCCCGAGGCCGACTATAACCTGGCGCTTTCGGCAGTTGCTTCGGCGGGAGATACGGTTCTCCTTGCCGGCACCGAGGATATTTTTCGGTGTTCGCTGGCTAACAGCTGCCAGTGGCGCAATACGACCAATGTCAACACCTGCGCGGCGGCTCTGGTCGCACCTTCGGTCCATGCTATCGACGGCACGGCTGGAGGGAACGGGCTGATTTTCTTTGGCACGGACGGGGGCTTGTGGCGCACGACCGATACCTTGTCGCAGACCGGCTCCGTGTGCGCGTCGACCGACGCGGCGCATTTTGACAATCTGAATGGCGGCATCGGTTCACTCGCCGAGGTGAGCCATCTCGCCGTAAGCCCTGGGAACGGCTCGCTGGTGCTCGCCGGCATGGGAGCGCTGGGCATCGCGGCGAGCGAAAGCGCTCCGGCGCAGGGCGGAACGGGGGCTTGGCAGCAGTTGCTGACTGGGGAGGGCAGCTATGTAGCCATCGACCCCACTACTCCGGCCAATTGGTACGCGGATGCGTTTCCCGGGGTCGGCATCTATGCGTGTCCGAATGGCAGCAACTGCAATATGGCGGGCTTCGGCGCAACGCCCACCATCGGCAGGGCGCAGGTGGAGAACGATACTGACTACTTCCTCGACCCTGCGCCCTGGATCCTGGATCCCGGCAACCCCGCCAACATTCTGCTGGGCAGCTGCCGCATGTGGCTGGGCCCGGCGAGCGGCGGCTGGAGCGGATCGAATCTACTGAGTGTGCCGCTCGACGGGTTCGGCGGCAGCTTTTGCAACGGCAACGCTTACCTGCGCTCGGTGGGTGCGGGCGGCAGTTATAACACCGGCGGCGAGCAGATGTACGCGGGCATGGCCGGGCCGGGCGATGGAGGCGGGTCGGTGCCGGGTCACGTTTTTGGCGCGACCGTGCCGCAGGGCGGTGGCATCGTGAGCTGGAGCGACCTGTGGCGCAACCCGGTCGCCAATCAGACCATGAGCCAGCAATTCAACCCGACCGGCGACACGATCTCCTCGATCGCGGTCGATCCATCCGACTCATCCGGCAAGACCGTCTACGTGGGTATCGGAGGCTTTCCGCTTGGGCAAGGCGGCGTGCTGTACGGCTCGCTCGATGGAGGCACGACCTGGAACAATCTCACGAATACTCTGCCGGTGGCGCCGGTAAACAAGGTCGTCGTCGACCCGAACAACAGGAATTATGTGTATGTGGGCGGCGACTTCGGCGTGTACTACACAAGCAACATCGCTAAATGCGCTGGTCGCGGCGTGGCCTTCCAGAACTGCTGGGCGCAGCTTGGCTCGAACCTGCCGAACGCGCCCGTAACCGATCTCCAGGTCTTCAACAACGGCGGAAGCACGGTTTTGGAGGCGAGCACCTATGGCCGAGGCATCTGGACGCTCGGGCTTACCACCTCCTCCGTACCCGCGCAGGCAAGTCTTTCGCCGGGCAGCGCTGGATTCCAGGCCTCCGGGGTTGGCTCCCCTAGTGCGACCACGGCGAGCTTCACGCTCTCGAATACCGGCTCGGTCCCGCTCGCCATCGCACAGATCGCCGTCTCGCCTGTAAGCGACTACGCGCAAACCAACAACTGCGGCGCGGCGCTCTCGCCGGGGAGCGCGTGCGCAATCCAGGTCACGTTTACCCCGAGCACGACCGGCGACCGGCCCGGCACGCTTACAGTCAACGCCAACACGCAAACCGGCACGCTCACAGCCACGCTCGATGGTACCGGCCTGACCCCGGGCTTTCTCGCGCTTAATCCCACGGCTTTTGCTTTTCCGACCACCGCCACCGGCTCGAACTCCGCCCCGATGACCGTACAGGTCCAGAACACGGGCGGTGCGCCTGTGCAACTACGCGCCCGCACCATTACGGGTACGAACAGCTACGACTTTAATCTCGGGACCGGCACGACCTGCGGGGGCTCGCTTTCCGCCGGCGCAACCTGTACGGTGCCGGTCGTTTTTTCGCCGACGCAGACGGGTACGCGCACGGCGCAGTTACAAATCCCGAGCTCAGCCAATGTGCCCACGGTGAACCTGAGCGGCAATGCTGTCCTGCCCGCGCACCTGACGCTCACGCCCACGTCGCTGGGTTTCCCGGATACGGGGCTCGGGAATACTGCGAGCGCACAAAGCATCACGGTGCAGAACGTCGCAGGTGGCGCGCAGGCGCAGCTCGGCACGGCAACGGTCTCCTCGGACTACCGGATTACGAACACTAGCTGCGGAAGCGTGCTCGCGGGCGGTGCGAATTGCACAGTGAATATCGCGTTCGCGCCAACCGCGACGGGAACCCGCCCGGGACTATTCACGCAGCCCTCACCGAGCATTCCGGCTGGACAGGTAACAGCACCGCTGAGCGGCAATGGCTTGCCGGCGCCGAATCTGGTGCTTTCTCCTGCGGCACTCTCGTTCGCGCCGCAGCAGCAGGGTACGGCTTCCCCATCGCAGTCCATTTCAATCGCGAATAACGGCGGCAGTCCTGCACAGCTGGGCTCGGTTGTGACGAGCAACGGCGATTTCACCCTCACCAGCAACAACTGTGGGGCTGTGATCGCAGCGAATACCAGTTGCTCCGTCGCCCTCGCTTTCACGCCCACGCAGCCGAATCCGCGCGCAGGCCAGCTGACGATCCCGTATAGCGGCAAAAGCGAGACGGCCTCGCTGTCGGGAACCGGCACCGTGCCGGGCATGCTCAGCTTCAACCCGGTATCCGTTACATTCCCCGCGACGGCGGACAATGCAACCTCGGCGGCGCAGAGCGTGACGATCGCGAACACAGGCGGGAATGCGGCAACGATCAACAGCATCGCCGCTTCGGGCCCGTTTGCGGTCGCGAGCACAAACTGCCCCGTGGCTCCACAGACTTTGCCGGTCAACGCAAGTTGTATGCTTTCGCTGACATTTACGCCTCCGGGCGCGGCTGCCTACACAGGAGGTGCGACGCTTACAGGCAGTTTCAGCAATGCGCCCGCTGTCTTGGGCCTGAGCGGGCAAGGCGCCGCGCCGCCCAATGCGACGCTGTCTCCAACCTCGGCCAGCTACCCCAACACACCCCAAGGCTCGGCCTCGGCTCCCCAAACCTTCACTGTCACGAGCACGGGCGGAATTGCGGTAATGCTGGGGACGCCTTCCGTGAGCGGGCCGGACTACCAGATCAGCAATACGAACTGCCCTGCTTCGCTCGCACCGGGGAAAAGTTGCTCTCTCACTGTGCTCTTACATCCGGCGGGCACGGGCGCTCGGGCGGCAATGCTTCAGGTGCCTTCAAACTCGTCCGGGGGCGCGCTGACAGCGAGCCTGAGCGGGACGGGAACGCCGCCCGGCGTGCTGACGATCGCCCCGGGCAATCTGCAGTTCGGTTCGCGCGTGATCGGGTCGGCCAGCGCGCCGCAAACAGCCACAGTGAGCAACACAGGCGGTTCGACCATTACGCTCGGTACGATCGCGTCCGCTGGTGATTTCACGGTTGCGAGCTCGAGTTGCGGCGCGACGCTTGCCCCTGCCAGCTCCTGTATGGTCGCCGTCACGTTTAGTCCTTCCGTCGCGGGGGATCGCCCCGGGCAGCTGACAGTTCCGGGCGACGGCGCGGAGGCATCCGCGGTCACTCTGCTCGACGGCACAGGGACCACGCCGGGCAACCTCGTGTTTTCTCCTTCGTCGCTGGCTTTCGGCAATGTGGCGACCGATGCCACCGCGACGGCGACCGTGACGGTGACGAACACAGGCGGTACCCCAGTGCACATCTCCGGAATTGCCGCTTCCGGCGACTTTTCGCTTGCGGGGAGCGGAACCTGCAATGCAAATGCGCCTGTTCCGGCGAATGGCGGCGCGTGCACGGTGCGGGCCGCGTTTACGCCAAGCGCACTCGGCGGCCGCTCCGGCACGCTCACGATCGCAAACGATGGCAACCCAGCCTCCGCGCTGGAGCCCTTGGGCGGCAATGGAGTGGCGCCTGGAAACCTGAGCCTCGCGCCGGCAAGTATCGACTTCGGGACTGTGGTGACGAATAGCGCCGCGCCGCCCCAGCAGGCAGTGACCGTGACGAACAACGGCGGGACGCCTATCACTTTGCAGGCACCGGCGGTATCGGGCAGCGGTTTTACGCTCGGCAGCAACGGCTGCGGCAGTTCGCTTGCCGCAGGGGCGAACTGTGTTGTGGAGATTGCTTTCAGGCCGACACAGACAGGCCCGAGCCCGGGAGTTTTCAGCCTGACCTGGCGCGATAGCGGCAGCGGGGGTGGAACAGCCACGACATCGCTTCAAGGCACAGGCGCGGCTCCCGGTTCGCTCGCTTTCGCGCCCAGTCCGGTGCAGTTTGGGCAGGTGATCGCGGGTAGTTCAAGCTCGCAGCAGGTCACGGTGCAAAACTCCGGCGGCGTAGGTGTCGCACTTGGCACACCTTTGACTTCGAACGGTTTCGGGGTGATCAATGGATGCGGAAGTGCGCTCGCATCCGGAGCTAGCTGCACGATCCAGGTTTCATTTTCGCCGGCGGGTGCGGGGGCGGCCTCTGGTCTCCTCACGTTTCCGGCTTCAGACGGCAGCGGCACCCAGACAAATTGGACTGATGCGCTTTCCGGCACGGGCGTCTTGCCCGGAGCGCTCGCTGCCTCGCCGGGAAGCCTCAATTTCCCCTCGACCGTAGTCGGCACAGGTTCCGCCTCGCAATCGGTAACCTTCAGCAACTCTGGAGGGGTAAGCGTTCCACTGAGTGCGCCGCGGATCTCTTCTACGGACTACGCCATCACAAATTCGACATGCAGCGTCAGTCTCGACCCCGGCACCTCATGCGCTGTGTCCGTCGCCTTTACGCCTGCCGGCACAAGCGACCGGCGCGCGACGCTGACGCTGGCGAGCAGCAACGGGGGCAGCCCGGTTGCGCGTATTGCCCTGGACGGCTCAGGCTTGGCTCCGGCGCAGCTTGTTTTTACGCCCGCGTCGCTCGCCTTCGGCGGCCAGTCCGAGTACACCTTCACCCGCGCGCCACAAACGGTCACGCTCAAAAATACGGGTGATGTTTCAACAACGCTCGGCTTGCCCGTTTTGATCGGACAGTTTATGGTCGCCGGCAGTAGCTGCGGCACCACGCTCGGGCCTGGGGCGGCGTGTGCGATCAGCATCACTTTCGCGCCGACCTCGTTTGGAGGCCTCTCAGGTACCCTCTCCATGGCAAGCAGCACGGGGGCGCCCAGCGCGAGTGCAGCGCTGAGCGGCACAGGGCAGGCCCTTGCGCTCAATCCGACGGTTTATATGTTTGAGCAGCCGCTTCTCATTGGGTCTACCTCGCCTAAGCCTTTGCCGTACATCACAGTACAAAATCTTGATAGGCAAACGCCGCTCACTCTTCAGCCCATCACCGTCACCGGCGACTTTGCCCTCGGCATCTCAAGCTGCGGCGCTGTGCTCCCACCGGACTCTTCCTGCTCCCTCGCTGTCAGCTTCACCCCTGCAGGAGGGGGGCAGCGTACCGGACTGCTGACCGCATCTTCCGGAGTCGAAACGCAGTCGACACAGCTTGTAGGTATCGGCCTCACCCCTGCCACGGATCATCTCAGCACAGCAGCGCTTACTTTTTTTTCAACGCTTGTAGGAAGCAAGTCCACTGCACAACCTGTCACTCTAATGAACACGGGCGACGGGCAGCTTACCCAGGTGACAGTCCGGACAACCGGACCTTTTGCTCAAACGGATAACTGCCTGCCGAATATCGGAGGCCACCTTTCTTGCCAGATCAGCGTTGTCTTTGTGCCGACAGCACCTGGTCCGGCTACGGGCACTTTAGTCGTGGAGGACTACATCAGCAATGTTTTCCATAGCCAGACTGTAAGCCTGAGCGGCGATGGCGCCGGGCCGCCACAAGCATTTCTTTCTCCCGCGAGCATCGACTATGGGTCCTACGCGCAGAACGTTACGACGGGTTCGCAGATGCTTACCTTGAATAACGGAGGTGCCACGGAGCTGACGAACCTAACCGTCTCGATTACCGGCGGGGACTTCGCGGTCAGTTCGTCCACATGCGGCTCCTCGCTTGCCCCAGGTTTCACCTGTCAACTCGGCGTGATCTTCACACCGAATGCGATCGGGACGCGCAGTGGCATACTCCAAGTCGGCAGCTCGACGCTTTCCGCGCCCTTGGTGACATCGCTCGCGGGTTCCGGGGAGGATTACAGTTTGTCGGTCTCGAAGCCGCTCGCGACGGCTCCAGCGCTCCCAGTGGTGGTGATCACGCAAGGGCAGTCGGCAGATTACACGCTCGCCATCTCCCCCGTGGGCGAGTCCTCGGGCGACCTTACGATCAGTTGCTCCGGCGCGCCCGCGAATGCAACCTGCACCGTTCCAGCAACTGTGCATCTTGCCAAAAACATCGGCTTCGCTTCTGTGCCGGTGCATGTCGCGACGAGTGTGGCGCTTGCCGTGCACGGCAAGCCGGCGAGCCGGTGGTGGGCTGGTGGGGCAGCTCTGGCCCTGCTCTGCCCGGTTCTGCTGGTTCGCGGCGAAACACGCCGGCGCTTTTTGGTGGCCGCCGTTGCGGTGCTGCTCCTGGGCTCGCCGATCGCATGCGGTGTTCACGCAAGCGGTGTAAACAGCAATAAGACCAGCACGCAGGCAGGGCAGACCCCGACAGGAACATACACGATTACAGTGAATGCGAGCTTTCCTGGGGCGCAACGGGCAGTGTCCATGCAGCTCGTCGTGCAGTAGAGGGGCGGCTATACTCAGCGTATTCCCGCAGTCGGAGGGCGCGTTGACGAATGCAGACAAGAACAGGCAAGAGATTAGCCGGGCCGAGGTGGAGCATGTGGCCGCGCTTGCCTCACTCGCGCTCACGCCGGATGAAGTAGACCAGATGAGCCGGGACCTTGGCAGCATTTTGGGCTATGTAGCCGAGTTGCAGCAGGTCGACACCGCAGGAGTGGAGCCGCTCACGCACGTGTCGGAGCTGTTTAGAGCAGTCCATGTGCAAGCAGGATTGCGTGAGGACGAGCCACGCACCTCGCTTGCGCGCGAACTGGTAATGGGAAGCGCTCCTGCTACGGACGGTACTTTTTTCAAGGTTCCCAAGGTGATTGAGCGATAACGGGGCGGTCGCGAGGATAAGGCATGACGGAAGCTGTAGAAGCCAATAAGCAGGGAGGGATTCCGGGGCCGAATGCGCCTGAAAATATCCTGACCATTTCTCATATTCGGGAGTCAATCGCGACCGGGGCTGCTTCAGCGCGTGCGATCACGGAGCAGTCTTTCCGGGCGATTCGCGAGCAAGATGGGAAGGTGCACGCCTACCTTTCGCTTGCCGAGGAGCGAGCGTTGGCGCAGGCCACCCGCATGGATGCCATGGTGGCGGCGGGGGATGAACTGCCGGCTTTGGCGGGTGTTCCTGTTGGGATCAAGGATGCGCTGACAGTAGCGGGGCTGCCGGCAACGGCCGGGTCGCGCATTCTTGAGGGCTTTATCGCACCATACACGGCAACAGCGGTACGGCGGCTGGAAGAGGCAGGGGCGATTACGCTGGGGAAGCTGAACTGCGATGAGTTTGCAATGGGCTCGTCGAACGAAAACTCGGCATATGGGCCGACGCGGAATCCGCACAATCTGGACTATGTTC
>CAXTWG010000057.1:0-14358 GCA_964247895.1 uncultured Acidobacteriaceae bacterium
TCCCCCGCCCGCTCCGCGCTTGTCGCCTTCGCTTCCCTCCTGATCGCTTTCCCCGCGCTTGCCCAGAGCAAAACTGCTGGGGAGCCTGACGGAGGGAACAAACAAGCCGACGCCTATTACCACGCGATGCTCGCCCACTTCTACGAGGAACAAGCTGTCCAGGGCGGCAAACCCGAGCTTGCCAACCAGGCCGTTGATGAATATAAAGCCGCTCTAGCCGCCGACCCAGGCTCCGCCCCGCTGAACAACAACCTGGCCGAGCTCTACTTCCGCACCGGACGGGTTCGCGATGCCATCGATGCTGCACAAGCCGAGATCGCCCGCGACCCAAATTCGCTTGACGCGCATAAGCTGCTCGGCCGCATCTATCTTCGCTCTCTCGGTGACACATCCGGAAACAGCGGCGGCGCCGGCACGAACAACGACATGCTCCACCTCGCCATCGCCGAGTACAACCGCATTATCGCGCTCGAGCCGGACAACATTGAAGACCACCTGCTGCTCGGCCAGCTTTACTCCTTCGCCAAGGACCCCGCACACGCCCAGGAGCAGTTCGCCGCCGCGCAGAAGATCAACCCGCACTCCGAAGAGGTGGTCCTCAACATGGCACGCATCGACACGGAGCAGGGCAACCTTCGCGCTGCCGTCCAGGTCCTGAGCGCCGTGCCCGACGCCGACCAGACAGCGAAAACCGAATACGCCCTCGGCGCAAGCTACGACCAGCTCAAGGAAACCAAGCACGCCATCGCCGCTTATCAAAAATCTCTCGCGCTCGAGCCCGACAACCTCGACGTGGAACGCGCGCTTGCCGATTCCCTCCACCGGGACGGCCAGGAGAAACCCGCGCTCGAGGCCTATAACGACGTCATCGAGGGCGACCCGACCGATGCCAACGCTTACCTCCACGCCGCCGAGATCGAACGCAAGGAGGGCCGTCTCGACGATGCGCTCGCCAATCTGAAAAAGGCGGCGCCGCTGGCCTCCGACTCGCTGGAAATCCGTTACAACGAGGCTCTTGTCTACGAGCAGCTGGGCCAGTACTCCGAGTCCGAGCGCCTCCTCACCAAGATGGTCGCCGACGCTGAGCACACAACCGGCGACTATTCCGCGGCAGAAAAGAACAATTACGCCCTTTTTGTCGACCACCTCGGCAACATCTACCAGGACGAAGGCAAGACCGACGAGGCCATCGCGACCTGGAACAAGCTGATTCCGCTCAACAACGAATACGCCCTGAGCGCCTACGGGGCTGAAACCGATGCCCTGCGCGAAACCCATCAGTATGACCGCGCCACTGCGACCCTGCAGCAGGCCGTTGCCAAGTTCCCCAAGAATCGCGGCCTCAAGCTCGCGCTCGCCAACCAGCTTGCCACAACCGGCAAGTACGACGAGGGCATCGCGCTCGCCAAGACCTTGCTCAACAACACGCCGCAGGATCGTGACGTTTATCTTTCAGTTGCCCAGATCGATCTCCACGCGAAAAAGTGGAAGGACGCGGGCGACGTGCTTGACCACGCCGAGCAGCTCAGCACCTCGACCGACCAGAAAGTCGGAGTACTGACGGAGCGCGCCGTCATCGAGGACCGGCAAAAGCACTTCGACGCGGCTGACGACGACTACAAGAAAGCCCTGGCGCTCGACCCCAACAATAGTGTTGTGCTCAACAACTACGGCTACCTGCTCGCCGACCGCGGCATCCGCCTCAATGACGCACTCACCATGGTGCAAAAGGCCGTCAAACTCGACCCGCAGAACTACGCCAATCTCGACTCGCTCGGCTGGGCTTACTTCAAGCTCGGCCAGTACGCGCTGGCTGAGAACAACCTGCTCAAAGCCAGCCAGCACAGCTCGCAGGACCCCACCGTGCACGAGCATCTCGGCGACCTGTACGGCAAGACCGATCGCCTGAAGCAGGCCGCTTCGCAATGGGAAGAGTCGCTCCGGCTTTACGCGAAAACCGATCCCGGCGATGCGGAACCGGGCGAAGGCCCGCGACTCCAGAAGAAGCTCGATTCGGCCCGCGTCAAGCTCGCTCGCGAAGTGCCCGCCGACGACAGCAAAGGCGCAAAGCACCCATAGTTTTCCAGTCAGCTCGCCATTCAGTTCGTCAAATCCGGAACGACTACAAACCCGAGAGGCCCACGCGCTACTCTAAACACGCATGGGCCTTCCCCTTACTGCTTGCGCCGCCCCCAATGACGCAGCTGACTTACTCACGGCCCGCAAGTACCCTGAAACCGAACACGCCTACCGCGCCGCCTTCGAGCGCGACCGCGCCCGCATCATCCACGCGCGCGCGTTTCGCCGGCTCGCCGGCAAAACCCAAGTCTTTTCCGCCGGCAGCGCAGCCGGGGAGTCCTCGGACCACTTTCGCTCCCGCCTCACCCACACCATGGAAGTCGCGCAGATCGCCCGCACCATCGCCTCCGCGCTCGGCCTCAATCCCGCCTTGACAGAGGCGCTTGCACTTGTACACGACATCGGCCACCCCCCTTTCGGCCACGCCGGCGAGCGCGCCCTCGATGCCTGCCTGCGCGAGCACAGCCTCCGCTTCGACCACAATCTCCATGCCCTCCGCATCGTCGAGCACTTCGAGCTCCGCTATGCTGCTTTCCCCGGTCTCAATCTCACCTTTGCCGTCCGCGAGGGCATCATCAAGCACTCTCGCGACTATTCCGCGGCCGAGTACCCTGAACTCGCCCCCTACCTGCTCGACCGGCAACCCCCGCTCGAAGCCCAGATCATCGACCTTGCCGACGAGATTGCCTACCTCACCGCCGACCTCGACGACGGCATGGAGGCCGGCCTGCTCGACCTCGCCCACGTTCGCGCCGGAGTTCCGCTCTTCGAGCGTTTCTACGCGCCCATGGCCGCCGAGCACATGGAAGCCGCGCAGCAGCTCATCTTCAACGAAGCCCTCAAGCGCATGCTCAACGCGCTTGTCGGCGATTTGATGGAGGCCACCATCGCAAACATTGAGGCTGCAGGCGTCCACTCACTCAGGGAGGTTCGCGCCGCAGGCCGCCGTCTCGTGAGCTTCTCGCCGGAGATGGAAAGAGAGCGCATCGCCGCCAAGCGCTACCTGCATACCCATCTGTACGACTCCGCCCCGCTCGAACGCGACCATGCCACCGCCGAAAACGTTATCGACGACCTGTTTCATGCCTGGCTCGCCAACCCCGCTCTGCTGCCCGCAAGCTACCGAGCCCGGATCGAGAGCAGCAAGGAAAGCCCCGCCCGCGTCATCGCCGACTATATCGCCGGCATGACCGATACCTTCGCTCTCGGACAACACGCCGGCCTGCGAAAAACCTGAACTAGCCCCGCAAAGGTAAGCGGTCACGTGTCTGCCCCGTTACCGCGACGCGGTGCAACTCGTACCTTGCTGTGGAATCGCACCGCAAAGGAATCGCACCGCGAAGCTGAAAGTTACCGTAGACGTGTGCGAGGCGAGCCCAACGGGAATCGATTCAGGCGCCGTCTACGATCATTTCGGCCGAGGCTCTCTGTTTATTCGGTTAAAGCTCGGCGCGGTACTCCGCCGTCCGGCGACACAGGTTCAGTTCCGTGTCGCTGCGTTGTTGGTAGCCTTGCTGCATCAACGATTTCGACCGTGCACGGGTCTCGGGGCGACCGGCAGACGTGAAGAAGGCTTTTAACGCCGGCGGGAACTCCGCATCCTCGGGCAGCGTGACAAGGTCGACGAAAGTTTTCGCTTCAGCGAGCGCGTACTTTTCAAAACCTGCGACGCGCGTTGCGAAGGCGTCGACGAAGCTATCGAACTCCGCGTCGGGAACGGCCCGGTTCACGTAGCCGTACCGCTCCGCCAGATCGCCCGGAAAGTCATCGGCGCCGAGCACAACTTCAAGGGCCCGTCCACGGCCCATCAGCCCAGCTAGCCGCGTCATCGGATTGCCGCCCGGAACCGCGCCGACCCCGACTTCAAACTGCCCAAGGATGGCTTTTTCGCGGGATGCGAAGCGGATGTCGCAGGAGAGCGCGAACTCGCTCCCGGCCCCGCGGCAGCGGCCGCGAATCGCAGCGATGGTGACGACCGGGACGCGGCTCAGCCGCACCAGAACGTCGAGCCACGGGTGCATCCCCGTTTTGCCTGGCGCCATACTGTTGTAGCTCGCTGTCACGTCGATATGCGCCACAAAGAACTCGGGGTCGGCGCTTCGGAACACCATTACCCGCACCTCAGGGTCTGTCTCCAATAGGCTAATCAGATGATCGAGCTGCCGAATCGTCTCCGGATCAATGAGATTGATCGGCGGATTGTTGAATGTCACCTGCCAAAGTGCCGGGCTGCGCCTTTCAACATGCAATTGCGTTGCAGCAGTCATACTTATCTCCTTTAAGTTCCTACAGCTCTTCATATTGAGCACGTTACGATCCACACTTCACTATGGGATCGCATCGCGCTGCCGTACATGACAATCATCATATATGACTATTGTCATAACAGTATTCAGGTAGATTCAGGCAGGAGAAATCAACTGTGCGCTACCCAGCGAAAGAAACAGCTGAAAGGCATCAGCGCATCGTGCGCGAAGCCTCGCGGATGTTCCGGGAACGCGGCTTTAACGACGTAACCGTTGCCGAGGTGATGGGGGCAGCAGGGCTGACCCATGGGGCGTTCTACAGCCATTTCGCTTCAAAGGAGGCGCTTATGGCGGCGGCAACGGAGTACGCCATGGAGAACACGCTCGAGGCCCTGAGAAAAGATTTCGGAAACGCGGAAGGGCGCGCGTCTTACCTCCATCGCTATCTGAGCCTCAAACACAGAGACAATCCCGGTACCGGATGTGCGATGGCGGCACTTTCCGGCGAGATACGGCATGAGCCGGAGGTGAAACGTGTTTTCACGTCCGAACTGAAGGAGATTGTTGCCGCGAGTGGGGGCGAACGGGGAAGTGCGATCCTTACGGTTGCAGCCTTGGTGGGAGCTATGGCGCTTGCTCGCGCAGTATCGGATGAGACGTTTTCTCGGGAAATTTTAGAAGCTGTTCGTCAGAAGCTCGAACAATCGATTTCCACCTGAAGCCGTTTCTCCCGCAGGTATGGAGCCCGCGTGTTACTGCATGTGGCTTTTTACGGAAGAAAGTGGCGCGTTGTAAATTCGGTCTCTACGGCCGTACGAAAACTGCTCTCGCTTGCACCGTATCCGGTCGGCCACGTTCAAAAGCTGACTGGAGCGAGTTTGTCCTTCGCGGCGTCGGCTTTGATCCATCCGCTTGAGCATGGGTTGAGGCTCTGGTTCTGGAATAGCCGATACGGCTTTACCCACTGGCCGCTACTGCACCTTCCCCTGCGGCCGTAACTTCCCCAACTCCCCTGCGCAGGCAATCGCATTCAGCGAGCCCATCTTTAAATTGTCGAACGCCGCCCAGAGCCAAAATCGCGTCGACAGCGCCTCGTTCGCATCCGCCTGCCGCACTCGTAGAAAAATGTCATCCTGCCCGGCACAACTCAAGTTGCTGGGTGGGTCGCTCTCGCCAATGACGACATCCACATGATCCCCCGCCAATGCCGCTTCCAAGTGCTCCAGCGCGACAGGTTGCTCTAGCTCTATTCCCAGCGAAACTCCATATCCATGGAAGACCGGCGCCTGCAGAAGCTGCACATTGAGCTGCGGCAGCCGTCCACCGGAAAGGAGCCCATAGTGCCGTCGAATACGCGCCTCCACCGCCGTGAGGTCGATGTGCGACGCTTCGCCCAGCGTCGGCGTCATGTTGAACGCCACCTGCATGTCATACACCTCTTTCGGCATGCTCTGGAAATTCAGCAGCGTCACCGTCTGCTGGTGCAACTCGTCCACCGCCGCCCGGCCATGCTCGGAAGCAGGCCCGTGCACGGTTGCCCAGGCGGTGCGCACCGCGCCGAGGTCCTGCACACGCGCCATCAGCAATCCCAGTGCAGCCGCCGCAATATGCGCGGGTACAAGGGCCGGCGTATGGAGGTCCGGCAACGGCGTCCCCGGGTTCTCGATCGCGTCCCACACCCAGGGCGCAGCCAGGAGCACGCCCGGCTCGCCTTCGAGCACACCCGACAGATCGATGATGCTGCTCCGCGCCTCCACCGCCGCCTGCCAGTGGGTGCTGGTTTGCACGGACGATCCGGCGAAAAACACATAGTCCATCCGTGCGAAGGAGTCCTCGTCGATCGTCTGCACAACCGTGACTTCATCGCCGACAGTCTCAATCTGCCCAAGGCTGTTGTCCTCGTCCATCAGCACAAACTCTGCCGCCGCGAACTGGCTTTCCTCCAGAGCCTCCGCCAGCTCCTTGCCCGCCAGCGTGCCCGCCCCTACGATTGCGATCCGTACCTTACCCGGCATACCGTCCTTTTATGAAGCTTGTCCTAGTTGGGCGCTGCCCGACTTGCGCTGCCACCCGTACAAAAGCCGCGCCAGCACGCCTGAAAACATATAGATAAGCGCAATGGCCGCGAGCAGATATTGAGAAAAAAATACCAGCGCATACAGAAATGCGCCCAGAAGCACAATCCACCGGAACGGGTGCGCGTTCGCCAGATTGATCTCCTTGCCGCTCCAGAACCGCCAGGTGCTCACCATTAAAAACCCGATTGCTCCGACATAGGCGCCCCATACAAGCGCCACCCAGTGTACGGAAACCGGGATGCCGCTGAAAAAGTGCACTACCGCCGCTACTGCGCCCGCTGCCGCCGGAATCGGCATGCCGACAAAGTATTTGCGCCCCGGGCGCCCCGGATTCTTCGGCTTAGGCGTGCCCATGCTGTTGAACCGCGCCAGACGCGCCGCGCCGCAGAGCAGGAAAAGAAAGCAAAGCAAAGCCCCCAGGCTCACCAGCTTGTGTCGCAGCGGGCTCGGGAGCGAGTGCGGCAGCATCTCAAACCCCCAGCAGTAGGCAAGCAAGGATGGCGCGACTCCAAAGGTAATTACGTCCGCAAGCGAATCGAGCTCCTTGCCGAAATCGCTGGTCGTTTCCGTCATCCGGGCAATCCGCCCGTCGATCGTGTCGAATGGGATTGCAAAACCGATCGCGAGCGCGGCGTAGTCGAAATGCTGAGGCTCAAGCGCCGAGCCTTGCAGGCTTTGGGTGATCGCGTAATAGCCTGCGGCGATGTTGCCCGCAGTAAACAAGGACGGCAGGATGTACATGCCTCTGGACCTGCGTCGCTGCGCCCGAACCGGCATTGGCAATGGGCCAAGCCGCTGCGGCTGTTCACTCACCGCGGCGACTCCACAGCGGCACCGGAAGCTACGCTCACACGCGCTGAGGGCCGCCCCGTGGGCACAAGACAGGCCAGCACCGAGCTGCCTCCCTTGACCACCGCTCCAACCTGCACTCGTATATCCGTGTCCGCGGGCAGGATCAGGTCTGTCCGCGAGCCGAACTTGATCAGCCCTACACGCTGCCCGCGCGCCAACCGGTCCCCCACCACCTGCTTGAACACGATGCGCCGCGCCAGCAGACCCGCGATCTGCTTGAAAACAATCTCATACCCGTCTTCGGCTTCCATGACGCAAATGTTCTGCTCGTTTCGGTCAGCCGAAGCCGCATCCATCGCATTCACAAACGCGCCTTTCTGGTAGCGCACCTCACGCACGACACCGGCAACCGGCGCCCGGTTCACATGCACATTGAACACGTTCAAAAAAATGGAAATGCGAGTCCGTTCACCCGCGGGCGTGACGATACGCTCCACACTGGTCACCTTGCCGTCCGCCGGCGAAACCACCAAACCTTCTCCCGACGGGATCGCGCGCTTTGGATCGCGGAAAAACCAAAGAAAAAAACCCGCGAATCCAAGCGGCAGCGCACTCCACCACCAGGTCTGGGTAAGCGCCGCGATCACAATCGCAACCAGCACCAGTGAAATACCGTACAGATAACCGTCTCGAACCATTCTCCTGATTATAGAGCGACGCATGGGAGCCGAACTCCCCAATCGGCCTCTCCTTACGCTCGATTCCCTTTTCGCACCCCGCGATCCTATCGGTCCCGATCCGGTCAACCCGCGCGTAATGGCAAGCTCAGCAGCATGGCATCCTCTTCAGGATTCTGATAATAAGCGCGCCTTACTCCATCCCGTCCGAAACCTATCCGCGTATACAGCTGCAGCGCAGCCTCGTTCGACACTCTGGCTTCCAACAGCAATCGCTCAGCGCCTCCCTCCAGGCTCCAAGCAACGACGGCCCCGGCCAGCGCCAAACCGATGCCTCGCCGGCGGCATGCAGGAGCAGTCACAACCGCCTCCAATTCCGCCGTATCCGCAACACGGCTCGCCATTGCAAAACCGCGTACTTTGCTGTCCTCGTCCTGGGCAACCCAGGCCCCGCGCCGGAATGGTGGCTCCTCCACGACCTGCAGCATGCGCGCAAACTCGAACTCCGGCCAGTGCGGCGCGGTCGGCACCTCCGCTGCGATCCTTATCACCGCACCGATGTCCCCTGCGCGCATCGGCCTGATCAAAATCAAGCAGAAATCCGCGGCATCTGCTCCGCCCGCCACAGGTAAAGTGCGTCGAGCAGAGCCACATCGTCCCACGCGCCGGCCAGCACCCGCCCGCCTGCAAACCGCAGCGCATCGGCCGCCGTGGGCGCGGGGAGCCACCGTGCGCCGGGCAGCAATGCCGCCACCCGCTCCTCGCATACCGCTGCTTTTCCTGCCCCCATCAGCACGCATGCCTCATCGGCACGGAGAAGCCGCTCTTCCCCGCTCGCAGCCGCGCGCAGATAAACGCTGCCCCGTCCCGCGTCGAGCGCGGCGTATTCAGTTCTTGCAAGCTCGCCCAGGATCGCCAGCCGAGAAAGCGCAACAACCGGTAACCCGGCCGCCTCCGACAAAGCCTTCACTGCGCTTAACCCCACCCGCATCCCCCTAAATCTGCCCGGCCCGCGCACAACGACAACTGAGTACAAATCCGCAGGCGGGAGCTCGCCCAGCACTTCGGCGAACGCCTTCGTCAGCAATGCACCGGCTGTCCGCGCGCCCAGCTTTGCCTCACGCACGATCCGCACCTGCCCGCTCTCGAGCTGCCCCAGCGCCAATGTCGGCTCCGCCCCGCACGAATCCAGCCCCAGTATGGAACGCGTACTCACCCCTGCAAGCCGTCCAGCCGTCGAAGCACCTTCGCAAGCTGCGCATCGTTGCTGTACCCCGAACGCTCCGCTCGCAAATGCCCCGCCTCCGCGATCCTCGCCCGCTCCTCAGGCCGATCGAGGTAGTACCGCGCCTTTTCCGCGCATTCCTCTGCCGAGCCGAAAAATTCTGCCTCTTTCCCCTCTTCAAAGCAGCGCTGGTGGCCGGAAGCGCGCTCCGCCAGTAAAAACTGCCCGCACGCCGCGATCTCGATCGCCTTATGCGCTACATCGTCCTCGTTCTTATGCGTTACAAACGCTAGGTTCACCTTCGACCGCCAAATGCTCTCGCGGTAGGCTGCGTCCCGCATCATGCCGCCGGTCACGTACTTGGCTCGCAACTCCGGTGTCCAGGTCTTGTCCCAACGCGGCCCCGCTACCGCGAGCGACAGCCCAAACTCATCTCCAAGGCGGGCCAAAAATGCCGGACGGTCCTCAAGCGGGCTCCCGGTGTACGACACTCCCCGGTCTCGGTCCGCATCGCTCCAACCTGACGGTGGGGCGAAATGCTGCGAAGGCTCGTAGGAGAAGAGCAGCTGCACATACGGCAGCCCCCAGTCGCGATACCGGACTCCATCCGCGTCGCGAAACACACAGTTGAGATCGAAGGACCGAAACACCCGCAAGAATTGAGTCCAGCAACCGTCCTCCCGGGGCCCGAATGGATTGTCCTGATTCACGCAAACAACCTGAGCGCCTGTTTTCTTGACTGCCTCGACCGTTGCCGGGGTAAAGTCAACCGGCTTGTCCAGCCACACCACCTCTGGAGATTGCTCCCGCACAGCCCGCAACAGCGCCCGGTTGATGGGCGCGACCAACGGACCTACTGGGTAGCGGTATTTGAGAGCTCCGAGATAGCGCGATTTCGGCTCCCACGGCTCCAGTGGAAACGGCACCGTCTCCTGCCCGAGCCGCCGCAGCGCCTCCATCCTGTAGGCCGAGGTATTGCCCGCGCTCAGGGCCGCTACGTACAAGATTCTGCGCCGCTTCAGCTCGCTGCTCATGCCACTCCTTCTATCGGCAGTTTCGCACGGCTCTTGAGTCCTTCACATCCGGCCCAGGCATAAGGAGCCGGAACGGCGCGTTACGCGGGTTACCGCCAAGGGCGCGAGCCGGCAGCTAAGCCTGCTCCCGCCTCGTATCCTGCTTCATCACGGACGCAATGACCTCCTGAATCCGCGTGTTGATCATTGTGCAGGGCATCAGCGCCGGCGCTTCCGTGCACTGCACCACCAGCGCCTGCTCGTCGGCGCGGTACTCCCACCGCACGGTCGCGCCGCTGTGCGACACCTCACCCCGGTCACCCTTCCCCGCAAGCTCCGGCATCCCCATCTGCGCGCCTCTTTGCAGAAACGCCGCCAAGTGCTCCCGCGTCACGCTCGGCACTCGTATCTCCTCACATCCAGCCATATGCCCTCCTGAGTTTGAGATGCGGGGAGACGGCCCTTACTGCGCGCCGCCGCCTTCGCGGCTCACTTGGGGCTCGTGTGCCGGCTGGGCGCTCGCCTTGGGGTAGTATCCGCTGCGCGTCCGCACGTTCAGGTTCTTCTTGCCGCCCGTCGCGTGCGCCAGCACCCGCACCTGCCTGTAGCCGCCCTGCGCGGCCGGTTTGGTCGAGTGATATCCCAGGGTGTACTGCGACCGAATATCCTTGGCAACCTGGTCTGCAATCGCGTCCACGTCGTTGAGCGAGTGCGGGAAATACGCGATCCCGCCCGTTTCCTGCGACAAAAGCTGCAACGCCCGCTTAGCCTGCCGCGCCTCGTGCCCGCCGCCGTCCGAGCCGAATAGGAGCCCGATGCAGTAGACGATCGGCCCCTGCAAATCCTGTACCCGGCGGATCGTCTGCTCCAGCGTCAACCCGGACGCATTGTCCTCGCCGTCCGTGATGATCAAAATCACCTGCTTCGGCCTTTTAGCACCTTTACTCAGCTCGTCCGCCGAGGCCACGGTCGCGTCATAAAGCGCCGTACCGCCTTTTGAGTCGTAATGGGCCAGCCCATCGCGCAGTTTGTTCAGGTTGCTCGTAAAATCCTGGTCGATAAACGCTTCGTCCGAGAAATTGACAACAAAGGTCTCATCCTGCGGGTTGGACGCCTTTACCAGGTCCAGCGCCGCCGCGTTCACCGCATTGCGCTTGGTCCGCATGGAGCCCGAGTTGTCGACCAGGATACCCATCGATACCGGCGTGTCCGAGTGTGTGAACGCAGCGATCGTCTGCGGCACTCCATCCTCGAAAATATGGAAATCCTCCCTGGACAAGTCGTTGACCAGCCTACCGCCATCGTCGAGTACCGTTGCGTTCAGCACCACCTCCGACACATCCTGCCGCAAGGTATAGCGCCCACTCGACTTGTCCAGCTCCTGTGCGCCCTTGCTCGCGGCGCTCGCATCCATCAGCGCCCCAGGCTTCACCGCCGCGTTGTCCGCCGCATCCGGCGAAACCACGGGATCCCGCTCCACATCGAGCGGGATCTGCGTTTCCGCTGGATACACGGCCGCAGTCTTTTGTATGGGCGCAGCCGCCTGCGCGTGTATGGGCGCAGCCGCCTGCGGGCGCAGCGCAACCGGCACCAGCAGGTACGACAACAACACGAGTTGACTACTGAATCGGCGCATAGTACCCAGCTCGGGCGTGGACGGTCAGCGGCGGCAGCCCCGGCGGCGGCTCGAGCTTTACCTTCACTTTACGCCACTTGCCGTCGCGCTTCGCATCGGTCGACCGGTACCCGAGCACATATTCATCCCGGATTTCATTGCTGATCTTCGCCGCCACGTCCGCCATGTCGTTCAGGTCGTTGACTCGGAACAGCCGCCCGCCCGTGTCTTCGCATAGGTCGTTCAGGAGCAGAGGCCCCAGACGCTCTTCCGTCGTCGGCGCGTACTCGTCGAAAATCCCCAGCGCATACATCTGCACATCCGATTCGCGGACGATCGACCGTACCTCGTTCTCCGTGTATCGCGAGCGGTTGTCGCCGCCGTCCGAAACCAGGAGCAGCGCTTTCCGCGAGTACTTGGCATCCTTCATCTTATTGACGCCGTAATAGATGGCATCCAGCAGCGCGGTCCTCTTCCCCGGCTTGATGAGCGACAGCCGCGCATCCACATCCTCGATGTTCGAGGTGAAGTCTTCAATCAGTTCCGGCCGGTCATTGAAACCCACTACGAAAAACTCATCTTCCGGGTTGGCCGTTTTCAGGAATGCTTTCACCGATTGCCGCGACCGGACGAACTTGTTCGACATGGACCCGCTCAGGTCCAGAATGATGCCCAGCGACACCGGGGTGTCCTCGGTCGAGAACGTCTTGATCTGCTCCAGATGCTCGGGCCCTGCCGTTCCCTTTTCATAGATATAAAAGTTGTTCCGCTCCAGCCCCGTCACCAGCCGGTTCATCGGATCGGTCACGCTCAACGGGATCAACGTGAGATTTACGTCCACCCGGATGCGCTCGTTCGGGCGAGCCTTCAAGGCCGCCGGACCCTCCAGCGGCTTTTCGCCTTTCGGTGTGGGCGCCGGCGTGGACTCCGGCGGCGGCGGCTGCACATGCACCTGGTTAAGCGGGTCGGCGTTCTGTGAAAAGGCAATGGGCAGCAGGGGAAACCATGCCAGCCAGCAAGCGATGTATCTGAACCAGCCCCGACCGCGCGTCTTGGGAGCGCCACGCATTCCGCTTCTCCTGCATTCTTTTTATCTTGAATAGGCTGCCCGCGCCAGTTACGGATGGACTCAAAGGCTTGGACTCCAGCCGGGCCGGCATGGTCTGCCCACGCATGGGTTAGCGGGCGCAAAACGTTGGGCCGATGAAACGGCGGTGGTCAACCGAGAAGAACGGTGGCTATAATCCGCCCGGGCCTCGCAAGGTGTCTTTGCCCACACACTCCGGACCGCAACCTGAAAGGCTTATATGCTCAATCTTCGCACTCTGGCACCTTGCTCACGGAAGGCTTTGCGCAAGTTGCAGGCCGCCGCCCTTGCCCTCGCGTCGTTCAGCCTGGCCGGGTTCGCCCCTGCCATATACGCACAAAACGCGTCGAAGTACTGGCACACCCGCGGCGCACAAATTCTGGATAGCAGCAACCAACCCATCCGTATGCACGGCGTCAACTGGTACGGTTTTGAAACCACAAACCTTGTCGTCGGCAGCCTGTACGCTCAGGATTACCGGACCATTCTCCAGGCAGTGAAGAACAACGGTTACAACGTCATCCGCCTCCCTTTCTCCAACCAGCTTATCGAGACCAATCCCCTCCCCGCGGCCGGACAGATCAGCTTCAGCAACGCTTCCGGTCCCATCAACACCGACCTGCAAGGTGCTCACGCGCTCAAAATCATGGACAAGATCATCGAGGACGCAGGCAAGCTCGGCCTCCATGTCATTCTCAATAATCACCGCTCCGAGGCCGGCAGCTCCGCCGAGGCCACCGGTCTCTGGTATACGGCAGACTACCCGGAAAGCTCCTGGCTTCAGGACTGGGCGACACTGGCCGAGCGCTACCGGAACAACCCCACCGTCGTCGGCATGGACCTCCGGAACGAACCGCACAATGCCTACGCCGGCGGCTCCTGCTGGACCGGCGATACCAACACCGCCGCTGCGGGCTGCCCGGTGAACGACCTGCTCCACAACTGGCCCGAGGCCGCCACGCGCGCCGGCGAGCGCATCCAGCAGGTCAACCCTTACCTGCTTATTTTCGTCGAGGGGGTCGACGAATACGACAACAACTATTACTGGAACGGTGGCCAGCTGCGTGGTGTGGCCCAGTATCCGGTCGTTTTGCCCAGGGCGCGTCATGTCGTCTACTCCGCCCATGATTACGGACCGGTCGAGTACCAGCAGCCCTTCTTCAACAGCACAACTACTTATGGGAGTCTATCCACCTTGTGGGACCAGACCTGGGGTTACATCTCCACCAACAAGCAAGCGCCGGTATGGCTGGGCGAGTTCGGCACCACGGATGTCGCCACGGACCTTGTGAGCGACGTGAACGGCTCACAAGGCCAATGGTTCAGCAGTCTGGCCACCTACGTCGCCCTCCATCCCAACCTCAGCTGGACCTACTGGGCCCTGAACGGAAGCGACCGCTACGGCTTGCTCGACCCAACCTACGATCCGGCTCCGGCAAGCCCGCTCAAACAAGCGATCCTGTCCATCCTGCAGATTGAGTAACGTCCGCGACAGGAGCCGTGGGAGCCGCGAGATAACCGTTCTCCCCAGCTCCCACCCTTTTGC
>CAXTWG010000058.1:0-14279 GCA_964247895.1 uncultured Acidobacteriaceae bacterium
GCGTCGAGCTTGGACTGCTCGTTGACGCGCGAAGCCGTGCCGCCGATGTGGAAGGTACGCATGGTGAGCTGGGTGCCCGGCTCGCCGATGGACTGCGCCGCGATAACGCCGACCGCCTCGCCGAGCTCGACCAGACGGCCCGAAGCCAGATTGCGCCCGTAGCAGTGGATGCAGACGCCGCGCTTGCTTTCGCAGGTGAGCACGGAGCGAATCTTGACCCGCTCGATGCCGGAAGCCTGGATCGCCGAAGCGAGGTCTTCTGAAATCTCCTGGTTGATCTCGACGATCGCGTTGCCCTCGAAATCCTTGATCCGCTCGAGTGAGACGCGGCCGATGATGCGGTCGCGTAGCGGCTCGATGATCTCGCCGGACTCGACGATCGGCATGACGTAAATGCCGTCGGAAGTGCCGCAGTCGAGCTCGGACACAATCACGTCCTGCGCCACGTCGACCAAACGGCGGGTCAGGTAGCCTGAGTCCGCGGTCTTGAGCGCCGTATCCGCCAGGCCCTTGCGCGCGCCGTGCGTGGAGATAAAATACTGCAACACCGTGAGCCCCTCGCGGAAGTTCGCCGTGATCGGCGTTTCGATGATCTCGCCAGAAGGCTTGGCCATCAGGCCGCGCATCCCGGAAAGCTGCCGGATCTGCTGCTTGGAGCCGCGGGCGCCGGAGTCGGCCATGATGTAGATCGGGTTCATGGTCCCCTCCTTATCCGCGTTCTTCATGTTGTTGAACATCTCGTCGGCGACCTTCTCGGTGACCGAGGACCACAGCTGGATGACCTTGTTGTTGCGCTCGCCGTTGGTGATCGCGCCGTCCAGATATTGCTGCGTGACGGCGACGACCTGCTGCTCCGCCTCGCGCACCACGGGGTACTTGGAGTCGGGGATGACCATGTCGTCCAGGCCGACCGAGAGGCCGGAGCGCGTCGCGTACTGGAAGCCGAGGTCCTTGATTCGGTCGAGCATCTTGACCGTCGTTTCCAGGCCCAGGTTCAGGTAGCAGTAATTCACCAGCTGCCCGATGCCCTTCTTTTTGAGCAGCCCGTTGATGTACGGCATGCCGTGCGCGAGCGCGTCGTTCAAGATCGCGCGGCCGACCGTGGTCTGGATAAACTGCCGGTCGAACTGCACGGGCTCGGTGTGGGTCAGGTCCTGGTCGTCGTACGCGGTCGTCATATCGAGCACGGACCCGCTGTAGCGCAGGCGAATCGGGGTCAGGGTTTCGACCTCCTTCGCCTCCAGCGCCATCAGCACTTCCTCGGTGTTCGCGAACGCGCGGCCCTCGCCCTTGCCGCCCTTCTTGGCTTTGGTCAGGTAGTACAGACCGAGCACCATGTCCTGCGTCGGGACCGTGATGGGTTGTCCAGATGCGGGCGAGAGAATGTTGTGGGACGCCAGCATGAGCACGGACGCTTCGACCTGCGCCTCGGGTGAGAGCGGGATGTGCACGGCCATCTGGTCGCCGTCGAAGTCCGCGTTGAAGGCGGTGCAGACGAGCGGATGAATCTTGATCGCCTTACCTTCCACCAGAACAGGCTCAAACGCCTGGATGCCCAGACGGTGGAGCGTGGGGGCGCGGTTCAGCAGGACCGGGTGGTCCTTGATGACCTCTTCCAGGATGTCCCAGACCACGGGCTCCTGCATTTCCACCATCTCTTTTGCTTGCTTAATGGTCGTGCAGTGGCCGGTCTGCTCCAGACGGTGATAGATGAACGGCTTGAACAGTTCGAGCGCCATCTTCTTCGGCAGCCCGCACTGGTGCAGCTTTAGTTCCGGCCCGACGACGATGACCGAGCGTCCGGAGTAATCGACGCGCTTGCCGAGCAGATTCTGGCGGAACCGGCCCTGCTTGCCTTTGAGGGTGTCGGAAAGAGACTTGAGCGGGCGATTGTTCGCGCCGCGCAGCACACGTCCGCGGCGGCCGTTGTCGAACAGCGCGTCGACGGCCTCCTGCAACATGCGCTTTTCGTTCCGCACGATCACTTCGGGCGCATGGAGGTCCATGAGCTTTTTGAGGCGGTTGTTGCGGTTAATCACGCGGCGGTACAGGTCGTTCAGGTCTGAGGTGGCAAACCGTCCGCCGTCGAGCGGGACTAATGGCCGTAACTCCGGTGGAATTACGGGAATGACATCGAGAATCATCCACTGCGGCTTGTTGCCCGACTTGCGGAAAGCTTCGACGACCTTGAGGCGCTTGGAGTACTTGAGCCGCTTCTGGAGGGAGGTTTCCGTCTTCATGCGCTCGCGCAGTTCGATCGAAAGCTCCTGAATCTCAACCCGCTTGAGCAGTTCCTTGATGGCTTCGGCACCCATCATGCCCTTGAAGCCAGTCGGCCGGTACTGCTGGTCGAGCTCGCGGAACTTGGTCTCGTCCTTGATGATCTCGCGCTCTTTTACGGGCGCGTCGCCCGGATCGACCACGACGTAGCTCTCGAAGTAAAGAACGGCCTCAAGGTCGCGCAGGGAGATGTCGAGCAGGTGGCCGATGCGGGAAGGCAGGCCCTTGAAGAACCAGACGTGCGAGCAAGGCGAAGCAAGCTCGATGTGGCCAAGCCGCTCGCGCCGGACCTTCGAGAGGGTGACCTCGACGCCGCACTTGTCACAGATCACACCGCGATGTTTCATGCGCTTGTACTTGCCGCACAGGCACTCCCAGTCGGTGACCGGGCCGAAGATGCGGGCGCAGAACAGCCCGTCCCGCTCCGGCTTGAAGGTGCGGTAGTTGATGGTTTCAGGCTTGGTGACCTCGCCATGTGACCACGAGCGGATTTTCTCGGGGCTGGCGAGCTGGATGCGGATCGCGTCGAAGTCGGTGATCGGGCCGGAGAGTTCGAATGGGCTGGAACGGTACAAGGGTGTTCCTCCTGCGCTCGGGGGCGCTTTCGGTCCCGGGGCTTGTGGTGGTCGGGCCGCTGTTCGCCCCCGGGAGCGCTTGCTCGCGGAACGGCGGCCCTTTTCCTACAAAGTTCAAAAGCGGGGTCATCCTGAGGAGCGCAAGCGACGAAGGATCTGCTTGTGCTCCTCTCGAATGACCGCGATCAGTCTGCCGCCGCCATCAGCGGCTCCGGCTGCGGCAGCTTCGCCGCGTCCAGGTCCGACTGCTTCATCAGCTCGACATCCAGGCACAGGGCCTGCAGCTCGCGGATGAGTACGTTGAACGACTCGGGCACGCCCGGCTCGATCGCCGCCTCGCCCTTGACGATGGCCTCGTAGATCTTGGTGCGGCCGAAGACGTCGTCGGACTTCGCGGTCAAGAGCTCCTGGAGAATGTAGGCCGCGCCATACGCCTCGAGCGCCCACACCTCCATTTCGCCGAACCGCTGCCCGCCGAACTGCGCCTTGCCGCCCAGCGGCTGCTGGGTGATCAGCGAGTACGGCCCGATCGAACGCGCGTGGATCTTGTCGTCGACCAGGTGCGACAGCTTGAGCATGTAGATGTAGCCGACCGTGACCGGCTGCTCGAACTCCTCGCCCGTCATGCCGTCGAACAGCGCCGTCTTGCCCGAGCTCGGCAACCCCGCTGCTTTCAACAGTGCCTTGATCTCGGTTTCGCGCGCGCCGTCGAACACGGCCGTGCCGAACCAGATACCGCGCTTCATGCCGAGGCCGACCCGCATCACCTGCTCGTCATCGAGCTCGAGCAGCTGCCGCAAAGCCGCGGTGCCCTGGAACGCCTCCTTGAAGACCTCCCGGACCTGGTTCGCACCTTCTGCCTGGTCAGATTTATCTTGGTGCTGCTTCACGAGCGCCGCAACCTTGGCGCCGAGCTCGTGCGCCGCCCAGCCCAGGTGGGTTTCCAGGATCTGCCCGACGTTCATCCGGGATGGCACGCCGAGCGGGTTCAGCACGATCTCGACCGGCTGCCCGTCCGGCAAGTACGGCATGTCCTCCTCGGGCAGGATGCGCGCGATCACGCCCTTGTTCCCGTGGCGGCCCGCCATCTTGTCGCCCACACTCAGCTTGCGCTTCATGGCGATGTACACCTTCACAAGCTTGATAACGCCCGGCGAAAGCTCGTCGCCCTTCTGCAGCTTCGCGATCTTGTCGTTGGTGATCTTGCGGAGCACATCGATCTGACGCGAGGTCATCTCCTCGATCTCATCGATCTGCTCGTTCACCCGCGGGTCCTTATCGTTGTAGCGGATCCGCTTCAGGTTCTTGGTCGAGATCAGCTCGATGGTCTCGCGGTCGAGCAGCATGCCCTTCGACAGCAGGCGCTTGTTGGTCCGCTCGTCGTGGAGGTCGGCCTGGACTTCCTTGCCGCCCAGGATCATCTCCAGCCGCTTGAGCCGCTCGTCGGTGAGGATACGGATCTCATCGGCGAGGTTCTTTTCAAGCTTCGCGATCTGCTCGGCCTCGATCTGCAACGCGCGCTCATCCTTTTCCTGCCCCTTGCGGGAGAAGATGCGCACGTCCACTACCGTGCCTTCGATGCCCGGAGGGCAGGTGAGCGAGGCGTCGCGCACATCGCCGGCCTTTTCGCCGAAGATAGCCCTGAGTAGCTTCTCTTCGGGGGTGAGCTGGGTTTCGCCCTTGGGCGTGACCTTGCCGACCAAGATGTCGTTGTGCCGGATTTTGGCACCGATCCGGATCACGCCCGACTCGTCCAGGTCGCGCAGCGCGTGCTCGGAAACATTGGGGATGTCGCGGGTGATTTCTTCCGGCCCCAGCTTCGTGTCCCGCGCCTCGATCTCGAACTCCTCGATGTGGACCGAGGTGTAGTAGTCCTCGCGGACCAGCTTTTCCGAGATCAGGATCGCGTCCTCGAAGTTGTACCCGCGCCACGGCATGAACGCGACCAGCACGTTCCGGCCCAGGCCGAGCTCGCCCTGCTCCGTGCAAGGTCCGTCCGCGATCACCTGGCCCTTTAAAACCCGGTCGCCCTGACGCACGATCGGCTTCTGGTTGATGCAAGTGTTCTGGTTGGAGCGCTTGAACTTGGTGAGCTGGTAGATGTCGGAGCCGACCTCACGCGACAGTTGCGTGGGGTGGTGCTCGCCTTCGACACGGATGATGATGCGCTCGGAGTCGACCGAATCCACCACGCCGTTGCGCCGCGCCGAGATGACCGCGCCGGAGTCCCGCGCCGTCACCCCTTCCATGCCGGTACCGACATACGGGGCTTCGGCGACCAGCAGGGGCACGGACTGCCGCTGCATGTTCGCGCCCATCAGCGCGCGGTTTGCATCGTCATGCTCCAGGAAGGGCACGAGCGAGGCAGCCACAGATACAAGCTGTTTGGGGCTGACATCCACGTAGTCGATCTCGTCGCGAGAGACCAGGACGAAGTTGCCCTGGCGGCGCGCGTTCACAAGCTCGGCGGTGATGCGCAGCTCCTCATCCAGCTCCACATTCGCCTGCGCGATGGTGTGGCGGTCTTCCTCCCACGCGGACAGATAAAACGAGAACGGATCGTGCTCAATCGTCCGCTTGCCCGCCGCGCTCAGCTCTTCGTTTTTCTTCAGGGCCTCGGTCTTTTCAAGGTGGTCGCCGACCCGCAGTCCGCTTTCGCCGGCATTGGTCACCTGCACGTAATCGAGCAACTGCGCCCCGCGTACGCGACGGTACGGGCTCTCGATGAAGCCGTACTCATTGATCCGCGCGAAGCAGGAAAGCGAGGAGATGAGCCCGATGTTCGGACCTTCCGGCGTTTCGATCGGGCAGATGCGTCCATAGTGCGTCGGGTGGACGTCGCGGACTTCGAAGCCCGCGCGTTCGCGCGACAAGCCGCCCGGCCCAAGCGCCGAAAGCCGCCGCTTGTGCGTGATCTCGGAGAGCGGGTTGGTCTGGTCCATGAATTGCGACAACTGCGAGGAGCCGAAGAACTCGCGGATAGCCGCCATGACCGGCTTCGCGTTGATCAGGTCGTGCGGCATCGCCGTCGACATCTCCTGGTACACGCTCATCTTTTCCTTGATGGCGCGCTCCATGCGTACAAGCCCGATGCGGAACTGGTTCTCCATCAGCTCGCCCACTGCGCGCACACGCCGGTTGCCGAGGTGGTCGATGTCATCAACCGCGCCGATGTTCTTGCGCAGCTTGAGCAGGTACCGGATCGTCGAGTAGAAGTCGTCCGGGGTCAGCGTCCTGTGGTCGAGGGAGGTCGCATCCTGGTTCTCATACAGCTTGATATTGAACTTGAGCCGGCCCACGCGCGAAAAGTCGTACTTCCGCGGGTCGAAGAACATGCCCTCGAACAGCGCGGTCGCCGTGTCAAGCGTCGGCGGGTCGCCCGGCCGCAGCTTGCGGTAGATCTCAATCAGCGCCTCTTCCGGCTTGCGGACCGAGTCGCGACGCAGCGTGTTGGTGATGATGTTGCCCACGTCATCCTTCTCGGGGAAAAAGACCTGGACCTCCGTGATGCCGGCCTGCGCCACCTTGTGCAGCTTGTCCGGGGTCAGCTCCAGGTTGGCCTCGAGAAAGACCTCGCCGGTCTCGGTATCGAGCGCGTCCGCGGCCAGCATCGCGCCGTCCAGGTCCGCGCCTTCGACCTCGATCTCCTGCACGCCCGCGGCACGCAGGTTCTTGAGGATCGACGGAGAAATCTTTCGCCCTGCCGGAACGATCTCGCTCCCGTTCGCCGTAACAGCCGTGGAGGGTTTGATACCCAGCAGGTTGGTCGGCCCTTCCGCAGGCAGCGTCCAGAACATCTTGCCGTCGCGCATCTTCAGTGTGTCGACGGTGTAGAAGGCGCGCAGAATCTGCTCGTCGCTCCTCAGCCCAAGCGCGCGCAGGAAGATGGTGCCCAGGAACTTGCGCTTGCGATCGATGCGAACATACAAGGTGTTTTTCTGGTCATACTCAAACTCCACCCATGAGCCGCGGTAGGGAATGATCTTGCCCAGGAAATACGTGCGGTTGTTCGCAGTCTCGAAAAACACGCCCGGCGAGCGATGCAGCTGCGACACAATCACACGCTCGGTGCCATTGACGATAAAGGTGCCGTTCTGGGTCATCAGCGGGATGTCGCCGAAGAAAACTTCCTGCTCCTTGATGTCGCGCACCGACTTCGCACCCGTGTCCGGGTCCTTGTCGTAGATCGTGAGGCGGACCGTCACTTTCAGTGGCGCCGAGTAAGTCATGCCCCGCTCTTCGCACTCCGCCTGGTCGTACTTTAACTGCAACCCGACCGGGTCGCCGCACTTATTGCAGAAGTCCGGGGTGTTCTTGTTGTAGGTACCGCACTTGTGGCACAGCACGTCGCCCGGGTGGAACGGGTCCGTGATGACCATGTTGCCGCAGTTGTGGCAAGCGGTGCGGAGATGGTGGAGGCCCTTGAGGTGGCCGCACTTGCACTCCCAGTTGCCGATCGAAAAGTCCACGAAATCCAGCTGCGAGATATTGCGGAAGTCCGTAATCGGAAACACGGATGTGAATACGGAGTGTAGGCCGTTGTCATCGCGCTCCGACGGCAGCTTGTCCATCTGCAGGAAGCGCTCATAAGAACGACGCTGCACTTCAATCAGGTTAGGGATTTGAATCGGAGTGGGGATCTTGGAAAAGTCGAGTCGGCTGCGCAGGGCGCGTGTCTCGTTCGGCATCGATGGCTCCTCTGTTGGCCGGGTACACGAGAGGGTGGCAGGCTGCCCGGAACCCCGCAGCCTACGCTCGCTTGCACTTTGCTCAGGCGTTGTCTGTTCCTTGCTGCCTCGTTCAGCAGGGAACCGCCTAGCGAACTTTCCCGCCCAATACTAGTTGCCAAAAGGCATAGGTTGGACGTATCGTGACATTTATTCAGGCCGCGCGGAGAAATCCTCTTCACCCCGCCTGTTGCAATGCGAAAAAGCCTGCCGCCTCGAAGGCTGCAAGCCGGACCGAAACGAGACTATAAATCTGTTGCGATGCGCGCGACTGCTTCCTGCCGCATAGGGCGTGGATGGCTCGCCCCTCCGACAGAGGGGAAGGAAATTATCTTGCCCGATACACTCTGCATACGGAAAAGACTTCCAGGGCTAATTTGCTGAGACGGAAAACCAAGCGGTAGCTCGGGTATAGGCGACACAAAGGTAAGGATACTGCACTTTTGTAACCAATGCAAGCAAAGCGGCTCCGGGTTGCTTTCCCGAGGCCGCTTTCTTATGGAAAACTACTTGACTTCAACCGTCGCTACACCGTCGAACTTCTTCTTGATGGCCTCAGCATCTTCCTTGCTGATGTTTTCCTTGAGCGGCTTGGGAGCGCCATCGACCAAGTCCTTGGCCTCTTTCAAGCCGAGCGCGGTTACTTCGCGTACTGCCTTGATCGTGTTGATCTTGTTTGCGCCCGCGTCCTTGAGGATGACCGTGAACTCGGTTTGCTCCACCGCGGCCTCTGCTGCCGCCGCGCCACCGCCGCCCGCCATCATCACCGGGGCCGCTGCCGCCGCCGATACGCCAAGACGCTCTTCGAGCTTCTTTACCAGGGCTGCCGCATCCAGCAAGGTCAACCCAACAATCTGTTCTTCCAACTGCGCGAGATCCGCCATGTTCCTTCTCCCTTAACCTTTGTCTGTTCTGACCGGAGCAAGCCCCGGCTTTGTTCCCTGCTGTCTTGGCGGCCTAGCGGCTCCGGTTTCCGATGTGCCCAGACCAGCACCCCGGCTTCGCTTGCCTCGCCAAACTTACACGCTTCCAGCTATACCCGCCGGCAACGAATTTTTATCGTTTATTGCCCTTCAACCGGCGCTTCGCCTGCAGCGGCCTCAGCCTGCGACTCGGGCTCGGGCACGATTTCAGCCTGCGCCTCCAAAGCAGCTTCAGCGGTAACCTCAACTGGAGCTGCTGCCTGTGCCTCAACCG
This sequence comes from uncultured Acidobacteriaceae bacterium, assembly GCA_964247895.1. Taxonomy (GTDB): domain Bacteria; phylum Acidobacteriota; class Terriglobia; order Terriglobales; family Acidobacteriaceae; genus EB88. Next base: position 8,780 of record CAXTWG010000058.1, read on the forward strand.
AGGCGGGCGCTTCTGCGCTAGGCATAGTGCCCTGCGCCGCGCTCACTTCGCCGGCTGCGAACTTCTCCTTCTCGACCGCCTGATTCACCACGATCGCCAGGTCGCGTCCCGTGGCTGCCATCACCGTCGCCAAACGCTGCGCTGGGGCGCTGATCAGGAAAAGCAGCTTCGCGAAAATCTCGCTCTTGCCCGGCATGGTCGCCAGGGCCTGCACTTCCTGCACATTGATGACCTTGCCGTCGACAATACCCAGCTTAAAGGTGAACTCCGCGTTCTCCTTCACCCAGTCCGATAATGCCTTGGCAAGCGCGACCGGGTCGCCGCTCGTGTAAGCAACCGAGGACACCCCCTTCAGGCCCTTCAGCGCTTCGGCAATCCCCGTGCCCTCACCAGCCCGGCTGGCCAGCTTGTTCTTTACTACACGGTAATGCCCGCCTGCTTCCCGCACCTTTTGGCGTAAAGCAAAATCCTGCGAAACCGTCAGCTTGGTAAAGGTGCCTACGATCGCGCTTGTTGAGCCTTGCAGCTCTGTTGCAAGCTGCTCGACCTTTTGCGCCTTCTTTGCCCTTGTTAGTGCCATATTTCTGAGACTCCCGTTCCCGTGTGCCGCGCGGCCAAGCTAAAGCTGGCGCGCTGGCTGTTCTTAAACCTTCGCCGCCGTATCCGCAACCGATGCATCGAGGGGAATTCCCGGTCCCATGGTCGAAGAGATCGTGATCCCCTTCACATACTTGCCTTTGGCCGCCGACGGCTTGGCACGCATCACGCTTGTGATGACGGTCATTGCATTCTCAATCAGCTTTTCAGGGGGAAACGATGCTTTACCGACGGGCACATGCACCAGCGCGGTCTTGTCCGTGCGGAACTCCACCTTGCCTGCCTTGATCTCCTTGACGGCTGCGGCTACGTCGCTCGTGACTGTACCCGTCTTCGGGTTCGGCATGAGCCCACGTGGCCCCAGCACCTTACCCAGCCGCCCGACAGAACGCATCATATCCGGCGTCGCGATCAGCGCGTCGAAATCGGTCCAGCCTTCTTTCTGGATTCGCTCGACCATCTCTTCCCCGCCCACAAACTCGGCACCCGCCGCCTCAGCCTCGCGCACGCGGTCCCCAGTCGTAATCACGGCGACCCGCTTGGTCTTGCCCAACCCATGTGGGAGCACAACCGTGCCGCGCACCATCTGGTCGGCATGCCGAGGGTCTACGCCCAGGCGCAGCGTCAGATCCACATTCTCATCAAACTTCGCAAACTTGATCTTCTGGATGAGCGGCACCGCATCCGCCAGCGTATAAGGGCGCGCTTCTACCTGTGCGCGCGCGGCCGCCATATTCTTCGTTTCTTTCTTCGACATACCATCCCTGTCTACCACCGTATGGCATCCTACAAGCACCAACCGTGGTACCCGCTGAAACCTGGGCTTTAAAGAGAATATTACGGATGCTTTGGAAGCGCAATATGCTTCCTTGCGGAAGACCGCTGGTGTTCCAAACCCCTCCCATGTTCATTACGGCGCCACGCCCTGCCGAGCCCAGATCTGTTCTCCGTCAAACGAGGCCACCATGCGATACCTGGAGTCACGCGCTACTGCCTTATCCCACGGAAAATTTGGGCTGTGCACAAGCGCGTAATCCGCCCTATCTTCCTCGATCCACCGACCGAACTCACGATGCGCCGTGAAAACGGCGTTCCTTGGAGTAGTCAAGCCTACCGTGTCGATGATGTAGTAGTCCTGGAGCTGCCAGCCGATAAGTCCCGTTTCCGGCGTGGCAACCCTCGAGCCCGTCGCTGCATGCTTGAGCAGCCAGGCATCGGCCCAGATGTACTGAGGATTCGGTCCCAGACCTCTGAAATCCCGAAGGCTGTACCCCGCCAGCAAAATGCACCCAGCGGCCAACCCTGCCCGCCAGCGACGGGTGTGTGGCATGATCATGGCCGCAAACACGATTCCATAAAACAGAAATGGCGCATAATACCAGTGATATCCAGGCAGGTTAAACAGAACATAAAACGCGAGCAGCCCCGCCAGAAAGATAGTTACCGGACGCACCCACACCACGCCCTCCAGCCAGCTGCAGCGTAACCCAGCCAGCCCGGCCGCCATAAGCCCCGCCACCACGAGCCGGGTATGACCGACCAGCCCATACTGCATCAGAGCGCCTGTGCGCAGGAACGCGGTAGGCCAGCGTCCCCAGAATCCCGACCTGCCCTGCCCTATTTTGGCAGCTGCCGAACTCGGCAGCACCTGCCCATACCAGTGGACGTTCAGATAAAGATACACGACCACGATCGCAAGCGCAGGAAGGTAGGACCATAGCTTCGGAGCGGGTTTACGACGGTACTGGGCGCCGAGGAGCAGCACTGCCAGCAAACCCAGCCTCGAACCGTGTCAGCGTCAGCAGCACGCAAATCACAGGCAGCAGGTTCGACCGGCCACTCCGGTATACAAGCGTGGCCAACGCCAGCATTGCGACTAGAAATGTCATTTCAAGCCCGGGAGCGGAATAAAAATATGCGGTGGCAGCGATCAGCACCCCGGCATAGGGCGCGAACGCCTCGGCCATGAAGCAGGCTGCCAGCAGCGATCCAACCGTGATTGCTTTGGATACCAGCAGCACCTGCCCAGAGAGCAGCTTTGACAAGGCCAGAAGCACATAGCAATACAGAGGCGACGTCAATGCATTGACATGGTCACCCACGTTGAAAACGAGCCCCTGTCCCTGAAGCGCGCTGCGGATGTAACGCGCGTAGATTAAGGCGTCGTCTACGACCAGATAACGCCCAAACCAGGAAAGCATCCCGACGATAAAACAGATAAGTACGAACCGTAGTGCGACGGAACCCCGCAGCAAACTTACCTCTTTTCACCTGACCGGATATTCGGGCCGTTCCTGGGACAAATAAAAGTTTCGTGCTATGCCGTAACTTCAATCCCCATCGAGCGCGCCGTCCCCTTGATGCTTTTCATTGCCGTCTCCACCGAAGTCGCGTTCAGGTCAGGCATCTTTTGCGTCGCGATCTCCCGCACTTGCGCCTCCGAAACAGTGCCGACCTTGGTCTTGTTCGGTACGCCTGAGCCTTTTGCGAGCCCGGCCGCTTTTTTGAGCAGCACCGCCGCGGGCGGCGTCTTGGTCACAAACGAGAATGTCCGGTCCACATACACCGTGATCACGACGGGAATAACCAGCCCTTCCATCTCCTTGTTGGAGGTGCGCGCATTAAACTGCTTGCAAAATTCCATGATGTTGACCTGCGCCTGGCCGAGCGCGGGGCCGACCGGCGGCGCAGGGGTCGCTTTTCCAGCGATGATCTGTAGCTTAACGTAGGTTTGTACTTTCTTTGTGGGAGGCATTGCGTGTCCTTATCTCAATCAAAATCCCGAAGCTCTAAACTTCGACTTTTTCCACCTTGCCGAACTCAAGCTCGACCGGCGTGGACCGGCCAAAAATTGTCACCATGACCTTCACGGTCTGCCGATCTTCATTCACCTCATCCACCAGACCATTGAAGTTGGCGAACGGCCCCTCGGTAATCCGCACCGACTCGTTCTTCTCGAACTTGATCTTGAGCTGCGGTTTTTCCTTACTTGATTCTTGGCGATTCAGCAAGGAGGAAACCTCTTCCTCACTCAATGCCACCGGCTTATCGCCCGTACCCAGGAATCCCGTGACCCGCGGCGTGTTCTTGATGATGTGCCAAAGGTCGTTGTCGAGATCCATCTCAACCAGTACATACCCGGGCAAAAATACCTTTTCACTCGTCTTCTTCTTCCCGTTGACCAACTCGGTCACCGATTCAAGCGGGATCATCACGCGCCCAATCTTTTGCTGGAGCCCGTACGCAATAATGCGGGTTTCGATCGCCTCACGCACTTTGCGCTCAAACCCCGAGTAGGCATGAATGATGTACCACTTGAAACGCTCATTCGCGGGCGGCTCAAGCGAGGGAGCGCCCTCGGATGCCTCGCCTGCCTGCTCCAGCGCCGGCTCCACTACTTCGACTTCTTGCTCGTCCGCCATACAATCCTTCTGACCTAATCCGAATCTGAATTGGAGTTTTATGACCCGCCGAGCGAGTGCAGCAATGCCTGCAGCAAATACCCGAGCACCGAGTCGATCACGTAGAAAAATGCGGCAAACGCAAATACGGCCAATATCACAACCGTGGTTGTCGACTGCACCTCGGCGCGCGAAGGCGAGCTGACCTTGCGCAATTCACCGCGCACGTCCGTCAAAAAAGCCCGGCTCCGCTCGATCGCATTTGCCTGGCGCGGGCCGCTTTCCGGCGCCGCCTGGATTACCGCTGCCTTTGCCATCGGTTTGTCTCGCTCTTTCGCGGGCATACGCCCAACTTCCTACCGCGGCGGGCGCGGTTTGCTGCTTCAGAACCTGGCGGGGGCGCTCGGATTCGAACCGAGAAGTTCGGTTTTGGAGACCGACAGTTTAACCGTTGAGCTTACGCCCCCTGTTTGCCTCCGTCGCCTATGGAGCTCAGGAGGTGACCCATTTGGCTTTCACGCCTGAAAGACGTAATTGCCCGACGCGGCCGGCGTCACTTGGTTTCTTTATGCGGCGTATGCTTCCGGCAGCGATTGCAAAACTTCGAGAACTCAAGCCGGCCCGTGGTCGTCTTTTTGTTCTTTGTCGTCGAGTAATTCCGCTCCTTGCACTCACCGCACGCCAACGTCACAATTTCGCGCATTTCAGTATCCTAAACCCTTTCCGCTACTCAGGCCAAATGGTCTGTCTCTCGGCGCTTGCACATCCACACCAAGTACGTACTCCCAGCGCAACAGGAACTGATGTTCCCTTGTTCACGGAAAATGCGAAGCCAAAGCCCCGAATCCTCGGCTTCTACAATTTCCACGAGAAGCATTGCATCCGGGTCACGGCGGGATGGAGGCTGCCTGTAGTACGTCTCGGCCTTCCCCCTGTATTAAACACGGAAGCGACCCTGTTCTGGAGGTTCATGACACCCGTAATTCGGGTGTATAGGGCAGGACGGCGACGGACGCAATCCGTCATATTCCGTCTAGTGCATCCACTTTGCCTGCCTCAAGCAAGTCGTCAACGACCTCCTCGCGAATGTCAAACCAAAACTCACGACCCGCGATGCTCGCGACTGCGCGATAGCGCCCCCGGAGCGTTCCAACAGCAGGCTCTGCAGAATCGCTTGTGGATTACTCTCCTTCAGCAACGTTTGGAGCAGCACACCGAAGGACTGCGTACGCTCCACCCACTCCCGCGCTCCCAGCTCACCTGCAAACTTGCTTCTTGCGAAGCGCTCCTCGGACCAGTGGCTTACCCGAGCCTGCTCTTTTTCTTTTCCGTCAAGGTAGCCAAGCTTGAAAGTGGAGCATCATAAGCAATTCGCCAGCTCTTATTCGTTGCCCTCGGGCCATCAACCCAGACCTCCATGCCTGCCTCCTTATCCGACAGTTGCCTCTTCTACGCGATGATCTCCGAAATCGTCCCCGCGCCGACGGTCCGGCCGCCTTCCC
>CAXTWG010000059.1:0-13769 GCA_964247895.1 uncultured Acidobacteriaceae bacterium
CCTCTATGGAGCACTGCGACCTGTACAGCCTCCAGCAAGCCGGCCTTCCCGAGTTGGCAGCCTTCCCGCAGATCGCAAACATCGAAGCCGACTTCCCCAACCTCACCCTCCGCATCGCCCGGCTCGATGTCGTTGTGACCGTGGACGGCGTGCTCGCCCACCTGGCAGGCGCGCTCGGCAAACCCGTGCTTCTGCTTTTGCCCTTCGCCGCCGACTGGCGCTGGGGCCTCGACGCGACAACCCCCTGGTACCCCCACATCCGGCTCTTCCGCCAGCAAACGCCTGGCGACTGGACCGCCCCCCTCGCCGCAGCCGCCGCAGCCCTCCCGCATCTCACGCTTCAGAAGTGATCCCAGAGCCGATCCCAGAGCCGAGCCCAGAGCCGATCCCGCACATGACCTACGACTGCATCGTCCTCGGTGCCGGCATCGCCGGCCTGTCCGCCGCCCGCGCCCTCGCCGAGGCAGGCAAGCGCGTCCTGCTCCTCGAAGCCCAGGATCGCGTTGGCGGTCGCATGCGTACCCACTACGCGCCCGCCCTTGCTCAGCCCATCGAGCTCGGCGCCGAGTTCATCCACGGCCGCCCGCCCGAGCTCCTCGCCCTCCTCGCCGAAGCCGGTCTCGCAACCTACGAGGCCCAAGGCGAGCAGCTCTGCTTTCTCAATGACAAAAATGACAAAAATGACAAAAATGGCAAACTCGAAAGCTGCCCCGAGGACTCCGGCGCCTGGGCCCTGCTCGACGGCATGGCTGCCGTGGCCCAAGCCGAGGGCGACATGAGCTTCGACGCCTTTTTCGCCCGCTCAAACGCCGGCAGGGAAGACAAAACCCGCGCCCGCGACTACGTGGAAGGCTTCAACGCCGCCGACGCCCGCGAGATCGGCATCCTCGGCCTCGCCCGCCAGCAGGCCGCCGAGGAGGCGATCGACGGCGACCGGAACTTCCGCATTGCAAAGGGCTATACGGCCCTCGCCGCATACCTGCGCGACCGCCTCCTCGCCGCCGGCGCCACGCTCAAGCTCAACACCCCCGTCCACCACATCGCCTGGCACCCCGGCTCAGCGACCGCCCACAACGCGAATGGCGAAAGCTGGACCGCCCCGAAGCTCCTCTGCGCCCTTCCGCTCGGCGTCCTCCAGGCCCGCTCTGTCCGCTTTGCGCCGGAGCCCCAAGCCGCCCTCGCCGCCGCTGGGAGCTTGCGCGCCGGTACCGTCCAGCGCATGGTGCTCCAGTTCCGCTCCCGCCCCTGGTCGCCCGCATACGAAAAGCTGCACTTCCTCTTCGCCCAGCCCCTGCACCCGCCTACCTTCTGGACGACTGCCCCTCGTCCAACCCCGCTGCTGACCTGTTGGGTAGGCGGCCCGCGTGCGCTCCAAACACAGGCAGCCGCAGCACTACGAGCCGCGGCGCTGGCAACTCTAGAAAACATCTTCGGACGCCCGCTCGCGCCCAAACTTATTGCCGCGCATTTCCATGACTGGATGGCCGACCCGTACACCCGCGGCGCATACAGCTCGGCTCCCGCCGGCGCTGCCGGTGCCGCAGCTATTCTCGCCCAGCCCATCGAGCAAACCGTGTTCTTCGCGGGCGAACACACGGATACCACCGGCCACCCCGGCACCGTTCACGGCGCGCTCCGCTCCGGCCTCCGCGCCGCCCAACAAGTGCTCGGGGCCGCTTAGCCCTTCCGCTAGAGCGCGGCCGGCTATTCGGTCCGGCTATTTGTAAAGACCGTCCCTGCACCGCTGCTCCGGGCAGCATCCTAGTTCCCTAGAGCTTCCGGTCACTTTCCCCCGTTCACCAAGCACCGGTTCACCAAGCATAAAAGGACAAATAAGCGATGGTACAAACCGAAATCGAAACACCCCTCGACGCGCGCACCCGTATCGGCTCCGGGCAAGCCGGGCAGGGCTCCACAGCCCAAAATCCCAAAGCCGGCAAGGCCCGGCAAGCCGCGAAAAGCCCGCTCGCCTATGCCGCCGTCGTCACTGCCGCGTATCTCCTTCGTAAACAAATCTTCAGTGCGGGCGGTCTTTTCTTCGCCGTCGGCTTTTACGCCGCCAGGCAGCTCAAGACGAAGCAGCTGCCGGGTGTGCTCGGGGGAGCCCTGCAGGGCCTCGTCAAGGAGCAGGCTACCTTCACGATCGACAAGCCCGCCGCGGAACTTTACAGCATGTGGCACGCAGTCGAGAACTCCCCGAACTGGATGGAATCGATCCGCAGCGTGACGCCCAACGGCACGGACCCAAAGGTTTCGCATTGGGTCATGGACCTGCCCGGCGGCGCACAGCTTGAGTGGGACGCGGAATGGACCGCCGAGGAGGCCGGCCAACGCCTGGCCTGGCGTACCATTGGCGACCCCCAGATCCCTTCCGCCGGCCAGATCGTCTTTGAGCCGGCCGAAAGTGGCCGCGGCACCGTCGTCCGTGTCAATCAGGAGTTTTTAATCCCCGGGGGCAAGGTTGCCGCGGCATTGGGAGGGATGTTTTCGCGCACTCCGGGCGGCTTCGTACGCGAAAACCTCCGCCACTTCAAGCAGCTTGCCGAGGCAGGCGAGGTCGCGACCACCAAGGGCCAGCCCGTCGGCACCCGTGGCGCCGCCACCAAGCTCGCGCAAGCCGTTGAAGGCGATCGCGAACAACAGAAAACATCGCCGAAAACCGGTGGCATCGTGCACCAGGAGGTTGCGTAAATGAAGGCTCTTTGCTGGATGGGAAAAGAAAACCTGGAAGTGCAAACCGTTGCGGATCCCAAGATCCTCAATCCGCACGACGCAATCATAAAAATCACCCGAACGGCGATCTGCGGCTCTGATCTGCACTTGTACGACGGGTACATTCCCACAATGCAGCCCGGCGACATCCTGGGTCACGAGTTCATGGGCATTGTCGAGGAGGTCGGGGCCGAGGTAAAAAAGGTCAAGCGCGGCGATCGTGTTGTGGTGCCGTTCACCATCTCTTGCGGCAACTGCTTCTTCTGCAAAAGCACCTTGTTCAGTTTGTGTGACAATTCCAACCCGAACGCCGCCACAGCCGAAACAATGTACGGCTACTCCGGCGCCTCCCTCTACGGGTACTCGCACATCTACGGCGGCTATGCGGGCGGGCAGGCGCAGTATGCCCGTGTACCGTTCGCCGATGTCGGCCCTTTGGTAATCAACAACGACCTGCCAGACGATAAGCTGCTCTTCCTTACCGATATCTTCCCCACCGGCTACATGGGCGCGGAAAACGCACAAATCAAGGAAGGCGACACCGTGGCCATCTGGGGCGCGGGGCCGGTCGGCATCTTCGCCGCCGCCAGCGCATTCATGTTCGGCGCCAAGCGCGTCATCGTGATCGACCGCTTCCCGGAGCGGCTTACGCTCGCGGCAAAGGTCGGCGCGGAAACCCTCGATTACTCGAAGCACGAAGTACTGACAAGCCTGCGTGAGCTGACCGGCGGCACGGGACCGGACGCGGCCATCGATGCGGTCGGGCTTGAAGCGCATGGCACCGGTCCGGGTGGTATCTACGACAAAACCAAGCAAAGCCTCAAGCTTTCCTTTGACCGGCCCACGGTGCTGCGACAGGCTATTCTGGCTGTCCGCAAAGGCGGTACAGTGTCATTTCCGGGCGTGTACGGCGGTCTTCTCGACAAAATCCCCTTCGGCGCGGCTTTCGGCAAGGGCATCACCATGAAGATGGGACAAACGCACATGCAGCGTTATCTTCAGCCGTTGCTGGAGCGTATTGAGCGCGGCGAGCTCGACCCCAGCTTCATCATCTCGCACCGCATCGGCATTGAGGAAATTCCCCAGGCGTTTGAAGTTTTTCGCGACAAGAAATACGGCTGCACCAAGGTCGTTATCGACCCTTGGACAGATCGCACCGGCGCCCTTGTGCCCAAGGACAGCGGCGCAAAGCAGGCTGCCTGATCTAGTTGGGAAGCTGCCCCACCAGCAGGCCCCGGTCTTCGGGGCCTCTTATAAATCCGATCCACTCCCCACTATGGGTCATCCTGAGGAGCGGAGCGACGAAGGGTTTGCTTCCTTCTCATTTCCCTCCTTTCCAAGGAGGGGTCATCCTGAGGAGCAAAGCGACGAAGGATCTGCTTTCCTCTTCAATCCCACCGAGCTACGAACCGATGCCGCGCAAAGCGCGCGCAACTCATCCCTCATTCCATCGCTCTTCCGCCTCCCTCCCCAACCCGGTCAACGCCGTCAAATCCTTCTCCGTCGCCATCTTCCCTGGCAAGGGCTCACGATTCCGTGCGTCCGGTCTCGGCAGTAAGCGGTTTGTCCATGATAAAATCTGCGCCGTCAAGGCCGGCGCAAGCGGCGCCAACCGGGCCGCCAGGGCAGCCTGCGGAGTAATGCTCAACTCCGTTTCTCCCGTTTCCACCGCCCGCAGGACCCTTCCTGCCGCCCCATACGCATTCCACGACACACCCGGCAGCGAATCCCCCAGGTTGAACCACCGGAACTCCTCGGCTCTTTTCCCCACCACCAGCGCCCCACGGGGCGAGCCCGTCCGCAGCAATCCCGGCGTCACCGTCGTCACCCTCACCCCCTTGGCCCGCACCTCCGCATGGAGCCCTTCGGAGAAACCCACCGCCGCGAACTTGCTCCCGGAGTAGGGAAGCAGGTGCGGCACCGCCACCTTTCCCCCAATCGACGCGATATTCACGATCGCGCCGTCCCCCCGGCTCAGCATCGCCGGCAGCACGGCGATCGACGTGTAAACCATGCTGAGATAGTTCGACCGGATCGCATCCTCAAATGCCGCGAGCGGCTGCGACTCAACCGGCCCGATCGAGATCACGCCCGCGTTGTTGACCAGCACATCCACCCTGCCCCAGCGCTCGCGCACATGCTGCATCAGCCCGATCACTTCCTCGTTCTCACGCAAGTCGCAAGGGATCACAAGCAGGTCGCTTTCCCGCGCGGCGCCCCGCTCCAGCAAAAGCGCCTTCGCCCGGGCAAGCTCTTCCGGGTTCCGCGCCGTCAGCACAACCCGCGCCCCCGCACGCGCAAACCGCTCTGCGATCGCGAGGCCGAACCCGCGCGAGGAGCCCGTTACAAGCGCCACCTTGCCCCGCACCGGATACCGCCTCCAGCTGCGCAGCACAAGCTCCGCCGCCGCCAGAGCGCCTACCGTGATTGCCAACACCTTTACTTTGCCCATGCATCCTTCGATGCGCTCCCCGTTGCCAAGCAGGGCGCCGTCGCTTACAGTCTGTTTCGGAACGCCATGCCGACCCGCTTCCTCCTGCTCATCGCCCTGCTTAGCGCCCTGCCCCTGCGCGCGCAAGCTCCCGGCCCGGCCCTCGCCCTTACCCCACCCATGGGCTGGTCCAGCTGGAACCATTTCGCCGACCGTGTCACGGACGCCGATGTCCGCGCCGCGGCGGACGCCCTCGTCTCCACCGGCATGCGCGACACAGGGTACGTGTATGTCAACATCGACGACGGATGGCAGGGTAAGCGCGACCGCCACGGCCGCCTTTCCGGCAACGATCGCTTCCCGGACATGCCCGCCCTCGCCGCCTACATCCACGACCGCAGACTCAAGCTCGGCATCTACTCCTCCCCCGGCCCCTGGACCTGCGCCCACTACCGCGGCAGCTACAAACACGAGCGGCAGGACGCCCAAACCTTCGCCGCCTGGGGTGTCGACTACCTCAAGTACGACATGTGCTCCTACGGCAACCGGCTTGACGGGAAGTACGGCAAGCCTTCCCCCGCCAACGCCGCCCAACGGCTCGCCGCCGACCAGGCGGTCTATCGCAAAATGCACGATGCGCTCCTCGCAACCGGTCGCTCCATCGTCTTCTCCCTCTGCCAGTACGGCTGGGACCAGGTCTGGCGCTGGGGTGCAAGTGTCGGCGGCAACTCCTGGCGCACCACCGGCGACATCGACGACACCTATCGCCGCATGGCCGAGATCGGCTTCAGGGAGGCCGGCCTCGCACAATTTGCCGGTCGAAACGCAAATGGGGGCCACTGGAACGACCCTGACGGCCTGGAGGTCGGCAATGGCGGCATGACGGAAGACGAGTACCGCACCCACCTGAGCCTGTGGGCCCTGCTCGCCGCCCCCCTGATCGCCGGCAACGATCTCGCCCGCATGACCCCCGCCACCCTGCGCATGCTGACCGACAGGGAAGTGATCGCGATCGACCAGGACCCGCTCGGACGCGCAGGCGACCGCATCGCCCAGGAGGGCTTACAGGATGGCTTAAAGGACAAAACGGAAATCTGGTCCCGCCCCCTTTCAGGCGGCGCAGTCGCGGTAGGCCTCTTCAACCGGACCGAAAGCCCCCAATCCATCACCCTTATCTTGAGCACCGTCGGCGCACCCTCGGACGCCATGGTGCATGACATCTGGGCCGGTACGGATCTCAGCCCTGCAAACGGGGCCTATACCGCCACAGTTCCGGCTCATGGCGTCGCCCTTCTTCGGCTCTTGGGCAACACGACAGTACCGTAAGAGTTACAGCCGGGGCAGCGCAGCGAGGGCTAGGGCGCGTAGAATGGGGGCCGGGCCGCTGTTTTCTTTGTCGTCCCCTTGTTCACATCATGAGCGCCACACAACTGGAACCCGCGCAACTCTCCGCCGCCTCCACCCGCGAGCCCGTCTTCAACCTGTTCCGCCGCTGGGGCTATCTCCAAGCCCAGCTCGACCCGCTCGGGCAGGAACTCTCGCCGCTGCCGCTACCGGATGACCTGCCCCCCGGCGCGCGCGAAGAAGACATCGCCGCCGCGAAAAAAATCTACTGCGGCACCGTCGGCGCGGAATTCATGCACATCGCCGACAGGAAGCGCCGTGAGTGGATCGCCGCTCGCCTCGAACAAACGCCGCGCAAGCTTTCCGCGCCCGAGCAGCGCTCTGTGCTTACCCAGCTCATCCGCGCCGACCTCTTCGAGCAGGTGATCCAGTCCCGCTATCTCGGTACCAAGCGTTTTTCGCTTGAAGGCGTCACCGCGCTCATCCCTTTTCTCGACGAAGCCTTCCAGCGCGCTGCCGAGCTCGGCGCCATCAAGGTCATGATGGGCATGAGCCACCGAGGTCGCCTGTCGGTCATGGTGAACACCTTCCGCAAACCCCCGGCGGATATCTTTTCCAAATTCGAGGATGTCAACCCACGCTCGTTTCTAGGCGGCGGCGATGTCAAATACCACGTCGGTGCCACCGGCGACTACCCCACCCGCTCCGGGAAAAAGCTCGCCCTCCACCTTGTTTCGAACCCCAGCCATCTCGAGGCGGTCGACCCGGTCGCCATGGGCCGCGCCCGCGCCAAACAAGCCCGTATCGGCGTGCACGGCATCCGCTCCGTGCTCCCGCTCGTCGTGCACGGCGACGCCGCCTTCGCCGGGCAGGGCATCACCGCGGAAACCCTCAATCTCAGCAACATCCCCGGCTACACCGTCGGCGGCACCGTCCATGTGCTCGTCAACAACCTCATCGGCTTTACCGCCGAAACCAGCGAAGCCAGCTCCACCCGCTTTGCTTCCGACGCCGCCAAGCGCCTCCCCATCCCCGTCTTCCACGTCAACGCCGAAGATCCCGACGCCGTGCTGCGGATCGCCGCTCTCGCCATCGACTACCGCTACGAGTTCGGCTCGGATATTGTCGTCGATCTGATCGGCTATCGACGCCACGGCCACTCCGAGGTCGACGACCCGACCATCACACAGCCTTTGCGCTACGCCCGGATCAAGAATCACCCGCCCCTGTCGGAAATCTACGCCAAGCGTCTCGGCGTCGACGCCTCGGCGGAGATCCACACCCTCCAGGACGAGCTCACTGAAGCGCAGCGCGCCGCTACCGAAATCCAGCAAGTCGCCGTGCTCGCCACCTTGCCTGAGTACTGGTCCGCCTTTCGCGGCGGCCCATACAAGCCCGAGTACGAGCGCGAAACCGGACTTTCCCGCGCCGAGGTCACCCGCCTCGGCAGCCTCCTCTGCGAGTACCCGCAAGAGTTCAAAATTCATGCCAAGCTGCGCAAGCTGTTGGAGCAGCGCCTCGAAATGGCCGAAGGCCGGCGCCCCCTCGACTACGGCATGGCCGAGGCTGTCGCACTCGCATCCCTGCTCGAAAAAGGCACCGCCGTCCGCCTCAGCGGCCAGGACTCCGAGCGCGGCACCTTCAATCACCGCCATTCGGTCCTTATCGACACGGAAACCGAGCAGGCCTGGATTCCGCTCGAACACATTGCGAAGGACCAGGCCCGCTTCGAGGTTTATAACTCCGCCCTGAGCGAGGCCGGCGTCCTCGGCTTCGAGTACGGCTACAGCCGCGACTACCCGGAAACCCTCGTCCTGTGGGAAGCCCAGTTCGGCGACTTCGCTAACGGCGCCCAGATCGTCATCGACCAGTTCATCTCCTCCGGCGAAGACAAGTGGGGCCTGCTTGCGCATGTCACGCTCCTGCTTCCGCATGGCTATGAGGGCCAAGGCCCGGAGCACTCAAGCGCCCGCATGGAGCGCTACCTCCAGCTCGCCGCGCACGACAACATGCAGATTTGCCAGCCTTCCACCGCCGCGCAGTACTTCCACCTGCTGCGCCGCCAGATGCTGCGCCCGTGGCGTAAGCCCCTCATTGTCTTTACCCCGAAAAGTATGCTCCGCCACCCGGACGCGCTTTCTCCGATCGAGGACCTCAGCCGGCCTGCCTTCCAGAACGTTCTGCCTGACACCACCGCGCAAAACGCGAAACGTCTCCTGCTCTGCACCGGGAAAATCGGCCACGACCTCCACGTCGAGCGCGAAAAGCGCGGCAGCAATCATGTCGCTATTGTCATGCTGGAGCAGCTCTATCCCTGGCCCGAAGCCGAGTTGTGCGCAGCCATCGACGCCCATGCGCAGGCGCACGAGATCGTCTGGGTCCAGGAAGAACCCGAAAATATGGGCGCTCTCTCCTTCGTCATGCCTCGGCTCCGCCGCCTCATCCACGATGGCCGCCCCGTGCTTTCCATCAAACGCTCCGCCGCCGCCAGCCCCGCCACCGGCTCGGCCAAAGCGCACGAAATGGAACAGCGCACCCTCATCGACCTGGCCCTTACAGTAGCCGGCGATGAAAAAACTTAGAAATTACGTTTGCCAAGGGTTGAATATCTGCACATCTAGTCCCTGGAAGTCCTTCACATTGCGTGTCACCATCGTAAGTCCATAGACCGAAGCAGTTGCGGCCAGCAAAGTGTCGATCTTGGCCCGATCTCGGTCCGCGCGGAACTTAGCCCATTGATCGGCAATGCGAGAAGTTATATCCAGCAATCTTTCCTTGTATTCCGCCTCAATAGCGTCCACCCACGCGCTCAATGGATCCGGCTGACTTGGATTGCGAACCGCCCTGCGGTATGCGCCGTGTCGGAGTTCCCCTAAAGTGAGCACACTGAGAAACGACGCGCTTGGATGGATGGAGTCGAGAAACTCAAGAACCGGTGTGTGCGGCCGCAGCTTGAACACCTCTGAAATCACATTTGTATCGAGAAGAAAGCCGCTCACTCTGAAAGCATTGCCTTAAACATCTTCTCCAAATTCGCTTCGCGCTCCCGGTCCAGTTCTTCGGATGCCTTTCGATTCTCCTCAAGCATCTCAGCGAAACCCTCGATCTTGGGCGCGCTTAGTAGATGCTCGATAAACGAGCGTTTCTTCCCGCGAAGCACTTCATACTCCTCCGCCGATAACACCACGGCTTTTTCCACGCCGCGACGCGTAATAATCTGCGGCTCTCCCGTTTGCGCCTGGTTTACCACCTCGCTAAACCGCGCTTTCGCGTCTTGCAGCTGCCACGTTGCCATTGCGCTACCTCATTTGGTCAGAGTATCACCTACTAGTCAGACTCAGCGTCCCGCCCCCGTTCACTGCCCATACGTCGCCGTCTCCCCATTCTTCCGGAAGTAGTGCCGGTCCAACAGCGCCTGCGACACGGTCCGCGCATTCGGGTTCAGTTGCAACGTCACCCAAGCCATCTTCGCCACCGCCTCCAGCACCACCGCATTGTGCGCCGCCGCAAAAGCGCTCTTTCCCCACGCAAACGGCGCATGCCCGGCCACCAGCACCGCCGGGATCGCATCCGGGTCCAACGTGCGGAACCGCCGCGTGATCGCCAGTCCGGTGTTGTGCACGTAGTCGCCCTTAATCTCGAACGGCGTCAGCTCATCCGTGATCGGGATCGTTCCATAAAAGTGGTCCGCATGCGTCGTGCCCAGCGGAGGAATCGGCCGCCCCGCCTGCGCCCACGCCGTCGCATACTCTGAGTGCGTGTGCGCGATCCCGCCCACATTCTCAAATGCCCGGTAAAGCAGGATGTGCGTGCCCAAGTCCGAGCTCGGCTTCATCGCGCCTTCCACCACGTCGCCATCCATGTCGGTCACTACCATGTCGTCTGCGCGCAGCTCGTCGTAAGGCACCCCACTCGGCTTGATCACCACAAGCCCCTGCTCGCGGTCGATTCCGCTCGCATTGCCCCACGTGTGCGTCACCAGGCCGCGCCGCACCAGCTCCAAATTGGCCGCAAGCACCTCATTTTTCAACCCATCCAGCATCCGCCCTCTCCTTTTTCCCTTACGCTATTGCGCACACCGGAGCGGGTCAAGCGGCCCGCATCCAGAAAATCCGACCCAGAAAATCCGATCACGGCAGCTGCGTCAACGTCACCAGGGGTGGCTTTTCCCAGCGCACCGGCTCCGTGCCCGTGTTGCACAGCCGCGCCGCCAGCCGCGTTCCATCCCCTTCCACCACGGCAGTCGCGGCAATCTGCGCACCCGGATTGGGAGCCAGATTCGCCACCAGCGTCGCGTCGGCCGCCGTGCTGAAGCGCACCCCGCCCGTTTCCACCTCCTGTCCCTTGCAGTCCCCCGCCTGCCCTCGCGGCGCAAGGAGGTTCACCTGCCAGTCCCGCACCACATACTTCACGGGACCGCCTGCCGCCGTCGCATGAACCCCGCCGCCGGCCCCGCGCGCCGGATCTCGCGCCGGATCTGGGTGATCGGGGCCGCCGGCCGCCGCGCACGCACGCCCATCCGGTGCCGTCCCGCGCACGCTCATGTTGTACCAGCACTGCGAGCGCAGGTACTGGTGCGCGAGCGCTCCGTCCCGCATCACATCCCCTTCGTAAAAACCCTCCTGCGGCGAAAACCGCACCCCCGCCG
This sequence comes from uncultured Acidobacteriaceae bacterium, assembly GCA_964247895.1. Taxonomy (GTDB): domain Bacteria; phylum Acidobacteriota; class Terriglobia; order Terriglobales; family Acidobacteriaceae; genus EB88. The sequence continues at coordinate 11,136 of CAXTWG010000059.1, forward strand.
AGCCATCCATCACATACGCCAGCGCTGAGGCGGGTTTTGCCCCACCCGGCCACTGGACCACCTGCACATGCGTCACGCCGTTGCTGTAGGTCCCCAGCGCCGTCCCCGCATCCACAAACGCCCGTAGAGGCTCGTTTACCGCATCCACTTCCACACTCGCATTGCCCGGGATCTTCACCCAGCCCTGCCCGTCCTGCTCCGTCCCGCCCGTGTATACAGAGTTGTCCACCAGCCGCAGCGCAAACGCGTTGTGCACGTAATCCTGGGTCGGGAACGGCACCATGAACCCATCCGGTACCAGCCCAGCGATCACCTCCGCGCACAACTTCGAGGGTGAGCTCGTCCACTTCCGTAGCTGCTCCGTGTCGCTGCACCCCGACTGGTACGGGCCGCCCTCCTGCGGGTCCAGTGAGTTCAGATGGTTTTCCTCGAGCCGCAACACCCCATATCCGTTCGCCGGCACCTGCTCAATCACACTACCCGCCGGCCACGCCACGGCCGCCTTGCCCCGGCTCAGCAGGTGCGCTTTGCCATCCCCGGAGAACGCCCCCACCTGCACAATCTCCACCGTCCCGCGTGTCGCGCCCGGCGCCGCCCGGCTCGGCTCCTTGCTCCCTGCCCGGTAATCCGCCGGAAAAATCCCGTACGCGTTCACATAGCTGTGCTGCCCATTGAGCCGCGCCTGCGCCGGGTCGTTTACATACAGCGGCTGCCACGGCGCGTCATCCACCGCGATCTCCAACTCCCCCGCGCCGGCTCCCGCCGTCAGATGCCCTAACTCCCCCGGCCCCGGCGCGGCGATCGCATGATTCATCCGCGGCTGCTTGCCCCACGGGTACCCTTCGAAATATGTGTGGCTCACCGACGAGGTCGTCGGCGCCAGCCGCACCCCGCCGATCTCCGCCGTGCTCTTGATCGACGAGTCGGTCCAGTGCACGTTGTCCCCATCCAGGTACACCGCTGAGTGCGGGTCCGGCAGCCACATCCCGCTCTCGATCCGCTTGCCTCCCGGGCAGTTCACGCTGTAGCACCAGTCGTGCGTCTGCCCGCCTTCTAGCACATTCACCCGTTCAAAGTAGGTCTCGTTCGTGTCCCCTTCCAGCACCACCGGCCAGCGCGCATCCGCTATTTCCATATCCGAGAAAAACCAGCGCTCGCTTGAGCCTTGCAGGTTCAGCGCGATCCCGCCCGTGCCCACCAGCACCACATGCCGCATCGACCCCGTGTTCGTGCTGTCGATCTCGATCAGCCCGCCCTCCGTCGCATGCCCCTGCCCGGCAAACGTTAGCCCGTCGATCGTCACCGGGCACGGCCCCGGCTTGCCGCTGCAGTCGCCTGCCTGTAGGTAGGTCAGTGTCGCCGCGCGCGGGCTCGTATTCAGGATCACCGTGCTCGGCGCTCCGTCCCCCTGCAGGCTGATGGCCTTGGTCAGCGTCAGCGCCGAGTGAAACCCCTCGCCTGCCACCCGGTACACCCCATGCGGAAAATACAACACCGGAAATCCTCCTCCCGGGATTCCCGCGCCCTCGGTGTACGCGACCGCCGCGCGCAGCGCGCAGGTCGAATCGCGCTTGCCCAGCGGATCGGCCGCATTCGGGCACCCCTGCCCGAACCGCGGATCCGTCACCCGCACCAGCGAGGCCGGCGCGCCGCTCTGCCCAAGCGAAGACTCCGCCCCCAACCCCAATAACAGAACTCCCAAACACACGCCACGAACTGGACGCGAGCCGCGCAGGCGGTCTTGCCCTTCACCCAAGCACTCAAGTCGATTGATCCGGAAACCCTCACGCATGCCCGTGAGCCTACCACTTCGCCCGCATGAGCTTTGCAAAAGGAGGCGACCTGGTGGCGGCGGATGGAATCGAACCATCGACCTACGGGTTATGAGTCCGTCGCTCTAACCATCTGAGCTACGCCGCCGCAAAACACAGAACCTTATCCTACAAGCTCATCGGAGCCCCATCAAGCCAGCGTCTTCGCCCGCCCAAACAGGTACCCCAGCAGCAAAGTCACAATCGGCAGCGCCGTCTTCGTCACCATCATGTCGAACAGGTAGCTCACCGAATCCCGCCAGCCATCCTCAGCGAGTTTGTGCGCCTCTGCAGTCCCGCGAATTTGGTCCGCCGTCAACCCTGCGAGAGACGGGAACACCGGGCGCTGCAAGATGAAATAGACCAGCATCCCCGTACTCACCAGCAAGATCCAGCCCCCCACCCAGGCTACAAACACCACACCCCAACGCTCAAGGAAAGTGGGCGGGACAACATAAACCTGGCCCAACGTGGGAACCGTCGTTGCAGGCTCCTCGGTAAAGATGTGCTCTCTTTCCTCCATGCCATTGCCTACGGAAGAATGATGTCATTCAAAATCGTGCCGTCCGCCTTACGAATGGAAACCCGCTTGTCGGACGAGTAATTGGGAACCTGCGATTTTAAATAAGAATAGGTTTGCACTGCTTTCCGAATCACATCCGCCTTGCTTCCACCTTCTGCAAGCCGGGTGAGCGCTTCGTCGAACTTGTCGTCCATATCTACTGTCATGCGCGGCATACTCTGCTCCTATATTTCTTACTGCAATCCTACTGCATTATTACTGCATTTGCGAGCAGGGTACCCTATTTAAGAAGCCCTACGC
>CAXTWG010000060.1:0-13684 GCA_964247895.1 uncultured Acidobacteriaceae bacterium
GACATTACATACGTGGAATACTGCCCGTTTACCTGCTGGATCGGGTGCGTAACATCCTCGGCCGGGTTGAAGTAGCCGACATTCCACGATCCGTCCATCCGCACGTTCACAGGCTGCGGCGTGGCGAACTGGAGCGTTCGGCTGTTCTTGTCCCACATGGGCGCTTCGTTCCAAAGAAACAGCGCAATTGACCCATCCGACCCCGTCAACGCAAGCGCGTGACCCGTGCCTGTCGGCAGTCCGGCGATGGAAGCCTGGACGGTTTGCTGCGCGGAAGCCGCGTCAGGTGGCAGCACGGTAGCCAGATGGCGCATGACCCAGGCGATGATTTTCGGCGAGTTATCCAGATGGAAGAAACCAAAATTACTATCGCTGTTCTTGCCTTGCGGGTCTGCATACGGATCGAGCAGCTGGTACACATACGTGTGACCTACACCCTCTAGGGCTGCGTCGAAATAAGTGTTCAGGATTCCGATAGCCTGCGCGGGCTCGCTGACGCCATCCGGATCATTCGCATTCGGCAAGGTCGCATACCCGGTCTCCGTAATAGCCTTGGCGTAATTTCCTGTCATGCTGAAGTAAGCGGGAAAGTCGCTTGCGAGCCGCGCGAACGGCTGCACTCCCCCGTAGGGGTAAGGGTGCGTATTCGCAACGTCGGCCAAGCCAGGCTCGGCTTGCAGATTCGCCGGAGCCGCGCCGGTCATGTAAAAAACGGGCACGCCCTTGAGAAGGGTGTCCCCGTGCACCGCGGAGTAAAGCTCTCGCTGGAACGTTTCGGCTGCCTGCTCATTGCCGCCGCTTCCGTGACAAGGGAAGTTGTTGATCTCGTTCGGGCCTTCCACCGACTTGGCAACTCCTGGATACGCCTGCGTCAACGCGTCTAGCTGCTGTATTTGCGTATTGAAATCGCGGTTGCAATCGCCCATGAAGTCGAACCGGATGCCGTTCGCCGCCAGCATGTGCATCGCATCGAGCGCCTGCCCGTGCGGCAACCAGCCCACAGGATCCGGAATGTAGTCCCGTACGTTGCGAATGCCAAGAAAGTTGAGGTCGCTGAGCACCGCTGCGGCATCGGCGTACTTGCCGTCCGTGTATTCAATGTGGGCGTTTACGCCCATGCTGTCTTGGAACGTGGCCAACGGCAGGGAAGGGATGGTTTGGACCGCGTCGGGGCTGACTTGCGCTAGGGCTGCGCCGTGCATGCACAGGAGGGAAGCAACGGCGAGGGAGCAGGAGGCCTGCAAAAAGGAAGTACGTGGCATGGATACCTTGAAGCACAGATACGCAAAGGTATATCTTGCGTTCCGTGTGGATTTGTGTCGCTTACACGCATCCTACTTCTCCAAATGATGTTTGTATGGCTGTTTCAATGAAAAAAACACGCGGGCTGTTACTTAGGTGCTGGCGTTTTCCGTCCCCGCATCTATGTAATTCCGAGCTGTTTGCTTGTAAATATGTAAGTGCAATGCGCAACTTCTATCTTGAAAGTGCAGCACTTACAAACTAGGATGACCTATAAGTTGTACTTTTAACGTAGAAGTTACCCGACGGCGGAGAAGAAGCCATCGGGTACCGCATGGGACCTTTAAACCTGCGATTGCGGCTGCAGCGCGACTTGCCTCCGGGACCGCCGGACCGCTAAAGGCGCACGCGCCGTTGCCGTCAGGCGGCGCGGTTTAGCCGCCACCCCCACCCCGAATAGGACCCAGATGATAGGCAGAATCGGGTCCGGGGTCGCGATCAGCAGCGCCACCAGGATGATCGTGGTCGCGAACAGCGAACGCTCATACAACTCGAACCGAGCGTACAGCCGCGGCTGCAGCAGGGGCCGCGCAAGCTGGGCTAGGAACGCTAGAAACAGGAGCACGCCAGGGATGCCGGCGTTCGCGATCAACGAACACGCAAAGCTCGATGCCCGCACACTGCCCCAGCCTGCGCCGAAATAGAGGGAGTCCCGCGCGGTCTGGAGCGCGAGCGTATTCCATAAGGTGCGCTCCCGGTACGAATCCGAGTCCACCTTGCTGACAAACACAGTGTTGAATACCTTCGCGACTGTTTCAGGCGCGCTGGTCAACATAAACAGCGGAATCGCGACCGCAGCCAGCCCGAGCAGAACCAGCACCTTGACCGGCGCCATGCCACCGCGTCCAAGACTGTAACGCAGATAAAAGAAAATCCCTCCAATCGCGATCGTCCCCAGGCACGCGTACCCCACGGTCGAAACGGTAAGGATGAGCGAAACCAGGATCAGCACAAACGAGACCGCCCCCTGCCACCGAATCCGGTGCGTAGCCATGTGCCAGCCCAGCAGCGCCAGCCCCGTGCCCAGGAAGAATGCCGCCTCGGAGGCCTCGTTCAACGTCGAGTTGAGCCGCCATACGCCGTTGATCTTGTAGGCGTCGTAGATCACGTGCGCAGTGTTGGTATAAAGCAGCGCCGAAGGGTACGGCACATGCACGGTCGCGTTCGCGAGCTGGTACATGGAGAAGAATGCAATGCAGGTGCAGGCCCGGATGTACCAGGTCACGGCCGAGCGCAGCTGCTCGCGGGTGGAGTGGACGGCCAGCAGAAACACCGTGAATGAGGCCAACAGGTAGGTTGTCTGCGTGAAGTTGGTGATGCCGAGCGCCAGGTGCTGGTTGAGCCCGTTGTGCGAGTTCGAAACCAGGATGCCGCGAAACAGAACTGGGTACAGCACAGCGGATGCTGTCGCGTAACCGACAAACAAGGCCAGCGCGCGAAACGCTCCCCGGTTGATTCCCGGCACGGGTTTCAGGCTCAACTTGCCCGTAAGCGCCTTCGCGGGCACACACAGGATCAGCGCCAGCAGCCATGGCGAAACCGGCGAGCCGGCCACGTTCAACGCCGAAGCGGCGTCAAAGATCGAGGTGAACAGGATGATGGGCAGCAACTCGCCCTTGGTACGCCACCAGAGAAAGGCGATCAGCACAAGCAGCGGCAGTGTGGAAGCAGTCATGGCGACAAGGTCCTCGGGAGTGGGCCGTTTTGAGGGTAGGGAGAGCGCCCTAGTAGGCGCCCTCGGTGAACAGGACGGTTTTTACCGTGCGGTACAGGATGTACAGGTCCATCGCCACCGACCAGTTGCGCACGTAATACTCGTCGATCTCCGTCCTGCGCTCATAGGTCGTGTTGTTGCGGCCGGAGATCTGCCACAGCCCCGTGATCCCCGGCGTTACGCGCCGGTAATGCTGGTAGCGTCGCCCGTACCGGTCCACCTCCGCCATCACGATCGGCCGCGGCCCCACCAGGCTCATTTCGCCTGAAAGCACGTTCCACAGCTGCGGCAGCTCGTCGAGCGAGGTTTTGCGCATCAGCCGTCCGACGGCAGTTACCCGGGGGTCGCGTTTCAGCTTCCGGTCGCGCTCCCACTCGGCTCGGAGCGCCGGGTCGCGCTCCAGATGGGTTTCGAGCACCTCGTCGGCATTGGTCACCATCGACCGGAACTTCCAAGCCGTGAACAGCTCATGCCCCCGCCCGATGCGGCGCTGGCCGTAAAACACCGGCCCCGGCGAGCTCAGCCGGACCGTGAGGTACAGGGCGACAAAGAGCGGCAGGAAGCAGCCCGCGACCAGCAGGGCGACCGAAAGATCGAAGCTACGCTTGAGCAGCCGGGGCATGGTTTGCGAAAGTCTTTGCTCGATTTCAAGCCCCAGCATGCCGCCCAGGTCCTTGGCCGAAACCCATAGGCTCGACATCCCGGCCACGTCCGGCAGCACAAGTACATGGTGGAAGTGGTGCGAGTACTCGTTCAAAAGCTCCTCGAGCTGGCTGGCCGGCAGCTCCGGCATGGCCAGAATCGCATAGCAGCCCTTGTTGCGCCCGGAAAGCGCTTCAGCATGGCTGAACTCGCCCATGAACAGGCCTTCCGCACGCGCGGGCCGCTGGGGCAGGGGCGTTTCGTTCAAAAGCGCGATCGGTCGCAGTCCAAGCGTGGGCTGGTCCTGCAGTACCTTCAACATTGCCTCGCCGGTTTGGTTCGCGCCGAAGATCACCGTCGGCACTCCCCACCAGGGCTGCTTGGAGCCCCAAGCGCGCACCGCGCGGCGGCCGAGCGGCACCAGCGCCAGCGTAAGCACCCAGGAAAGCGTAAAGGCGATTCGCGAGTAGTGCATATGGAGCGTGACGAAGAACGTGGAAACGATTAACAGGAGGTAGGAAAGCGTGACCGCGTGCAGGGTCTTGCGGAACTCCTCGATCGCGTTCGCCGCGATGCCCGGATACATATCGAGCGCCGAAAAAACGACGAAAAACAAGGGCAAGGCCGTAAACAGCGGAGCATAGGCGTACAGCTGGAATGAGCCATGGAAGACCAGCCGCAGTGAGGCGGCGATCGAGCCGGCGAACGCGATGGCAAGGAGGTCGGCCAGCACCAGCGCACCCACGGTCAGGGTGCGGCTGCAGCGGATCGCCGGGATCTCGGCGGCTTTGGAGTACGGCGTTGCTAGGGTGGAAAGAGTGCTCATTGACTCGATCTCTTTGCCTTGCGGCGTTTGGGTGCAGGGTGCCGCGGCGGGGAACCGGGGCCGGAAACGGAAGCTCGGGAGCTCCCGTAGGAAAGTACGGCAGTTACGGCAGTTACGGCAAAGTCGCGGCTACAGCGGCCCGCGGACTGTTTTTGATCACTTCCCCTTTATCGGCTGCTTCGCCGCTTTTCATGAGCTCGGGGATCGTGCGATTGAAAACATTCGGCACTGGGACACGGGCCGCAGCAAGGATTTCCCCGAAGCGGGCGACAAAGGCTTCCTCGGAGAACACCCGCGCTCTTTTTCGCAGTGTTTCCGGTAGGAACTCGCCCGTCCGGCTCTCGGTGCGGGCCTCGAAGTCGAGCATCGCGCGCTCCAGCGCCTCGGGCGTGGGCTCGTCGAAGAATACGGCTGTTTCCCCGGTCATTGAGTCGAGGATGCCGCCCTCTGCCAAAGCGATGACCGGGCAGCCGCAGCTGATTGACTCGACCGGGACGATACCGAAATCCTCCACTCCGGGAAACAGGAGCGCGCGCGCCCGACCGTAGTACTCGCCCAGCTCCCGGTCCGAGGCAAAGCCCGTAAAGGCTACTTCGGCTCCGAGTTCGGCCGCGAGCGCGCGCAGCCGGGCCTCCTCCGGTCCTTTCCCAACTACGGTCAGCTTGCGCCCCAGCCTGTGGCAGGCGCGGATCGCATGGTCGACGCGCTTGTAGGGCACCAGCGCCGAGACCACCAGGTAGCCTTCGTCCGGCGCGCGTTCCACCCGTGCATAGCGTTCCACGTCGACCGGCGGCGGCAACACAAGGGCTTCGCGGCCGTAAATGCGGAGCACCCGCTCGGCGACATACGTCGAGTTGGCGAGGAAAAGGTCCACCCGGCCCGCGGTGGCGCGGTCGTACCGGCGCAGCATCGCCGCCACCGGCGCGAACACGAAGCGGGAAGCGAAAGCGCCCACCCGCGCCGGGCCGAAATACTCGTCGAACAGATCCCACACGTAGCGCATGGGGGTGTGGATGTAGCAGATGTGAAACGCCCGCCCCCGCTTCATGCTCTTCGCAACCGCGTGCGAGGTCGAGATCACCACGTCGACGCCGTGAGCTCGATTGAGTTCGGCGAAAAGAGGGAAAAAGGGCAGGTATGACCGGTAGCGCTTCGCCGCGCCCGGCATCCACTGGAGCAGACTGCGGTGGATCGGCCTGTTTTCGATCGCCTCGCTCACCGAGCCCCGGTTGTGGAGCAGCGTCCACAAGGGCGCTTCCGGGAACAAGCGGCACAGCACGTCGAGCACCTTTTCGCCGCCGCGCATGCCCGTCAACCAGTCGTGCACCAAGGCCACGCGGAGGCCGGGAAGTTGGGATTCGCTCATGCCACCCTCCAAAGCCCAGATCCGGACCCAGACCCGGATCCAGACCCGCGGTTCGCCGGCGCGTGCAACGTTTCCGCCGCCCGGAGCAGTACCTGTTCGGTCTTGCTGGCCGCCTCGTCCCAGCTGAACTTGGCCGCTTGTTTGAGGCTTGGCGCCCACGGGGAAGCGGCCGCGCACTCGGCCGGCAGCGAGCGCCCGATCGCCTCGGCCATATCCCGGGCATCGAGCGGGTCCACGTACACGGCAGCCTTTCCGCCCACTTCGGGCAGCGAGGTGCGGTTTGCGGTAATCGCGCGTAATCCGCAGCTCATCGCTTCCAGCAGCGGTAGGCCGAAGCCCTCGGCGAGCGAGGGAAAAAGAAACAGGGAAGCTCCCGAATACAGCCCGGCGAGATGCTCGTCGGGCACATAGCCTGTGAAGTGCACCCGGGGCGGCACCGGCCCGATCTTCTGCGCTCCGAATACCGTGGCATCCGCCTGCGCCCCGGCCAGTACCAGCCACACTGTGTCGGGGAGCGACCGCTGCGCGATTCTCCAGGCTTCGAGGATCGTCTTCAGATTCTTGCGCGTTTCCAGCGAGGAAACCGAAAGCAGGTACCGCCGCGAAGGCAGCGCCAGCGCCGCTCCCGCGCGCGCGGCTTCGAGCGTGGTCGTGGGCCGGAGCGCCCCCGATACCCCGTTGTGGACCACCGTAATCTCCTCCGGGTCGCGGCCGAGCAGCTTCGCGATCCGATCTTTCGTGTACGCGGAAACCGCGATCAGATGCGCAGCCTGCGCGGCCAGCCGACGGAATAAAAAGCTGTACCAGGCCGCGTAGCTTTGCGAGTACCACTCCGGGTGCTCGATCGGGAACAGGTCATGGAAGGTGACGACCTGTGGCCGGTAGCCGAGTGGCCCGGCTGCGCAGGGGCTCCACAGGAGGCGCCCTGCAGCGAGCCGGGGCAGCGCTGTCTGCTCCCACAGGTGGCCGCGCGCGCCCTTGCCGTTTCCGGGCGCGAGCAGTGCGGGTGAGCCGGGGAGCCGCGCGGCGATCTCGCGCGCGTACCTTTGGACTCCGGTAACCCGGTGCGCCAGGAAGCGCGCATTGATGACATAGGGTGCTTGGTATGTGTCCGTCATCGTCCGCTCCTTAGCTCGCGCTCAGCGCGTGATCGCTATGCTGATCGTTGTACTGCTCATACACGCCGTAGTGCTCGTAGGTGGAGCTCATCTCGCGCCGAACCTTGTTCAGCACCAGGCCGAGCACGTTCACGTCCAGGCGGTGGAGGGTGCCGAGCGCGGCTGAAACCGCTTCCTGGTCTGTGCGCCCGGCCTGGGCGATCAGGATTGTCGCATCCGCCGCGCAGGCAATCTGGATCGGCTCGGCCAGGCCCAGCATCGGGGGTGCGTCAATCACCACCAGGTCGTAATCCTCGATCGCTTCCTCGAGCAGCCCCGGCATCCGCGTTCCTACCAAATGCGCGGCTTTTTGAAAGCCCGATCCCGCGGTAACCACGTGGAGGTTGCTGATACCTTCAATCTCCCGCCGCACGTCGTGGAGGCTCCTACCCTCCAGGATCACGTCGGCCAGACCCTCCGCGTTCTTGAGCGCGAAGTGCCCGTGCTGCGAGGGTCGGCGCAGGTCGGCATCGATCAGCAGGGTTTTCCGTCCTTGCAGAGCATGCGCGATCGCCAGATGCGCCGTGCAGGTGCTTTTGCCCTCGCCGGCGAGCGCGCTCGTGACCAGCAGCGAGCGCAGCGGCTCCCGGGTCCGCTCCAGCAGCAGGAGCGAGCGCATGGTGCGGATCGCCTCCGTGTAGGCACCCTGCGACCGGCTCCAGTCGGCCAGGGGACGCCGCTCACCCTTTACGCCGTCGCCCGCGTCGAGCAGCAGCTGGCGCCCGGCCGGCTTCAGCTCCTGGACATCCGGCAGCACACCCAGCACCTCGATCTGGAGCGTGCGCCGTGCCTGCTCCGGGTCCCGGACGCTCTTGTCCAGCATGTCGGTAAGGAGGACGGCAATCATCGAGAAGACCAGGGACAGGGCGAAGCCGAGCGCGGTGAACAAGCTCTTTTTCGGGAATACGGGCGAGGTTTGGGGCCGGGCCTCGTCCGCGATCCGGATCGCCGAGTTCTGGAAGCCGGAGTTGATGCCGGCTTCCTTGATCTTGCGGTACAGCTCGTTGTACAGGGTCCGGTTCGCTTCCGCGTCCCGCTTCAACTGCAGGTACTGCACCGAGCTCGCGTTCAGCTTGTCGGCCTGCGCCTTGGCCTGGGCCAGCGCGTCGCGCAGCAGTGCCTCGTGGCTCGCGGCCTGCCCGTAGTCGGTCTCGATGCGCTTGCCGATGTCGGCCCGCGCGGCGTTGTACTGCCGGGTCACCTCGGCCAGCTCGTTCGCGCCCTTTCTGTATTCGGGGTAATTCGGACCGTAGGTGGTCTTCAAGGTGGCCATGCGCTGCTGCGCGTCCTGCAATTGCTGCTGGAGCTTGAACAGCTGCTCGGACTGGGTTGAAATCTCGACCGCCGCCGGGTTCCCCGCCTGCACCCCCCGGTACGCCGTCTGCTTGCGGATCCGCTCGTTTTCCGCTTCCGTGTACTCGGTGTTGAGCTGGAGCACGCGCTGGGCGATGACGCTGGTCTGCTGTTCCGGGTCGATGACGCCGAGCTCGCGCTCATACGCGGCGAGCGCCTCGGCGCTCTTATTCATGTTCCCTTTCAAGTCGTCGAGCTGTTTTTCCATGAAGCCCGACACGTTCATCGTCGAGCGGACCCGCGTCGAGTACACCGTGTCGATATAGGACTGCGCGATCGCGTTCGCCACGTCGGCGGCCTGCTGCGGGTTCTTGGACCGATACGTGATCTTGATCAGGAGGCTGTTGAGAGGGTGGGTCACGGTCAGATTGCGGAGGGAGACCGGGCCCTTGGGGTCGGCAGCCACGCCATGGCGTAGCGCGGGCAGCAAATGGTATTGCTCCGCGACCGGACGCAGCACCGAATCGGACTGGATCAGGTCGAGCTCTGTATTGATGAACTCTTCAAGATCGCTTCCACTCTGCGCTGCGCCTTCGCTCCCCAGCACGCTCGAGGGCAGCTTCGTATCGACCGTGATGCGCGCGGTCGCCTCATACGCCGGGGTAATCAGGAAGCAGCCGGCCGCGGTCAGGATCGTGCAAACCGCGACCGCGATGGCAATCTTCCACCAAGCGCGGCGCAGCAGCCACAGGTAGTGCTGGATCGGCAGAAGTTCTTCGGGCTCGGGAGCGATCGGCGGGGGCGGCGCGTAGGCGGCCATTTCCCGCCGGGGCACGGCGGGCAGGATTCTCGGTTTGTTGGTCGGTGTGAACGGCATGGGAACCTCGTCGAAAACGTGTGGTGTGCCTTGGGCCAGGGGAACGGGCTTGAAAAAGACCCGATCCCAAAACGAAGCAGCGGTGCGGCAAAGTGTTGCAGCGCGGAGAAGGCCGTTAGCCGGCCCGCGCGAAAGCTTAGCGATACACCAGCAATCCGGTCGCGGTGGCTGAGCCGAAGCCGGCCAGCTGCGACAGAACCTTCGCGGTCATCTTTTTGCCCCCGTTTTCGGGCACGTACAGGATGTCGTCCGGCTGGAGCACGACGTCGGGTGACTTGCGCGCCAGGATCATCGACAAGGGCACCGCGATCTCCTCGCGCGGCGCACCCACGCCTTTTTCGCGGTAGATATAGGCGTTCTTGGTTGAGTACGCCTGGAGCCCTTCGCTCAGCGCCAGCGCCTTGACCACTGTGGTGTCCGTATTGTCCTGCATCACGAAGCTGCCCGGCTTTTTGACATTGCCGGCGACAAAGATCTTGCCTGCTTCCGGCACCCGGACCTCCTCGTCCCCGGTCAGCTTCACGTTCAGCTTAGGGTCGGACGCTTCCAGCAGCCCGCGTACGGGGATGGATTGGACCGTGATGTGCGTCGTGCCGTCCGCGGACTGCGAACGGTGGGTGACCGTGATGGCCGAGCCCACCGCGGTGGTGAGCCCCCCGGCTTTCGCGATTGCATCCAGCAGCGTCGTTTCCCCCGTGGCCTGGAAGGTCAGGGGATGATTCACCGCCCCCACCACGCTCACCGGCTTCGACCGGTACTCAAGCACGGAAATGTTCACCGTCGGGTCAGTAAGCACCTGTTCCGCGGTCAGCGCGTCGGCGATCTTTTTCTCTACCTGCACCGGCTGGAGCCCGGCCACGGCGATGCGCTGCTTGAGCAACGGCAGCGCCAGTGTGCCATCCGAGCTTATGCGAAACGAACGCGAAAGCTCCGGGCAGTAGGGCACCAGAATTTGCAGGAGGTCGTCCGGGCCGAGTGCCTGCGAAGGCAGCACCTCCGCGATCGTCGGGGAAGCAATCGGAGGCGTCGCGGCGCCCCCGGACAGCCTTTCCTGCGCGTGGACAAAAAGCGAGGGAACTGAAGCGGCAACAAAAAGGGAGAGAACCGCGCGTTTGGTTGAGAATGTGCGCGGCCCGCTCCGAAGAAATGCTCGTATCGAAGGGCAAGGGTTCATGGATAGGTCCGGACTCCGGCTGTATCGTTCCCGTCCGCGAGCAGCGGTCCCGGAAAGATCATGAAAGGGTGCAAAGCTCATCGTGAAGCAGCTTCGCCGTGCAGTTTTGTCGCTTTGCGCGATCTCGGTTGTCCTGCGACCAAGTAAATTTGTCCATTTGCTCTGTTTCAAAGGGACTCTACCATTTGCGACTATGGGTAACTCAAGCAATCTTGAGTCATGAACTTGGGCCGAAATACGCATACTGGTAACTCTTATCGGCAGCGCAAATAAAACCATGAGCCTTTTAAAGGAATAAAGATTCCTATAAAAGGGTATGTAGCCAGTTCTCCGGCGTCCGCCTAAGGAGGTTACCCACTGCCCCTGCCTTGCCCGAAAAACGCGAGAAGAAAATCAGTTCCCACTGCGCAAGATTTTCCTAGTTGCTGGAGAGCCACTTCCGCGTCCTTCATTGCGCCTTAACGCATCCGGAGAATGCGGCTCGGGTGCATGCGCCCTCGCAGAAGATCTCCAAAGGCCTGAAGATTGCCTTGGAGTCGTCCTCTGCGGTCCAGATACGGCTCCGGTGCAAAGCTCCGCAAAAGATTGGCCGCCACATTGCGGCCGATGCTGCGCACCGTGTTCCCGAGCGGAAAGGAGCCTTTCCGCCACAGGTACGCCGGGTTCGCGACCTGCGAATAGCCAAGCCTGCGCCCTGAAACGCGCCCCACTTTAACCCCCAGGTGAACCCCCATGGCCGCGGGCAAACGCATCAGCGTCCCGTGCCGGAGCAGCCGGCGCGAGAAATCGATGTCCTCGTACCACGCATAAGCCGGAAGCTGCTCGTCAAAGCGCAACCCGTGCGCACGGATGGTTCCGAGCCGAAACGTCATGTTGCACCCATAGGTATTGAACGCTTCACGCGGGTCTTCGGGCTCCCCCGAGCTCGCGGATGCGAGCGCCGCCCGGCCCGCCTCCACGGACAAGCCCGGCCCCTTGGCGCCATCGGCCAGCACCACGCCGGTCGTGGCCACCATGCGCGGATCGCGCTCAAAAGCCTCCTCTGTCACCCGGAGGTACTCCGGGTCGAGCAGAAAATCGTCGTCCATGAAGAAAACCAGCTCCGCGTCCGGAATCGCATCGAGGATGCGGTTCCGCTTTTCGCACAACCCGCCTTCGGCCCGCACAAAGCGGAACGTGGGAAAACGATCCGGGAGGCCGGCTACATCGCTCGGCTGGCCGAACAGGATCACGACCTCCTCCGGCCTTCGCGTCTGGCGCTGGAGATCGGCCAACGTTTCCCCAAGCACGGCCGCCCGGCCGCTGGTCGCGATGCCGACCGCGATCCGGAGCCGCTTCGCTTCCAACTCGTTGTCCTCGTCCTTAAACATGCGAGCTTTCCCGCGCCGGCTGCGCCATGTAGCCGAACAAACGTCCCCGCAACGTGCCCCAGTAATAGCGGGCGTTCAGCCTCCGTCCACGCGCAAGGCTCAACAAAAGCCCCCCGATCGGTCGATAAAAGTAGGTCAGCGCAATCGGGGGAGCGATCCGGTGCCGGCGCAGCACCCGGCCCATCCCCGCTCCATAGTGGAAGGCGCGCGCCGTCGCATGGGCGCTCAGGCTCTTGTCGGGGTGGAATATGCCGATCCCGGCGTCATACTCTCCGCGATAACCGCGCCGCAGCAGCCGAAGCGCGAAATCCGGCTCCTCGCTCGAGCCCCACGGCGTTCCGGGCCCGATCGCCGGGTCGAACCCGCCCACCGCCCGCGCCCCGGCGGTGCGCATCCACATTGAGTAGCCCGCCAAGGTCGTCCACACCGTTTTGTCCGTGATCGCGCACGACTCCGGGGTCCACCGGCCGTTGATAAAGCCGCCCTCGGGCGAGACGCAAGGACTGCCGAGAAAGCCCAATTCCAGGTCCCGGTCAAAGTGCGCCACCACCCGCTCCATCGTGTCCGGCTGGTACAGGCAGTCGTCATCCGGAAAGCCCACAAGCTCCCCCGTTGCCGCTCCGAGCCCCACGTTGCGCGCATGCGACGCATTCTGCACATCGGACCGGATGTGCCGGACAGGGAAATGGGACGCGTAGCGCGCCACCACGGGCGCTAGCCGGTCATCCTTGTTCTGGTCCACCAGGATCACCTCGAAATCCCGAAACGGCTGCCGGGCAAAGCTCTCAAACAGCTCCTCGACTTCCTGGGTCCGGCCCAGCGTTGCAACCGCGAGCGAAAGCTTCATAGTGTGCGGGTCCTCGGCCTAAGTCTGCCATACAGAAAAGCTGTTGCAAGCGCGGCATTACGAAATCAGGCCACCCATGCCCGAAATGACACATATTCGGTGAGCGCGGTCCCAACTTGGAACAGCAGGCAAGAAAAACACCCCGGACCTTTCCCGATCGGCAGAAGAAGTGCAAAAAAGGGCGTGCTAGCATCCTTGCCATGTTTCACGCCACCACGCTCCGCACCGCCACGCTCCGCTCCCTCCCTCGCACCCTCCGGTTCCGTGTGACCGTGCTGCTCCTCTTCGCCTATGTCCCAAGCGCCCTCCTCGCCCAAACCGGCAAGCCCGCGACCGTGCTCCACGCCGCCCACCTGCTCGATGTCGAACACGCCACCCTCATCTCCCCCGGCGAAATCCTGATCCAGGGCGAGCGCATCGCCGCCGTCGGCCCGTCTGTCCCCCATCCCCCCAGTGCCCTCACCCTCGATCTCGGCCCGCTCACCCTCATGCCCGGCCTTATCGACGCCCACGTCCACCTCTTCCTCCACCCCGGCGCCGAGGACTCCCAGACCATCGTCGAGTCCGTCCCCGAGCGGACGCTGCTCGCCGCGCTCGCCGCCCGCGATGACCTCCAGGCCGGCTTCACCGCCGAGCGCGACATGGGCACCGAAGGCGCAGGCTCCGCCGACACCGCCGTCCGCAACGCCATCGACGCCGGCCTCATCCCCGGCCCCCGCCTCCGCGTCAGCGGCAATGCCATCAGCATCACCGGCGGTCACGAGGACGCCCTCCACTACAACCCTTCTGAGCACATCTCCTCAAACGCCACCTACGCCGACACCGCCGATCAGCTCGTCCACGTCATGCGCGAGCAGATCAAGGAAGGCGCCGACTTCACGAAAATCTACCAATCCGGCGCGGACCGCCTCGTCGACGGCAAGCTCAACACCCCCTACCAGTACACGGAGACCCAGCTCGTCGCAGCCCTGGCCGAGGCCCACCGCCAGGGCACCCGCATCGGCGTCCACTGCACCGGCGAGCCCGGCGCCCTTTACGCCGCCACCGCCGGCGTTGCCTCCATCGACCACGCCTACCAGCTCAGCCCTCAAACCATGCAGCTGATGAAGGCGAAAC
>CAXTWG010000061.1:0-13061 GCA_964247895.1 uncultured Acidobacteriaceae bacterium
CTTCCGTCCCGGCCTCGGCATCCTCGCCCGCGAAAGCTACGTGCCCATCCTCCCCATTGCCCTTGTCATCCCGCCCAAAGAACCGTCAAACAAACCACGCCGTATCGAGATCCGCCTCGGTGCTCCTACCACCCCCCACCCCGGCGAGACCCCGCAAGCCCTCACCGAACGCCTCCAGCAAGCCGTTGCTGCCCTGCTCAACGAATCCTAGCCCGTCGTCGCAGCCATCGCCTTACCGCCTCGATGGACACCCCGAACAATGCATGGGTCGCAATCTCGCTCGTCTGCTCCCGGAATGGCTGCCGCCACGGCGGCGCATTCAGTCCCAGCAACGGAAGAACCGACTCATGCGTTGCCAGCAGCACCGCCATCCCCAGCCCCACGCCATACCCCGCCGTCACTGCGGGAAATACTTCCGCCGCTCCTCCATACACCGCGCCCGTCACCGCGCTGAATGTCCAGTGCATTCCCTGCGCCGCCGCCTTGGTCTGCCCCTTGCTCAACGTACGCCCCGCTATTTTCCAGGCCAGCAGCGCCGGCGGGCTCACCTGCCCTTCGACTCGCGGCGGATACACCCACTCCCCCGCGAGCTTCATTCCCCCACCAACCAGCCCGCCTGCCAGTCCCGCCAGCATTCCTTTCACGACAGCCTTCTTCCAATCCATCACCGTTCTCCCTATGCTCGCGGCGTAAACAAAAAAGCCGTCCCTCAAAAGGGACGGCTTTCCGTTGAAATTAAATCCTTACTGGTCCTTGTTCGACCGGAACGTCGCCACACACCCCGGCAGCCCGTTGCACAATGGGTTTGGATTCGCCAGCGGCACAAATATCTGATTCGTCAATGGGTTCACGGCCACCGAATGCGCATTTGCCGCAGTCGGGATATTCGCGATCCACTGGTTCGTCGCCGCGTCGATCACACCGAGCACCGGCGTCGCCGTAGTCGCGGTCGAGCTTGTGAAGAAGTCTCGCGAAGCCGTGTAGTACCGATTGTCCCGCAGGTTGTAGGTCACGTAATCCGCGCCGCCCACCTGCGTGATATTCGCCAGAATCGCCCCGCTTCGCGCATTGATGATGTACGTCCGCGGCGCAAACACTACCGGGTCCGGCGCCGGGAAGCCCGGGTCGCACCCCACCAGCACATTGTTTCCCGGCCCTTCAGCGAGGGAAGAAGGCTGGCAGTTGTCCAACCCGTAGATCGTTCGCTCCACCACCCCAGTCGTCGGATTGATGATGGAAACCGCGCCTTTTGTTTCATCTCCGCCCACCGTGGTCACTGAAACCACAAACCGATCGATGAGGTAGTCGTACAGCACTCCGCCCAGTCCGCCACCTGTTGCATCCGGCGTCTCACCGGTTCCGTCAAAAACGATTTTGTTCGTGATCTGGTAGGTACTCGCCGAGATCAGGTTCACAAACGCCGGAGCGGAATCGCTATTCGTTTCAACGATCGTTCCATTCAACGGGTCATAGTCGAGCGAGTCGGCGCGGGATGTGCCGCCTGTATCGATGACCGCGACCTGCGGCGGCGTAGTCTGGCTCAGGCTCAGTTGGTTCAGGTCGAACACGCGCACCGTGTGCGGGTAATCCCCCGCCCACACTTTTGTCCCGGCAATGACCAGCCCATTCGGCCCGGAGTTCTCTACATTCGGCCCAACCCCGGTAAACACCGGCGCCGTTTCCCCGAAGGGCTCCCCTGTGTACGCATTAAAGATCGTCACGGCCTTTGAGGACCGGCTGGCCAGCGCTCCCACCTGCAACAGTGGATTGATAACAATCTGGTCCCATGACCGAAACGGGTTCGAGGCCGACGTACCGGGCACAGAAAACGCTCCCGAAGCAGTGAGCGGCGCGGTGGTTTGGCTGATTGCGGGCAAAGCACTGATAGCTGGAAGCAGAAGCGCGGCAACAAACGTTTTCATGAGGTTCTCCGGGGAGTTCGGTAGCGCCCGGCTCTTGCTGCGAAGCAAGGCGCAATCGCGGGCCGCCGCCAGATATTACACTCGCTCCTACACAGGATGCGAATCAGCGGAAGATGGTGTCCTGCCATGCGGCGAGAACGATCACGTCAATGCGCGCGCGTGTCCATCCCGGTCTCCCGCACCAGCGCACTCGCCTTTAACGGCAATACCAGCCGCGCCGTCGTGCGCTGTTTTCCATCCTGCCCCTGCGTGTGCAGCCGCAGTACTCCACCATGTTTTTCCACGATCCCCTTCGAGACCCATAGCCCCAGTCCCGTTCCGTGGACCCCTTTGGTGCTGAAAAACGGCGTAAACAGCTGAACCGACTGCTCAGCCGTAATCCCAGACCCATTGTCGTGCACCAGCAGCTCAAGCGAAGGCTCTCCCGCGTGGATTACCGGTTTCGCCTCGATATCGATCGATCCCTCGATCGGTACCGCATCGATCGCGTTGCCCACCAGATTGATCAGCACCTGCCGGATCTCCCCCTTGATCGCTTCGAACGCGAGTCCCGGCTCTACCCGCAGGGTCGTTTCCACGCGCTTGCTCGCCAGCCGCGACGCGAACAGCCGCAGCACCTCGTTCAGGATCTCCTGCGTGTCCACCGCGACCGGCATCGTTGGATCCCGATAAAACTGTAGAGTCTGCTTCGTAATCGTCGAAATCCGCTCCAGCTCGTTTTCCGTCATCTGGATGTAGCGCACCGCCCGCTCATTGCCTTCCACCTCCAGCCGCACCAGGTACAGCAGGTTGGTCAACGACTCCAGAGGGTTGTTGATTTCATGCGCGATCGTCGCCGCCATGCGTCCTGTTACGGACAGCTTCTCAGCCGTGCGCAGCGCTTCCTCGTTTCGCTTCTGGTCCTGAATGTCCGTCGCCGCCCCCAGCCACAGCGGCTCGCCCTCGCTCCCACCTGCAATCGGCGTGAGCCGCAGCAGGTGCCAGCGTGACGCCCCGTCGGTCCGGCGCTTCAACCGTACTTCCAGCGACAACGGTGTATGTCGCTCTGTCGACTCATGGCACGCGGCTACTAGCCTGGAGTAGTCCTCCGCATCCACCAGTTCCGTCTTGCACCAGTGGGTCAAGTCCGGTACCACATAATCCCGCCACGTCTGGTTCGTGTACGTCAGCATCCCGTCCGCCTCCGCCACCCAGATCATCTCCGGCACTGCCTCGATTACATTGCGAAACCGCAGCTCGCTCTGCCGAAAGTTCCGCTCCGCCTGCACCCGTGTCGCATGCTCCTCTGTTTCCCGCAACGCGCGCAACACTGCCGGCACCAGGCGCTCCAGGCGATGCTTCAGCACATAGTCGGTCGCCCCGCGCTGCAAGGTGTCGATCGCCACCTCCTCCCCAACCCGGCCCGAAATGAAGATGAACGGGCAAGCCGGCAACTTTTCCCGCGCCAGCGCCAACGCCGCGATCCCATCGAAGTCCGGTAGCGCGTAGTCGGCCAGAATGAGGTCCACCCCAGCTGCCTCCACCGCTTCTTCAAACTCCCGCCGGTTCCGCGCCAGCACCACTTCCGGCTCTATGTCCGCTTTGCGCAATCGCGCGATCGCCAGTTCCGCGTCCAGCGCATTGTCTTCCAGCATCAGGATTCGCACCGGCCGCCGGGCCCCGTCTTCAGCCATTGCGCACCACCCGCACGCTGCCTGGCGGCGGCTCGTTCAGCCCTGCCCAAAACGCTCCAAGGTCCCTGATCGCCTGCGCAAACTCGTTAAACGCCACCGGCTTCACCACATACGCGTTTACACCTAGTTGGTAGCCTTTGATCACGTCCCGTTCCTCGCGCGACGAGGTCAGGAGCACTATCGGCGTCCGCCCTGTCTCGTCATCCTGCCGTATCATCCGCAGCAGCTCCAGCCCATCGATCTTCGGCAGCTTCAGATCAAGCAACACCACGGCCGGATTGCCTGCCGGCCGCTCGGAATACTCCCCGTGCCGAAACAGATAGTCCGCCGCCTCCGCTCCATCCCGCGCCACAACCACTTCGTTCGCCAGCCGGCTCTTTTCAAGCGCGGTCAGCGTCAGCTCCAGGTCTTGCGGATTGTCCTCCACGATCAAAATCGGCTTCAATGTACTCATCGCTTTCCAGCCCCAGGTTCCAGCAGATGCAACGCAGGCATGGTGAAAAAGAATGTGGCCCCCCGGCCTACTTCACCCTTTGCCCACACCCGCCCGCCATGCCGCCCCACAATCCGCTTCACATTTGCCAACCCAATTCCTGTCCCTTCAAACTCCTCGACCCGGTGCAGCCGTTGGAACACCCCAAACAGCTTTTCCGCGAACCGCCCATCGAAACCGACCCCGTTGTCCCGTATCGAAAAGATAAACTCCTGCCCGTCCTGCCATGCTTCCATGTGCACAGTTGGATGCTCCTGCCGCCCCGTATACTTTGTCGCGTTTGAGAACAGGTTCCGCAGCACTTGACGCAGCAGCTGTGCGTCGCCCAACACCCGGGGCAGCGGCCCGCGCGTCCAGCCGATCTCCCGGCCGCGCGTCTCGTCGTACACCACGGCCTCCCACTCCTCGTCCACCAGTTCCTCCAGATCAACCGGCGCCATTGTGATTTTTGTCCGTGCAAACCGCGAGAAATCCAGCAGGCTGTCCACCAGCAACCCTGCAAACCGCGCCGAGTCCTGGATCGTCTGCAGGTGCCGCCGTCCTCGGTCTGTCAGGCGGTCGCCTTCCTCGTCGCGCAGCATCTCGGAGAAGCCCGAAATATGCCGGAACGGCGCCCGAAGATCATGCGAAACCGAGTAGGAAAACGCTTCCAGCTCCTCGTTCGCCACTTGGAGCCCCGCCGCCATCTCCTCCATCTCCTCCGCCCGGCTCAGCACAATCTCCAGCACCGCCGCCCGAAAATCTCGCGCCGCGTCCAGTTCTTCCGCGCTCCATGGGGCCGCTGACCCGCGAACCGTTTCCTGCCATTCCGCGAATGAGTGCCGCGGTGAGATCGCGCTGCCCGCAGACTCGGGCGCGGCTGGCTTTTGCGGATTGCCCGCCCAGCGCACCGTTTCCACCACCTCCCGCCGAAACCAGGCCAGGTACGTGCCGTGGAATCGCGAAACAGAAATTACGATCGCCCCCGCCCCGCTCCCTGTAAGTGCTTCTGCCGCCGGGTACAGCTCGCCCAGCCGACTCGCATGAAACAGCTCATCCTGCTTCGTCTCACGCAGAAACTCCACCAACCTTAGTACCTCCGTTTCGCTCGGTGTCGTTCCGAACAGCTGCGCCTTTGTTCCTGCCACCACCGCTACCCCGTCCGCATGGACTAGCTCCTGAAGTAGCCCCGGTGCCCGCCGCAGCCCCTCCATATAATTCCCCTGCGACGCCATCAGGGCCAGCAGCCGGTTCTGCACCTGCTTGGCCTCGAGCGCCCGCTCCAGCCGCATCGACTTTTCCTGCCCCTCGATCTCCGACGCCACGATCTGCACAACAAAATCGCAGGCCGAGCGTAACCGTAAAGGAAGAAACCGCGCTTTCCGGTGGTGACACGACACCAGCCCCCACAGCTTCCCATCGATCAGGATCGACACCGACATGGAGCACCGTGTCCCCATGTTCCGCATGTACTCCCGATGTATCGGCGAAACGCTCCGCAGCACCGACGGCGACAGATCGATCTCCCCCGCCGGCCCGTTCAGTCCAAAAAGCGGCGAGGGCTCGTAATCCACATCGGGAATGATCCGCACCCGGTTCATCGCATACATGCGCCGCGCCTGCGCCGGCACGTCCGAAGCAGGGAAGCGCAGCCCCATCAGCTCCGGCAGCCTGTCGCCTTTGCGCGCTTCCGCCAGCACCTGCCCATGGCCTCCGTCGTCGAACTTGTATAGCACCACTCGATCGCAGCCGGTCAGCGTGTGAATCTCGTCCACCGCGCACCTGCACACCGCCTCCACCGTTCCCTGCGTGCGGATACTTCCGATAAAGTTGTAGAGCCGTGCGTTCAGCGCGGCGATATTCACCGGCTCCCGCTGCTGCTCCCACTCGAGGACCCGTATCGGACAGTCCGCCTCCGTCCCTTGGTAGGCCACGACATCGAACGCACCGGCCTCCGGCAGGTCGAAAGTGCCAAGCAGCTGCGTAGCCGGCGTCAGCGCCTCCCCCTTCATGCTTTCCAGCAGACCTTCCGTATTTCCCACGCCCACCAGCGCACGCAAGCGCGCGCCGAGCACCTCGGGCAGCTTCCGCCGCAGGTACCCTTCCGCGCTCCCGCTCGCTACCACGATCCTGCCCCCTTCCTCGAGCGCCAGCAGGAATCCGTGCGGCTGCACGCTCCCCGGCACATGGATCGGCTCACGATCGCACGCGAAAAAATCCAGATCCGGGTCGGGCGGCAGATCTTGCGCAAAACGAGTTCCGGCGGATTCCTTCATCCGGTTTTCATCCTGTCCAAGGCTAAATAGAAGGGCTTGTTGGTTGGTTTCGATGTGCAACATGTCAGATTGGATTTCCATGGTTCCCGTCGAACATTGAGGTTACGAAATGGTAACCAATGTATTTCGACTGCGGCCTGTCCTTGGTGACCCTTTGAACGGTCGCGCGAAACATCACGAAATGAACTTGTACCGCATCGACAATCATCGTCGCCCTCGCACCGATTGCCATGCAAGAACTAAAGCAGCAACTCCGTCCAGCCACGGCAACAGTGCTGACCCGAAAACATCGTGCTCGGCCTGCTTTATCAAAAGTGATTCGCGCATCCACAGCCCTTTGTTCTACCTGAGCCCGCATCCCACAGCGAGCCATGACCTCATCCACGAAGGAATCCTCTTCCAGCCCCCGAGCGTCGAAGCGAAGCTCCGCCCCGGCCACCATTCACACCAGCGCGCCCAAAATCCCTTGGCGCCGGCTCCATGCCGAAGCCCAATCCCGCTTTGGTATCGACCACTTCCGCCCCGGCCAGCGTGAGGTCCTCCAAGCCGTTTTCTCCGGACGCGATGCTGTCGCCCTCATGCCTACCGGCTCCGGCAAAAGCCTCTGCTACCAGCTCCCCGCTGTGTTCCTGCCCAAGCCTGTCGTCGTCGTTTCCCCCCTGCTCGCCCTCATGGAAGACCAGCGTGAAAAAGCCGAGGACGCCGAGATTGCCGTCGAGAAAATCGATTCCACCCTGACCGCCCGCGAGAAGACCGAAGCCGAGCAGGCCATCGAGGGTGGCGAAGCCCAGCTCATCTATTGCACGCCGGAGCGGCTTGAAAACGGCGACTTCCTCGCCACCCTTGCCGAGCGCGGCATCAGCCTTCTCGCTATCGACGAAGCTCACTGTGTTTCCCAGTGGGGCCATGACTTCCGCCCCGCTTACATGGGCCTTGCCGATGTCCGCAAGCGCCTCGGCAACCCGCCTGTCCTTGCCCTCACCGCTACGGCCACCGAGGCCGTCGTCGCCGACATCATCACGCAACTCGGCATGCACGACCCCGTCCACATCAACACCGGCGTCGAGCGCCCCAACCTCGCTTTCCAGGTCCACCACACCGTCAATGCCGATGCCAAACTCGAGCGCATCCGCCGGCTTCTTTCTGAGGAAGAAGGCTCCGGCATCATCTACACCGCTAGCGTGAAATCCGCCGGCGAGCTCTACGAGTGGCTCCAGGACAGGGGCATGGCCGTCGGCCGCTATCACGGGAAGCTCCCCACCCGCGAGCGCGAAGCCATGCAGTCCGCTTTTATGTCCGGCGAGTATAAAGTCCTTATCGCCACCAAGGCCTTTGGCATGGGCATCGACAAGCCCGACATCCGCTTCGTCTACCACTACGAGTTCCCCGACTCGCTCGAAAGCTATTACCAGGAAGCCGGTCGCGCCGGCCGCGACGGCCTCCCTGCCCGCGCCGTCCTCCTTTACCGCTTAGAAGACAAACGCATCCAGCGCTTTTTCCTTCTCGGCCGCTACCCCCGCCTCGACGAGCTCCAATCCGTCCTCGCCGTCTTCAACCCTCTAGCCTCCCCATCTCTCACCCAAACTTCCGACCCTACCCAGCTCGGTCCAGATCCTGGCCCAAGCGAACCCTCCCAAGCCGATCCATCAGCCCCTTTCAGATCGCTCAGCTCATCCGGCAAGCCAACCGAATTCAGTCAATCCGCTACACCAGGGCAAGACCCCGAACCCCCAAAACCCGCTCCAGCCCGCTCCATGGCCGTTCTCGCTATAGCCAAGCGCTCGGGCGTCGGCAAGCGCCGCATTGAAGCTATCCTCCACATCCTCAAATCCGCCGGCCTCGTCCGCCGCACCACCCGCGGCTATGCCCGCCGCGCCGCCCCCGTAACCGAGGACGAGCTCCAAGCTCTGCTCGATGACTTCACCGACCGTGGCGGCGAAGACAAAAATCGCCTCGACGAAATGATGCGCTACGCTGAAAGTCCCTCCTGCAGGAAACAGCTTCTCCGCGCCTACTTCGGCGAGCCCGAAGCGGACCCCTGCGGCGCTTGCGACAACTGCCTTGACCCGCAAAAGGAATCCCTCGCCGCCGAGCTTCCCAAACCCATCCGCGAGCAAGCCGTTAAGATCCAGACTGCCATTGGCGCTATCGTCACCACCGCCCCGGAAACCCTCCCCACCCGGGACGAGTCTCCTTTCCAATCCGGCGATGGGGTCCGTCACGCCAAGTTCGGCCCTGGCCGCGTCGTCGAACTCGACGGCGAGAACCTCCTCGTCCGCTTCGAACAAGGCATGAAGCGCGTCCGCCCCACCTATCTCCGTCCCGCATGAAGACGCGGCCTGCGCAAGAAAGCACTGTCATCCAGACGAGCCCGAGCGAAAAAGGATCTGGTCTCCCCAAAATTGCCGCAAACTGGCGGCCCAGGTCTTGCGTCTGCGACTTGGGTTCTCCTGAGTGGCAGATCGGGACTGTCCTCTGTCTCGAACCGCTAACCCACGTCAGCCCCCTTGAGCAACTGTCATCCAGGGAAGCCCGAGCGGCGAAGCCCTTCTTTGCCTTTTCCTCCTCCCTTTCATCTCACCCCGCAGGAGAACGACCGCCATGCCCCTCCCCGCCATCAAACACCGTCCAGCCGACCCCTCCGAAGGCTCTTCGCAGCGCGACCTCGACCGCCCCTCCGCCGTCGAAATCTTTCATCAGGTCACTGACAATGGCCGCAAGGAGCTCGAGCGCGCCGGCATTGCCCTCGCCATCTCCGGTGTCGCCGGCGGCCTCCTCATGGGCCTTACCGGCCTTTCAGTCGCCATCCTCATGTCCATGGTCGGGAGCACCCCTGCCGGCAAGCTCGTCGCCTTCTTCTTCTACCCGCTTGGCTTCATGGTCGTCATTCTGGGCCGGTCGCAGCTCTTCACCGAGAACACCCTCTACCCCGTCGCCCTCGTCCTCGCCGAGCGCAAGCACCTCTGGAAAACCCTCCGCCTTTGGGCCATCGTCTTTCCCTCCAACATCCTCGGTGCCCTTCTTTTCGCCCTTCTCGCCGTCAAAACCGGTGCCCTTTCCCCCGAGTTCGTCGCCCACCTCACCGACCTCGGCGCGACCGCAGCCAACATCACCGCCTCCCACGCCTTCTGGTCCGGTGTCGTAGGCGGCTGGATCATCGCCACCGTTGCCTGGCTCGTCTCCGCCTCCCACTCCATCACCGGCTCGGTCATGCTTATCTGGACCATGACCTTTATCGTCGGCGTCGGCCACTTCGCCCACTGCATCGCGTCGAGCGGCGAAATCCTATCGAGTGTCCTCGCTCACCAGGTCACGGTCGGTGCCTTCTTTCGCTGGCTTCTCCCCGCCACCTCCGGTAACATTTGCGGGGGCGTCCTCCTGGTCACCCTTCTCGAATACGGCCAATCCAAGCTTGAGTAAATGTCCGAAACGAGAAAGGACCTGCTTGCGTAGGCCTTTCTCGTGCTGTCACTCGAAAGCCGACCGTGTTGCTTCTTTCAAACCGCTCTACTGCTCGCCGGTACCGCTCAGCAAGTAAGTGGTTGCGTGTGAATCTGTAGAAACGGTAAAGAAATGCGTATCGTCCGTCATATAGCCTACGAAATTCATGGCTGGGAATTGACTCTGACTCAGCGAGTAAGTAAACCGGCCCGTCGGCTGATCGGTGCCGTTCCATGTGCCCGATATAGCCATGTCCGGTATAACTGCCGATCCCGCGGAGGCACTCAAATTTCCTGTGATGGTGCCATAAAGAAAGGAGACGAGTCCGCTCTCGTAAACCGGAGTTCCGCTTATACAGGTGGGCCCGCACGGGAGATCTCCGCTTAGGGCAAGGGCCGCCTCTCCAAACGGGCCGGAGCGAAATGTCTGCTTGGTAAGGGTGCCGCTTCCGAACACCTTGTGGCCGTCTATGGAAAACAAGCTCGCGCCTGTCACGCCGCTCGATAACTGGGTAGGCGGAACAAAAAACTCGAACTGTTGCGTTGCCGCCGCGCTTTTCAGGTTGAGCGTGCCATGCCCTGTGGCGCTGATGGAGTAACTGCCTGTCAAAGCTATTTGCGTCGAGCTTCCCTGCCCCGAGTTCATATCCTCCATGCCTGCCGTGATGTTGCCCTGCCCATCTGCTGTAAAACTCCCCGCCTCTGCGACGGCTTGCGAACCTGTCGTGGCCTGGGGAATCGAACCTTGTAAAAAGAAGGCATACTGACCGCTGAGCGCATCATGCACCCCGGGCGATGTAGCCGGAGCTACCGTGATCGTCACCGGCGCGGCGTTTATATATTGGCCACAGATAGGTGTGGAGCCGAAACTGTAATTGGACTGACCTCCAGCCGATAGGGTGACCTGCCCCGCGCTATAAGGTGTGAATGTAAACGAAGCTAGAGCCGGAGTGTTTGCAAGGTTTATCTCAAAGTTCGAACCGTTTTGGAGCGTAGGTACCCCTGGCTCCGACGCACTTATACCTAATAAGTACACGAGGTTGCTCGTCGCGGTTACTGCGGGAGTGCTCCCGACCGCGAACGTCGCCGTAATGGCTTGCCCGAGGACGGGGTTGGCAGGCGCGTAGGTTAAGGTCGCCGGGCAGGACTGCCCGTACACGGAGAAAGGAGAAACTGCCAGAACTGCAAAAAACAAAATCCCGATTTTACTGCGCTGCTTCATATGCCACACGCCTGTTGCCGGCCTGATTTGACGCTAAGGCTCCCGTCTCCGGCGGTCGCAGTGTAACACTTTAGTGGAAGTTTAAAAGCAATAAATACACACTTCGTGTGATTTTTTCTTCCCAAATCTACACGCAATGCGCGCCTGTTTCAGGGTGCGCCGCATGCTTGGCTGCAGCAAATCATCGCAGAGGTATCCTTCACATTCCACGACTGCCTCCGGATTCTGAACACATACCCGCCAACACGGTCCTTATCCTTGCAAGCAGCTCAAGCCTTTACCCCAATCACGGAAGGACCGGCGCACCCTCCCGTGCGCCCGCCACGAAGTGACCGCATCCCGCGCAGGAGAGCTTTCGCCCTAGCCGTTGACCTTTTCCGACCATGGATGTGCCGCCTCCAGCGCCTTATTGACGTTCGAGATGTTTTCCACCCCCTGCGTTCCCAGCCAATCCGCGAATGCCTTTTCCCCATCCTTTGCGAAGATTGAAACTCCATCTGCCCACGTCGCCCGTCCACATAGGACGCCGTTGAAGCTGGTCCCGCTCTCTGCCGCTAACTCCAGTGTCTCGATAAAAATTGGATTCGTCACCCCAGCCGAGAGATAGATAAACGGCTTGTGCGTTGCCGAGGCCGCCGACCGGAAGTGCTCCAGTGCCTCCGCCCGCGTGTACGCCTGCTCTCCCCCGAAAGCTCGAGTTCCGGCAACAAACTTCATCTGCACCGGCACCTCCACCTTGAGCACATCGACCCCATACTTCGCCTTGCCGAACTCCGCCATCGACCCCGACACAATCTCCGGCTTCCGCTTCGCGTACCCCAGCCCCTTTTCATCTTCCCCGTGCACGTCGTAGCCGACGAACTCCAGGAAAAACGGAATGTCATGCGCCCTGCACTCATCCCCGATCCGCTCAATAAACGCGTGCTTTTGATCGTTAACCGAGCTCTTTTCATACGGCGTGTAATACAGCAGAATTTTGATGCAATCAGCCCCCGCCTCCTTCAAACGGCGCACCGACCAGTGGTCCAGCAGATCCGGCAATCGGCCTTCCTCGGCCGCATCGTAGCCGGTCTTTTCATAGGCCAGAAGCAACCCCGCGCTGTGCCGCTTCTTCGTTGCGGGCAAGCCGAATTCAGGATCCAGCAGGATTGCCGAAGCATACTGCGTGAGCGTATCGGTCACCATCGACTTGAAATCTTCCAGCATCGACGTGGGCACATCCTCCACGCCTTTTGCTTTGGCAAGCGATTTTTGCAACGACCCGCGCTGGTCCATTGCCGCCGCTGCAATCACGCCGCGTTCGTTCGAGACCGCCTTCAACCCTGCCAGTTTGCCCGGCGTCAACTCCATCTTCATCGCTCTGCTCTCCTCTTCCTGTAACGCCATCCATCCTACCCGCCGCAACGGGGCGGCCAAATGATAAGACTCAAACCAACGCCTCCATGCCGCCCGGCACTTCTACTTCGCAGGTGGAAAGCAGAGCTCGCTGCGCTGCGAACATCTCCGCGAGTCCTTTATCGGCCAGATCGAGCATTTCGTTCAGCTGCTCCCGTCCGAAAGCTTTTCGCTCCGCCGTTGCCTGCACTTCTATCAACCCACTCGTTGCGCTCATGACTATGTTTGCGTCCACCTCCGCCTGCGAGTCCTCCTCGTACGCCAAATCAAGCAGAGTCACCCCTTCGACAATCCCCACGCTCACTGCGGCCACCAGTTGCCGCAGCGGATTGCGCTTGAACGTCCCGGCGCGCACCATGCGTCCCAGCGCCAGCGCCAGCGCAGCGCACGCGCCCGTGATCGCAGCTGTCCTGGTTCCCCCGTCAGCCTGCAAAACATCGCAATCCAGAGTGACAGTTCGCTCCCCCAGTGCGGCCATATCCACCTCCGCCCGCAGCGAACGGCCAATCAGCCTTTGGATCTCATGTGTTCGCCCCCCAATCTTGCCCCGCTCCGCTTCCCGCGAACTGCGAGTCAAGGTCGCTCGAGGCAGCATCCCGTACTCCGCCGTGACCCACCCCCCCCCTTTCCCCCCCAAACACGCCCGCCCCCCAGTATACCC
>CAXTWG010000062.1:0-1903 GCA_964247895.1 uncultured Acidobacteriaceae bacterium
CTGCTGGGCGGGGCGGTGACGCTGCTGATCCATGCGCTCGTTGCTGCACTGCCGGCGACGATGTCGACAGTTTGGACGACGGTGTCGTTTTCGATCTCGTGCCTGATCGGGCTAGTGTTTGGGATTTATCCGGCATGGAAGGCGGCGACACTGAACCCGATCGAGGCGCTGCGGTACGAGTAGCTGGTCAGCTGCTCGCGAAGTCGCGCAACAGGGCGGTGAGGCGGTCGGGAGCCTCCAAGGGAACCAAGTGGCCGGAGCCGGAGATGACTTCAAGGCGACCCTGGGGGAAGCGGGGCAGGGTGAGCTCCCGCTGCACCTCGGGCCCGAGCGAACTGTCTTTTTCCGCGGCGATGACCAGGGTGGGCAGATCGATTTGACCGATGCGCGCGCCCCAGTCTTCGCGGCTGCCCTCCTCGAGCCAGGAGCGCCAGGCAGCGGGGTTGGCGCGGAGGCGATCTTCGACGGCGCGCTCAAACACCTCGGGCCGGATGGGGAGGGCGCTGTTCGCGTGGATGTAGCTTTCGGCGTCCGAGCGGGTGGGTTCGGCCTGGGCCAGCATGGAGGCGCGGGCTTGGGGAGTTATTGGCTCCGGGCTGAGCGGCGAAGGCGTGAGCAGGACCAGTTTTTCAAAGCCCGGCAGGTTGCGGCTGGCTAGGATTGCGGCCATTTTGCCGGTCATGGAGTGGCCGGTGAGGATAAAGCGGGGCAGGTTGAGCTGCGCAAGCGTTGCGGCGAGGCTGTCGGCCATCTCCGCCACCGAGTAGCCGGGAATGTCGTTTGCCTCGCCGAAGCCCGGCGTATCGACCGTAATAACGCGAAACTGCCCGGCGAGCGCGATGCCGACCTCCATCCACTCACGGCGCGAAAGCCCGAAAACATGGAGCAGTACAAGCGTGGGCAGTCCATCCGGGGCGCCTTGCAGGCGGAGTTCAGTGATCGGCAGCATGGGTGTCATCGCTAAGTGAGATGCGGGTGCGCTCGTACACTGGATGAGGTGCGGATGCTGCTTTTTATGATGACGTTGTTGCCGGGCGTGCTCGCCGGGGTGGGGGTGCTGTTTTGTGCGCTGGCTTTGTGGGCGGCACGGGATTTCGCACGGGCGGGGCGGCGTGAGCCGCGGGAGCACCCGGAGCCGCCGGCGGTGTCGATCCTGAAGCCGGTGAAAGGGCTCGACGAGGACATGCTCCCCGCGCTGCGGACGCACTGCACGCAGGACTACCCGGCGCGGGTGGAGCTGCTGTTCGCGGTGCAGTCGCTCGGCGACCCTGCCGTACCTGCGTTGCGGGCGCTCGCCGCGGAGTTTCCGGAGATGCGCATCGAGCTGGTGGAAACGCCGCTGGTGCTGGGGACGAACGGGAAGATGAGCAACCTGGCGCAGCTGCTGCCCTATGCCCGGCATGCGCATGTGTTGATCAGCGATGCCGACATTGCGGTGGGGCCGCGATACCTGCGTAGGGTGACGGCGCCGTTTGTGGACCCGAACGTGGGGCTGGTGACGGCGGGGTACCGGGGGAGGACTCATCCCAAGGGGCAGCCGACGCCCGGCTCGCGGCTGGAAGCGCTGGCGATTGCGACGGACCTGTTCGCGGGGGTGCTGTGCGCGCGGCTTACGGACGGGGGACTCAAGTTCGGGCTGGGGTCGACGCTGCTGGTTACGCGGGCCTCGCTGGCGGCGGCGGGCGCGCTGGAGGCGCTGACGCATGTGCTGGCGGATGACCACGACCTGGGCGCGCGGGTGGCGGCGGCAGGGTACACGGTGGTGCTGAGCCCGGAGGCGGTTTCGACCGGGGTGCCCGCGTATACATTGGGGGAGTTTTGGGCGCACCAGCTGCGGTGGGCGCGGACGATCAAGGCGGCGCGGCCGGGGAGCTATGTGGCGCTGTTTTTTACGCATCCCGTG
>CAXTWG010000062.1:1913-12995 GCA_964247895.1 uncultured Acidobacteriaceae bacterium
GTGTTGTTTGTCCTGGCCACGGGCGGCAGCTTGTTGTCGGTGTTGCTGCTGGGGCTGGCGATGGCGGCGCGGCTGGCGGTGGCCTTGTTTGTGGGGTTCGGCCTGCTCGGAGATGAGCGGGTATTGCGGGACTTAGCTCTGCTGCCCTTGCGCGACTGCCTGGCGCTGGCGTTGTGGGTTTGGAGCTATGCGGACAATACGGTCGAGTGGCGGGGGGAGCGGTTTCGGGTCGTGGGCGGGAAACTGGTGCGGGCCATGGCGGCGCGCAAGTAGACTGGAAGGACGCATATGGCGACGCAAACTCTGGTGCAGCTTGCGGAAGCTCCTGACCCGGCGCAGGCTGGGATGGGGCCCGCGGCGACGCTGCTCTACAACGACTGGTACCCGGCGGTGCGGGCGGAAACGCTCGGCGGCAAGCGGCTGCGGACGACGCTGCTGCTGGGTATCCCCATGGTGCTGGGACGCAAGCGGGATGGGAGCTTGTTTGCGATGCGAGACCTGTGCCCGCACCGGGGGATTCCGCTCTCCTGCGGGTGGTTCGACGGGGAAGCGCTGGCGTGCAAGTATCACGGGTGGAAGTTTGAACCGGTAACGGGGCAGTGTACGGAGATTCCGTCGCTGACTGAACGCGACACGCTCGACCCGAAGAAGATTTATGGGACGGCGTACTCGTGCGTGGAGCGGGATGGCTATGCATGGGTGTATGTGCCGGAGCCTGGCTCAGGGCGTGTGCGGGCCGGCTTGGAAGGGCTGCCGCCCGTGCCGGAGACGCCGAAGTTTGGGGATAGGTTCCGGTCAGCGCATTTGTCGGCGGAGCTGCCGTGCAATGTGGACCACGGGATTATCGGGCTGATGGATCCGGCGCATGGGCCGTTTGTGCACGGGAGCTGGTGGTGGCGCAAGCAGGGGTCGATCCACGAGAAGGCGAAACATTTTGAGCCGATTCCGGAAGGGTTCCGGATGGCGGCGCATGCGCCTTCAGGGAACTCGGCGCCGTACAAGCTGCTGGGGGTGTACGGCGAGCCGATCACGACGACGATCGATTTCCAGCTGCCGAACCGGCGAATTGAGACGATCCGGTGCGGGCCGAAGTGGTTTTCCAGCATCACGACAGTGACGCCGACGACGGCGCGGGCATGCCGGATCGACGTGTATGCGGCTTGGAATGTGTTTTATGCGGTGCCGGGGGTGACGGCGATCGCGAAGTGGTTTGGGAAGCGGTTTGTGGGGCAAGACCAGCAGACGATGGTGGAGCAGGCGGAAGGGCTTAAGCATGATCCTTCGCTGATGCTGATCGACGACGCGGACCGGCCGGCGAAGTGGTATTTCGCCTTGAAGCAGGCGCGGCTGGATGGGACAGGGAAGCATCCGATGAGTGGGCCGGTGACGCTGCGCTGGCGGTCATAGAGTCTTTTTGCCGATTTATAAATACACGCGCCACGAAGTGGCCGCAAGCCGCGCAGGCGGTTTGGTCTCCGCGCTGAGGAGCAAAGCAGATCCTTTGTCGCTTCGCTCCTCAGGATGACACTATTTTGCGTGTACCGAGGCCTGAATTCTCAGCTTGGATTAACGCCCGTAGCCGCGGGAGTAGCCCTTGACGAAGCCCTGGCGGTAGTCGTTTTTGAACTGGTCGCGGTTGTAGCCCCGGGGTGAGTCGGGGATGTGTTTGTACTCGTCCAGCTGGGTGGGGCGAAAGCTGTGGCTGTGCTGACGGTCGGACTGACCCATGTTAAAGCCGGATTGCCAGCCCTGGCGCGCGCCGAACTGGGGGCCGCCCTGCTCGGGGTAGTCGTTGGAGTAGCCCTGGGGGCCACGGCCCCAATGCTGATCGTCATACTGGCCTTGGTAGCCCTGCTGATTTCCGTAGCCCTGCCGATCTCTGTCCCCATCTCCGTTTTGCGCCATGGCTCCGGCGCTGCCGAGCGCGAGCAGTATGGCACCCAAGGTGAGCTTAGCCGTGCCTTCTAGAAGAGTGCGTGTACGCATATCGTTCCTCGATCCTGAGAGGTGCAATCCTCTCTTTTTGTTCGACTGGGTGGGATGGCTCAGGCGCGGTTTGGGGATGGTTTGGGATGATTTTGTTCCGGAACAGGTCACCTGAGTCAAGAGGGGCCGCCGGTCTCGAGCTTGGCGGTTCGGAGGAGGGAACCCGCGTTCAAGTGAAAAGACTTGCATGCGGGAGGCGAAAAGACGCAAGCAAGACCCGCATCCCAAAGAAAGACACAGGAGAAACAGCATGGCGGATGGATTGGATCGCAGGACGCTGTTGAAGCGCGGCGGGCTGGGCATGGCGGGATCGCTGCTCGCCGCGCCCGGGCGCGGTCAGCAACAAAGCGGGGCTGTGCCGGTGGTGGACCGTGGGACGGCGCAGGGCGAGAAAATTGACTTTCCCAACGAGGACGCGGATACGGAGCTGCCCTCGGGCGGGCCACCGAACCCGGACCCTGCGCAAAAGCGGGTGGGGTTCGCGATTGTAGGGCTGGGGCGGTTGTCGCTTGAGCAGATTCTGCCGGCGTTCGGCTCCTGCAAGCACGCCCGGCCTACGGCGCTGGTGAGCGGCGACATGGCAAAGGCAAAGGTGATTGCGGCGCAGTACGGGATCGGCAAGGTGTACGGCTACGCGGAGATGGAACGGCTGCGGGAGGACGCGGAAACGCAGGCGGTGTATATCGTGCTGCCGAACGCGCTACACCGCGAGTACACGGAGCGGGCGGCGAAGATCGGCAAGCATGTGTTGTGCGAGAAGCCGATGACGGTGTCGCCCGAGGATGGGGAGGCGATGATCGCCGCGTGCGCGCAGGCGCATGTGCAGCTGATGGTCGCTTACCGAATCCAGTATGAGCACAACAACCGGTTTCTCGCCGAAATGGTGCGCGGGGGTAAGCTGGGGGGGGTGCGGGCGATCCACTCTATGAATACGCAGAACATGGGTGCGCCGGGGCAGTGGCGGTTCGACAAAAAACTGTCCGGTGGGGGCTCGTTGCCGGATATCGGGCTGTATAACCTGAACACGGTGCGGGCGCTGCTGGGCGAGGAGCCGGTGGAGGTTTCAGCGCAGATGCATACGCCGCCCGGGGATCCACGCTTCAAGGAGGTTGAGGACCTGGTGAACTTCACGCTGCGGTTTTCGTCGGGGGTGGTGGCGAGCTGCACGTCGAGCTACAGCGCGCACCAGATACGGCAGCTGGAAGTGATGGGCTCGGATGCGTGGGCGCGGCTGGACGATGCATACGCGTATCACGGGCAAAAGCTGACGGTGCAGCGGCGGGAAGGGATGGCGACGGCGGCGAGCGAGTATGCGTTGAACCCGTCGAACCAGTTTGCGCTCGAAATCGACCACTTTGCCGAGTGTGTGCGGACCGGGCGCAAGCCGCGCACGGGCGGCCCCGAAGGCTTGCAGGACCAGAAGCTGATGGCGGCCATTTACCGGGCCGCGGAGACGGGGCGGCCTGTCTCGATGCCACCGGTGACGAGGCTGGATGCGACGCGGGGGCCTGCTTTGCCGCCCCTGGGGGGCAAGTAATCAGGCAGATGCCATGGCTTCGATGTTGATCGAGAGGGCTTCCCCTAGCTGGCGGAAGAAGCTGTGGTCACCTACCGGGACCTTTGCCGTCGCGATGGCGTGCCACATGTTCTGGGCCTGCCAGATATTGGCCTCAAAGGGCAGCAGACGAAGTGCCTCGGCGACAGCATAGGCGTTCTCAAGTGTCGCGAGGTCAGCAGGGTGCGCGGCGAAGGCGGCCATGGCGGCGCGCATGCGTCCATCGGCGACGAAGGAAAGCTCCTGGCGGTCGAGCTCGACGTGGTCCTGCTCGGCAAGGGAAAGGGCGGCTCGCACTTGAGCCACATCGATGGGATCGCTCGCGAGGGCGCGCTTGACCAGCACATTGATGGTGAAGTTGGCGGCAAGGGCGAGGGCGGAGGGCCGGGGAACGTCGGCCTGGGAGAGGAAGTGGAGCAGGGAAGCGTGGTCGTCGTAGAGGCGGATGAGGTTTTCCTCGGCGCGGGCGACGGTGTTGTTGAGGATGAGATTGACGGCCCAGCGCTGCTCGTCTGTAAACAGCGAGCGAATGGTGTAAATGGGGGAGAACTCGCGGTCGAAGAGACGGATGACGGAGGGCAGGTCGGCGCGGAGCATGGCCTCGCGAGCCTCGGCGAGAAAACGGGCGTTGGCCTCGGCGGAGCCTTCGCGCGATATCTGGACGCCCGCGGCGATGTTCTGGTCGCCGAAGTGAAGAACAGCGTAGAAGACGCGCTCGCGCTCGAGGGTGAGGGTGGAGTGGATTTCGGCCTCACCGGAGAGGAGGCGGCCGCGTCCGGAGTTGTGGACCTGCTCGGCAAGCTGGCGCACCTCGAAGGAGAACACGCGGGCGTGCTCAGGGTAGGTGCGGAAAACGGACGAAATAGCGTAATGGGCAGCGACTTGTTCGAGGCCGACTTTCGCGGATTTGGCGTGCTTGCGGTAAATGTCGGCACCGGTGCCTTCGGTTGGGACATTGCTTTGCGCGTTTGCCAGCTCGCTGAGGAAAGGCGCTTCGAGGGCTGCCCCTGCGGAGCCGAAGAGATCGGCGACGAGCTCGAGGGCGCGCGCGGCATAGGCGATGATCTGGACGGTTTCAATGCCGGAGATGTCGTCGAAGAACCATCCGCAACTGGTGTACATAAGCTGGGCATGGCGGAGGAGTTCGAGCAGCTTGAAAGCCTGGACCTGCTCGGGCTCTGTGAGCGGGTGGGACTGCTCCGAGCGCAGGAAAGCGGCGGCGCGAGCGCGATCGAGAATAACGGTGATGTATCGGTCGGCGGCATGGGGCCAGTCTGCGAAAAGCTGTGCGCCAAGCTGTGCGGTCAAGGGTGCGAGGGCGTCGCGGAGCTGGTCGAGGGCGGTGCGGAGAGGTGTGCGCCAGAGCTGGTTCCAGCCGGGCTTGCCGCCGTTGCAGCCGCAGTTTGAGCGCCAGCGCTCGACGCCGTGGGCGCAGCTCCAGCTGGTGGCCTCGTGGATGCGGGCTTCCATGCGGGGCGGGAACTTGGCAAGGAACTCGCCGTAGTTCGTGATGGTGGCCAGGCCGCGCTCCTCGATGTACTGGAGGGCGTAGGACAAGCCCATCTCGCCGAAGCGGTGGTGGTGGCCATAGCTTTCGCCGTCAGTGGCGACGTGGACGAGCTCGGGCTCTTGCGGGCTGGGGCTGGAAAAACCGCCGGCCATGCGGAGGGCGTAGCCCTCGCCGGAGTTGAGCAGGTGTTCAAAAGCAATGGCGCGGGAGCGGGGGCCGTCATAGAAGAAGACGGCGATGGAGCGACCGCTGGGGAGCTGGACGAGGTAGGGTGAATGCGGGTTGACGGAGGCGTCGGGGGTTTCAGTCCAGGGTTCAGTCCGGGCTTCGGGCCGGGCTTCAGGTTTGGTAGGGTGTTCGGGAGCCTTGCTCAAAGCAGGCTCAGTCGCCAGCGCGCGGACGGCGGCGCACTGGGCGGGAGCGAGGACGGTGAACTGGATGCCGTTCTCGGCGAGCACTTCGAGGGATTCCGTATCGACGGCGGTTTCGGCCAGCCACATGCCTTCAGGCTTGCGTAGGAAGCGGCGCTCAAAGTCGGCGATACCCCAGCGGACTTGCAGCTCTTTGTCGCGGCGGGAGGCGAGCGGCAGGATGATGTGGTTGTAGACCTGGGCCATCGCGGAGCCGTGGCCGGAGAAGCGCTGGGCGCTCGCTCGGTCGGCATCGAGGATGGACCGGTAGGTGAGCGGGGCGTGCTCCTCGAGCCAACTAAGGAGGGTGGGGCCGAAGTTGAAGCTCATTTGCGCGTAGTTGTTGACGATGCGCAGGATCCGGTTCTGCGTGTCGACGACGCGGGAAGCGCCGTTGCGGGCGTAGCACTCGGCCGTGATGCGCTCGTTCCAGTCGTGATAGGGAGCAGCGGAATCCTGGACCTCCACTGACTCGATCCAAGGGTTCTCGCGCGGGGGCTGGTAAAAGTGGCCGTGGATGCAGAGATAGCGATTGCTGCTCATGGGTAGGTTCTTTCTCAGGCTGCCGGGGACGCGTTGAAGGGCGTGGCCTGTTTGGAATGGAGATCGCAGGCGCGCCACAGATACCAGCTGGCGACGGTACGCCAAGGGCGCCAGCGCTCGCCGCGGCGGGCCATGGCTTTAGGGTCGCCGAGCATTGTAGCGTCGAAGGGTTTGGATTTGGGTAAACGCACGAAGGTAAGGGCAAAGCCTTTGCGAACGCCGTAATCGCTGACGGGGAGGATGTCGGGGCGGCCCAGACGGAAGATCAGAACCATCTCGGCCGTCCATGGCCCGACGCCCCGCACCTTTGTCAGCCGCTGCACGATTTCCTCATCGGAGAGTTTGCGGATTTGCGTGAGTGTCGGGACGGTGCCGTCGATGGTTTTACGGGCGAGATCTTGCAGGGCGAGCAGTTTGTTGCGGGAAAGGCCGGCGGCGCGGAGGGCGTCGTCGGGCTGGGTCAGGAGGAGCTCGGGGGCGGGGTGAATATCGCCGAAAAGCTTGAGCAGTTTGTGGAGAATGGCGCGGGCGGCGGCACCGTGGAGCTGCTGGGAGAGGATGGCTTCGAGCAGGGTTTCGAAGGGGGAATGCTGGCTTTTGAGCTTGAGGGTGTAGGGGCCGGCGCGCTCGATGAGGGCGCCGAGCTTGGGGTCGGCGGCGGAAAGGAAGCGGCAGGCTTCGGCGGCGTCATAGCGGGGGATGCGGCGGCCGTCGGACATGTGTGCATTTTAGAGGACAAGTCCTGAAGGGACCGCAAGTTCACTTCTCCTGATACGTTGCGGCGCGGAGATCATCGAGAGCTGCCGGGTGAGGAAGCATGTCAGGAGAAGTGAAAACCGCGCAGGCGGTTTGGGTTTTTTTGCAGTTGAGGAGAAAGGCAGGTCCTTCCCTTCACTCATGATGAGCCCGTTTTAGGGGCGGTGATTTGTGGAGATCAACATGCAGGTAAGTTGGCGGGCGCGGGTTCTGTAGCATCGGGGGCGAGGGTGAGATGGCTGAAAAGAAGGTAAGCGCGCGGGAACAGGGAGCGGCGGAGAAAGCCGCGGTCAAGACACGGACCGCGAAAAAGGCTGTGAAGGTAGAAGTGCCGATAGGCCCGCGGGTATGGCATGAGGCGCCGGAGACTGGGCCGATGCCGGAGGCGCTGGTTGGTTTGGCGAGCGATGCGCGGGTGACTGTGCGGCGCGCTGGGGAGCCTTTGAACGGGGGAAAGTGCGTCCTTTACTGGATGCAGCGGGCGGAGCGGGGGATCGACAACCCGGCGCTCGATAAAGCGATTGAACTGGGGAATGAGCTGGGGCTGCCGGTGGTGGCTTTCTTCTCGGCAATCAGCAACTTTCCGCATGCAAACTGGCGGCACTATCACTTCCTGGGGCAGGGATTGGTGGATGCGGAGGCGGACCTGCGCGAGCGAAATGTGGAGTTGATTGTGCGGCGGCCGCCGGAGAACCAGCTTGAGAAGTTAGTGGTGGAGTTAGGCGCGGCGGTCGTGGTTGGGGATGAGAATCCGATGCGGGAGCCGGAGCGGTGGCGGCAGGTGTTCGCGCACCGGGTCAGCGTGCCGTACTGGACGGTGGACGCGGATACCATCGTGCCGATGAGCTCGTTTGACAAGCACTATTATGCAGCGGTGCATTTTCGGCCTAAGTTCTTTCGGGAGATGGCAAAGTATCTCGACTATAAGGATGCGGGAAAGGCGCTTTATAAGTGGGAAAGGCCGCTGGGGTTTAGCAGCTTCAAGGTAGGGGAGGAGCTGACGGAAGGGTGGGGGCCGCCGTTTGACAGGTCGCTGGGGCCGGTGGATAGTTTTACAGGTGGGACGCATACGGGGCTGAAGTTACTCAGGGACTTTGTCGATAACAAACTGGCGGACTATGACACGGTACGGAACCATCCGGAGAAGGATGGAACGAGCCGGATTTCGCCGTACCTGCACTATGGGCACTTATGCCCGATCACGATCACGAAGGCGATCGAGGACGCGGTCGCGACGGGGAAGTGCACGCCGGAGGCACGGGATGCCTACTATGGCGAGGTGCTCGCCTGGCGCGAATTATGTGTGAACTTTGTCCGGTTTGTGCCGGAATACGATAACATCGGCTGCGCACCGGAGTGGGCTAAAGAAACGCTCAAGAAACATGCCCGGGACCCTCGCCCGCACCTGTATACGCGCGACCAGATGGAGGCGGCGGAGACGCATGACGACATGTGGAACGCGGCGCAGCAGCAGGCGGCGAAGGCTGGGTGGATGCACAACCAGTTGCGGATGTACTGGGGAAAGAAAATCCTGGAGTGGAGCGCGACGCCGGCGGAGGCGTTTGAGAACTGCGTCTATCTGAATGATCGCTACTTTCTGGACGGGCGGGATCCGAACGGGTATGCCAACATCGCCTGGGCGGTGTGCGGGGTGCATGACCGGCCGTGGGGGGAGCGGCCTATTTTCGGGAAGGTGCGGTATATGTCGCGGGAGTCGAGCGGGCGCAAGCTGAACGCGACGCGGTACATCCAGAATATCCAGGAAGGGCGGGTGCTGGGAGATTGACACGGCCGCTGCCATTCGGCGTAACCTGAGTCATGGCACAAGTATGGAGTGCTTTAGGCTATGCGGAGAATGGCCGGTTCGTCGCAGACTTGGTAGGCGATATTTTTCGCTTGCTCGATCCACAGCCGGGTGAACGAGTACTCGATTTAGGCTGTGGCGATGGTGTGCTTTCTTTGCGGATACAGGAGGCAGGCGCCCTTGTTATCGGGGTCGATAGCTCGCCGGAACTGCTGAAAGCCGCACAAACAAGAGGGCTGGACGCGCAGCTCGGAAACGGGGAGCAGCTTGCTTTCAATCGGGAGTTCGATGCTGTGTTTTCAAATGCAGCGCTGCACTGGATGCTTAATCAGGATGCCGTTCTCCACGGCGTGCATGCTGCGCTCCGTCCCGGTGGACGGTTTGTCGCCGAGATGGGCGGCCATGGCAACGTCGCCGCGATACGGACGGCATTGCGGGCGGTTGTAGCGCAGTTCGGCATAGAAGCAGAGGAGCACGGAAGCAATGTTTTTTTCACGCCGGAAGAATATACAGCGTTACTGCGCCGGCATAGCTTCAAGGTGGAAGTTATGGAGTTAAAAGCTCGTCCTACCCCTTTGCCGACTGGCATTGTAGGTTGGCTCGAGACCTTCCGGCAATCGGTGCTGAGTCAGTTACCACCGCCCCAACGGGCGGAGGTAGTCGCGCAGGTTAGCCGTCTTCTGGAGCCGGTGCTTCGAGACAGGTTCGGCACATGGCACGCCGACTATGTCCGGCTTCGGTTTCATGCGGTTGCGGTTAGTGCGAGCTGACTCTTAGTTAGGATGACGCTCATTTCCAATACCGGAGGCTTGCGCCTGGTGCAACGGTAAGTTGCTGTTTTTGAGCGTTTTGGACAGGAGCGGACCCTAAAAGGGCTTTCTCAGGTGTGCATCCGGTAAGGGCGGTGTTTTCGATGTCGAAGGAGATGGTTTCGGGTTTGTCGCCTTTGTTGACGGCGAGGACCATGCGGCCGTGGTCGGGGGTGCAGCTTCGGTCGAGGGCGGAGCCGCGGACGTAGACGAAGGTGTCGCCGTCGGCGTAGAGGATTTGCTCGTCGCCGGCGTTGAGTTCGGGATAATCCGCGCGCCATTTGAGTAAGTGCTGGACCCAGGTGAAGAGTTCGCGCTGGTCAGGGGTGCGCTGGGCTGGGATGAAGGCTGATTGGTTGGAGTTAGAAAAGCCGCCGGGGAAATCTTTCCGGTTATCAGGGTCCTTGCCGCCGGTCATGGCGATTTCATCGCCGGAGTAGATTTGCGGGATGCCGCGGGTGGTGAGCTGGATCGCGAAAGCGAGCTTGAGCTTCGCGAGGGTGGCACCTTTTTCACTTAGGAAGCGCGGAGTGTCGTGGTTGTCGAGCAGGGTGACGAGGCGCTCGGGGTGAGGGTAGAGCGAGTCTTCACGGAGGGTATCGGCATAGGTGCTGAAGGATTTTCCCTGGAGCAGGACTTGGTCGAGGGCGACGAAGGAAGGGAAATCGAAGGGGGTGTAGAGGCCTGTGTCGACATGGCCGTTGATGTCGTTACGGGCGACGCCGCCGGCGAAAGAGGAGACGATGGCGGGCTTGAGATTGAAGACCTCGCCGACGGAGGTGAGGTTGGGGTAGAGAGCGTGGAGCTCCGCATGGAAGTCGTGCCAGAAAGGGCGGCCGACGTAGGGGAAGGTGTCGATGCGGAGGCCGTCGGCGCCGGATTCTTCAATCCACCAAATGACATTCTGGATAAGGTAGCGCCGTACATCCGGGTTTTCTTGGTTGAGGTCGGGTAGCTGGTCGACGAACCAACCTTCGGTGATGTCGCGCTGGTCCCGCCAGGACGCGTGCGGGTCGATGAGCGAGGCAAATTCGCCGACCGCTTCCCGGTGGTCCGCCTCGGTGCCGTGAAACCAGTCGGGCTCAGGCTCGTCTTCAACCCAGGGGTGGCCGGGGCCGACGTGGTTGGGGACGGTGTCGAGTAGGAGCTTCATCCCCCGTTTATGTGTTGCTGCCGCAAGGTTTTGAAGGTCCGAGATCGTCCCGAGGTGTTCGTCGACGGCGTAGAGGTCGGTGGCATGGTAGCCGTGATAGGCCTCAGGCTCATGATTCCGGTAGACGGGGGTAGTCCAGACGGTGGTGATGCCGAGGGATTGCAGGTAGTCGAGGTGCTGCTCGACGCCTTTGAGGTCGCCGCCGTGCCATCCGCGCGGTTTGGCGAGCTCGGCTGCGTGATCTGGGCCGTCGTTCGCAGGGTCGCCGTCGGCGAACCGGTCGGTCATGAGGAGGTATATCGCGTCCTGCGGGGCGAAGCCTTGGGGCTGGTCTCTACGTCTGGAGGTGAACTGGAAGGGCGCTTGGACCTCGCCTGCGGGTGTAATGGCGAGAATCTGGATGGTCTCGGGGTGCGTAGGGGAGCTGGTGAGTTGCACTGTAGCCCAGTGACCGTTGGCAGAGACGTTTTGCGCCTGAATGGTGAGTGCGGGGTCGCTGACGGTGAAGCGGGCGCCGGAGAGATTTTCGCCGCGAATGAGCAGGAGGGGGGAGGGG
>CAXTWG010000063.1:0-12647 GCA_964247895.1 uncultured Acidobacteriaceae bacterium
TTACCG
Source organism: uncultured Acidobacteriaceae bacterium (assembly GCA_964247895.1). GTDB lineage: Bacteria > Acidobacteriota > Terriglobia > Terriglobales > Acidobacteriaceae > EB88. The sequence goes on from CAXTWG010000063.1 coordinate 7, forward strand.
TGTTCGGCGACTACACGCCGATCCGGGCATGGGAGCTGTTTCTGCCGACGTGCCTGCTGATGCTGGGCAACCAGTCGATGTACCAGAAATTTTTCTCGGCGCGGTCGGGACGGGATGCGCGCAAGGCGGTGGTGGGCTGGATTGTCGGCACGGTAATCCTGGAGACCGTCATCGTGCTGATCGCGATGTTGGGACACTCGCTGGCGCTGCGCAGCCACGCCGCGCCGAAGGGGCGGGAGATTATCGCGTTCACGGCGCTGCACTCAATGCCCGCGTTTTTGGGAGCGCTGCTGATGGGCTCGGTGTTTGCGAAGGTGATCTCGACGGCGAACAATTACCTGTTTTCGCCGGCGACGAACCTGGTGAACGACGTTTATTCGAGGTATATCGCGCCGAAGGCGACGGATAAACAAGTCCTGATTGTGTCGCGGCTGACGGTGGTGCTGCTGGGCGTGTGGTCCTTGTACCAGGCACTGCATACGGGCTCTGTGCTGAAGGCGACCTTGTACGCCTACACGGTGTACTCGGCGACGCTGACGCCGGTGGTGCTGGCGGCGTTCTATTCGCGGCGGGTGAATGCGAACGGTGCGGTTTCGGCGATTGCGGCGGGCACGCTCATTACGGTGTTCTGGGATGCGCCGGCGGTGCATGCGCATTTACCCGCGGCGCTGGGGGGGCGGGATGCGATCTTTCCTGCGCTCCTGGCGGCGCTCCTTTGCTTATTTGGGGTGAGCTGGGCGACCGCGCCGCCGAGCGCGGCGCAACTGGCGCGGGTAGAGGCTGCTTCAGCAGTGGATTGAGCGCACCTTTCAGCTTGGAGCGTCATCTGAGTTTGTATGGCGACAATGACGAATACACCGATGCAGACAAAGGCAAATGCTGCGGAAAGCGGCATGTTTCAGCTAGGCGGGGATCTGCCCGTCCACAGGCTTGGCTACGGCGCGATGCGCCTGACGGGCGAGGGAGTGTGGGGCGACGCCAAGGACCGGGATGAGGCGAAGCGGGTCCTTAAGCGCACACTGGAGCTTGGCATCAACTTGATCGACACGGCAGACGCGTACGGGCCGGATACGAATGAAGTGCTGATTGCCGACGCGCTGCACCCGTATGCCGAAGGGCTAGTGGTGGCGACAAAAGGCGCGAATACACGGCCGGGCCCCGGGGTCTGGATACCCGTTGGCCGCCCGGAGTACTTACAGCAGTGCGTCGAGATGAGTTTGCGCCGGCTCAAGGTGGAGCGGATCGATTTGTGGCAGCTGCACCGGATCGACCCCAAGGTGGCGGTTGAGGAGTCGCTCGAGGCGATCGCGAAACTGCGCGAAGAGGGCAAGATTCGGCACGTGGGCTTGTCGGAGGTAAAGCCGCATGAGATTGAGCAGGCGCAAAAGGTCGTGCCGATCGTGAGTGTCCAAAACCAGTACAACATTGGCGACCGGCAGCATGAGGACACGCTCGAGTACTGCGAAACTCACAACATCGCCTTTATTCCCTGGTTCCCGGTCGCGGCCGGCAAGTTGGCGCGGGAGGGCGGCCCGCTGGACACGGCGGCGAAGCGGCACGGAGCGACGGTGGCGCAGTTGGCGCTGGCCTGGCTGCTGCACCGCTCGCCGGTGATGCTGCCGATTCCGGGGACCTCGTCGGTGAAGCATTTGGAAGAGAATACGGCGGCGGCTGGATTGAAGCTGGAAGCGGCGGAGTGGACAGCGATCGAAAACGAGGTCAAGCGCGCGCAGTAAGCCGACGCCCGGTGACGAAAGTGATGAAGGGCAGAGGGCCGATTCGGCTTATGCTGGGAGGGAGAGCGAGAAAGCTCTCCCTTTTTCCATGCCGCTGGCTACACTCACGATCCATCTCCACATCGAGCACTCCCGGTCGCTCAAGGATCGGCGACAGGTGGTGCGGAGCCTGAAGGACAAACTGAGGCATGGGTTTAACGTATCGGTGGCCGAGCTGGATGAAGCGGTGACGTGGCAGACGGCGGTGGTGGGGGTGGCGGCGCTGTCGAACTCGCGCGGGTATCTGGAAGGGCAGTTGCAGCAGGTGGAAGCGGCGGCGGAGCGGATTGCCGGGGAGCTGCGCGCGGTCATAACGGATAGCTGGGTGGAGTTTGTAGACTAGAGGAGAGGGGCGGGCGGAATGGGCGAGGCGGGCGGAAAAATCGAGGGCACCAGGAAGGTCCTGCAGGATTTCCTCGCGCCAGAAGTTGGAGCGCTGGTAGTCCGAATCGACGCCTTGGAAAAGCGGATCGACCTGCTGATCGAGGTATCAGAGGGACGCATCGGGGCAAAGATCGACAAGGTGGACGCGAAGCTGGACCGGGTAGAAGAGCGGGTCGGCGCACGCATTGAAGCATTCGCGGCACGTCTGGATGCGGTGGAGCAGCGGCTTAATACGCGGATTAGTACGCTCGAAGACAAGATGAATGCGCGGTTCGATGCCGTGGATACGCGGTTTGATGTCGTGTATGGCCGGTTTGACGCTGTGGATAGGCAGTTAAAGGTTATCGATGCTCGGTTTGACGCTGTGAATGGCCGGCTTGACGCTGTGAATGGCCGGTTTGACGCTGTGAATGCCCGGTTTGACGCTGTGAATGCCCGGCTTGACGGAGTTGACGCGCAGTTCATGTCAGTGGACGCGCGATTCGACACGCTTGAAAAGGCGATAAAGGAGAATCAGGCAGAGCTTTTGAGGCAATTCTCAGCCCTGATGAACTATGCCTTACTTACCGAGCGGCTAAACCGCCTGGAGGACAAAACACGCACACTGAGCCCAGGCCAGGTGGCGTGACTGTTTTGATCTGTAACAGCTGGTCACTTTACGGCAGAAAGGGGCTGCAGCATGCCCGAGCAACGTGCGCGCAAATACCACCAGGACCGGGTCGCGGAGACCATTCGCGAAGAAATCGATGCGATGATCCTGGGTGACCTTTCAGATCCTCGGATCAGCTCGGCGCATGTGACGCAGGTCTTGCTGAATCCGGGGGGTAAATCGGCCGAGGTGTATGTGCAGGTGGATGGCGGCCCGGAGGCGGAAGTGCGAACCGTGGAGGGGCTGATGGCAGCGCGCGGTTGGGTGCGGGTGGAGTTGAAAAGCCGCATGGGTAAGCGCCATGTGCCGGACTTACAGTTCCACGCAGACCGCTCGGAGCGGATGACGAGCAGGATCGATGAGTTAATGACGCGGACGCGCAAGCGGAACAAGTACGCGCCGGCGGAAACAGCTTCCGTTGAAACGGTTCCGGCAACGCCGGAGCAGCCGGGCCAGGACTGAGCCGTCTGATAGCCTGAAGAGGCGCGTGGGTACTTTGCCGCAGGTGGCAGAGGTTTTTGCCCATGCCCGACATCACGCGTGAAGCAACCCTCTCACCCCGGCAACAGTGCAACGGTAACCCGCCCAGCTTCCTGGCGCGACCGCTTTTGGCAGCGTGCGACCGCGCGGGAGGTTTTTATCCTGGTTGGGCTTACGTGTATTTTGTTTTTTTATGGCCTTGTTCCTATATTCGGCGGGGCTGGACTGGGTCTGGTGGGGGCGGACGAGCCCAGGTATGCGCAGGTAGCGCGGGAGATGCTGGCCCGCCATGATTATGTAACGCCTGTGCTGTATGGGCGGCCCTGGCTCGAGAAGCCGGCGCTGTATTACTGGCGGGCGATGCTGAGCTTCAAGGAGTTCGGCGTATCGGACTGGGCGGCGCGGCTGCCTTCGGCGAGCTTCGCGTTTACGTTGATCGTGCTGATCTATCTCCATATGAAGCGGTTCCGTCCGGGCGGGCACCTGGATGCGGCGCTGCTGACGGCTTCCTGCGCGGGAATCCTGAGCTTCGCACGCGGCGCTTCGACGGACATGCAACTGGCTGCGCCGTTCGGCATTGCCCTGCTGGGCTGGTATGCGTGGTACGAGACGGATTCGAAATTCTGGCTGTTCGACCTGTATTTTTTCCTAGGCATCGGGACACTGGCGAAGGGGCCGGTAGCACCGTTTTTAGCGGTTCTGATTCTCGTGGCATTCGCGGCTTTGCGGCGGGAGTGGGGGCTGCTGCGACGTACATTCTGGTGGCCGGGTGCGGTGTTATACCTCCTGATGGTGTTGCCGTGGTTTATCGCTGTGCAGCGGAGGAATCCGAATTTCTTGCGGGTGTTTTTTCTCCAGCACAATCTGGAGCGCTTTGCGACAAACCGGTATGAGCACCAGCAGGGACTTTGGTATTACCTGCCGGTGGTGCTGCTGTCGCTGATCCCGTGGGCCGTGCTTTCGGTGGCCGCGCTGGTATCGGCCATTCGCGAAAGCGTGGCCGAGTGGCGGGCGCGGCGGGCGAAGGGGAATTATCGAGGTTTTCAGCGCGCGGGCGACGCGTTTCCCGAATTTCTTGTGATCTGGGCGTTGCTGCCAATCGCGTTTTTCACGGTATCCGACTCAAAGCTGCCGGGCTATATCCTGCCCTCGATCCCGCCGCTTACGATCCTTACGGGCGATTATCTTTACCGCATGCGGACGCGCGGGTTGTCTCCGTGGCTGCTGGGTGGTCATGGGCTGCTGGTGGGGTTACTGACAATGGCTACCCTGCTCGCGCCGGGATACCTGGCGGCAGGGGAAAGCCTGCATCCGCCCGCGCGGGTGGCTATATCGGCGGCAATGGCCGGTCTTGGGGCGGCGTTGTTGATTGTCGTCACGGTCGCGCGGTTCGGCCTGGCGCGCTTGCGCTCGGCGACGATGGCGCCGCTGCTGGTGCTGCTGATTTTTATTTTCGGGGTAGGGCCGGTGTTTGGGATCCCGGCGGCGGCGAGGAGCAAGACCACGATTCGGCTGCTGGACCTGGCTTACTCGCCGCGGCCGCTGGCGCGCGTGCTCGACCGGCTCGGTCCGGAGGCGGCCACGGTTGCGGTGTTTCGGGTGCGGCGGGATGTCCAGTACGGGCTTGCTTTTTACCGTAACGGTCCGGTGATCGATTATGACCGGCAGGCGATTCCCGAGGGTGAGCACATCCTGGTTTCGCGGGAGCCGTTCGCGCAGGAGCTGCCGTCGCGGCTTGCGGGGCGGCAGTATCAGTTACTGGCTACGGTGCCGGTACAGAACCTGCTGATCTATCAAGTGAAAGCGCGAATCGAGGCGCAAGGCGCGGAGGGAAAGCAGCCCTGACACTTCAAGGAGTATGCTTCGGAGACAGGGATTCCGCGTGACCTCGTCTGCACACATCGTCGCGCCGCCGATCGAGATATTGGACCTCCGGCATTTCTCCGCGAACAGCCTGCGCCCGGTGCTCGAAGCGGAAAACCGGATCTGGAGCGAGCGGCTGGATTGGGATTACCGAGCCTCGACCAATCTGCTGTTGCAATACCTCGATGCACGGGTGCTGCCGGGCTTTGCGGCGGTGGAGGACGGCCGGGTAGTGGGCTATACATTTTGCGTGTACGAGGAGCGCAAGGCTGTGATCGGCGACCTGTTCGCGCTGGAGGACAGCCACTACGGCTACACGGCGCATGAGATCGAAGAAAAACTGCTCGAGCAGCTTGTGGCGCTGCTCAAGAATTCACCGGGCGTGGAGCGTATCGAGGCGCAGCTGCTGCTCCATAGGCATGATGTGCATTCCGGCATTTTTCGCGCAGCGGAGTTTGGTGTGTACCGGCGCGTTTTCATGGATGTTGGGCTTCAAGGGGCGGCCTTTCCTGATACGCACGAGCGGGTACGGGGGCTGGCGGCGCAGGGGCTGGAGCTACGGACGTGGCAGGACAACGATTTTTATCTCGCGGGCCCGCTGATCGCGCATGCGTATGAAGGACACCTGGACGCGACCATCAACGACCAGTATCGGTCCGTTGCGGGCTCTCTCCGGTTCCTGCACAACATCATCCGTTTTCCAGGCTGCGGCGTTTTCGATAAAAACAGTTCGTATGTGCTGGCGCACAAGGCCACGGGCGCGCTCGCGGGGCTGATCCTGTGCTCGCGGGTGCGGGACGACGTGGAGCATATTACCCAGCTATGCGTGGCGGCGCGGGCGCGCGGCGCGGGGCTGGGGCTTTTGCTGCTGGAAGCGGCAGCCCGGGCGCTAGCGCAACGCGGCTTTGGGAAGCTTTCCTTGACAGTAACTGCCGGCAATGAGCGTGCGGCAGCCCTTTACCGGCGGATCGGCTTTGCCGAACAGCACACCTTTAATGCCGTGGTTTGGACGCAGGGGCGCGCTGGAGCGAAAGGGCCTACTTTGCAGCCCGCGAGCGCTCCCTGATGTTGCGGGCTTTATCCGGCGGGAAAACCATGTGGCATACCGCTGATTTCACTGTATTTACGAAAAAGCCTTAGTGCCGGACCAGGTACATGAGCCAGCTTGCGGCAAGGACGACACCGACAAACGCGGCCCAACAGGCGGCGCCGTAGCGGACCATGGCTGCGGTCGTAGTGCGCTGGGTGATGCCGAAAACGATGGACGCCGAGGTCGCGAACAGAAGCACAGCCGTGAAGTGCGAAGGCGTGAGGGTCACAGCGCGGCTCCACTTCGCTTGCGTCCGATACGCAGGTTATGCGCATCCACGGCGGCGATGATATTGAGCAGGCTCGCGACCACGATGAACTTGGTTCCGTAATCCGCGGTCGCCACCTGGACGACATTGCGTCCGAGGCCGCTCGTGAAGCCGAAAATATAGAACAGTCCTGAGCCGAGGTCGCCCACGAAGCCGAGCAGACTGAGAGGGTCCGCGCCGCCGGGCAGGTAGAGATGACCGTTCATGGCGATGCCGAGCCACCACAACACGGAGATGGCAAGAAAGAGGAGCCCGGCGCGCACCCAGTGGCGTGTGAGAAGGTGGCCCGCCCCGGGGATGAGCCACCCGAGCAGCAGAGCGAGGGAAACGGGAGGGCCCTGGCGTGTTTCCGGCATCGCCCCACTATAAATCACGCGAAATGCCACGCCAACCTGGAGGGTTCGGGTTCCCGGAGCACACGGTAGCCTGAGTAGACGAGCCAGAGGGGAAGCGGGTAGGCAGCCAGGCGCTCCACCGTACCTTGCCGCAGAAATGCGTGCGTGCCGCCGAAAGCTAACAGGAGGTCGCCTGCGACGGCAATACCCGCAAACAGCAGAGTAATCCGGATCTCCCGCATTGCCCGTGGAGGCAGCCGGGAACCCAGAGCGCGCCCGTAAAGAATACGCGAAAAGCCGGCGAGCAGCATGCCCAAGGCGCCGCACAGGAAGTGCAATCCGGCGCCGGCGACATGAAAACTCAGGTTGCGGTCTGCCGGGTTCGTCGCCACCAGCGCAAGCCCAAGCGCGGAGAAGAGCAGGAGCCCGCGCGCAAGCCTGCCCAGGAGTGTGGGCGCGAACAGGCGGGGGAGCAGAAGGGATGCGGCGGCGATGAGAATGGCTTGCAGCCCAAACGAGCTGTTCATGAGGGCATGCGCGGAAGACAGGCTCGCCTCGCCGAGGTCGCTGATGTAATTCGCGGCCATGCTGTAATGCGCGGGCCAGCGAAGACGGGCCAGCTGCTCGCAAAGAAAGAATTGGGAGCAGGCGAGCGCGCACCAGGCTCCCACCTGCCTGGACGGGCCGCGGAAACGCTCGCTCACGCGGGGGCTCATCTCAGACACGCACGAGTTCTTGCTGGATGCGGCCTGTCACCACGGCCTCAGTCGCGGAGGTAAGCATGTTGATTTCGCTGCGGATGCCGAACGTATCGAGGTAGACGCCGGGTTCGACGGAGAAGCAGGTGTTGGGGAGGATGCGGCGTTCGTCATGGGTTTCAAGGTCGTCGAGGTGGGCGCCCGCGCCGTGGAGCTCGGCGCCGATGTTGTGACCGGTGCGATGGGTGAAATACGGGCCGAAGCCGGCGGATTCGAGGACGGAGCGCGCGGCCCGGTCCGGCTCCCAGCCGGCGATGGGGCGTTTTTGGGCGAAGGCCGTTTGCACGGCGGCGATGGCGGCATCGCGGGCATTGCGGACGGCGGTGAAGACTTGCTGCTCGCGTTCGGAGGGCGCGCGGCCGACCGTGCCGGTCCAGGTGATGTCGTAGAAGATGGAGTCCAGGATGCCGGAATGATCCCCGCAATGATCCCCGGAGTGGCCCCAAATGTCGACGAGCAGGAAATCGCCGTCGCGAATGGGACGGGCTTGCTCGGCGGTCGGGTCGTAGTGGGAGTCGGCGCTGTTCTCGTTAACCGAAACATTGGGGCCGTGTTCCCAGACCAGGCGCTCGCGCCGCATCGCCTCGGCGAGCCATTGCTGGGCGGTGTACTCGGTAACCGGGCGACCGGCGTCCAGCTCGCCGCGCAGCCACTGCCAGCCTGCCGGCAGGATCGCGTCGATGGCGCGCTGGGCAGTGAAGTGCGTGGCGATCTGGTCGGAGGTAAGGACAGCCTCGAACTGCGCGATGAGGTCGGCGGAGCTGACGACCTCCTTGCCCCAGCTGCGGAGAAGCTCGACCGTACCGGCATCGACCATGGAGATGTACATGATGGCGTTGCGGGGGGAGTACTGCATGGCGATACGCTCGTGGTTGGCGAGCATGGCTGCGAGCTGCGCTTCAAGTTCGCCCCAGGAAGAGTAGACCGCGCGCGCGCCGGACAGGGCGTCAAGCCGGGCGGCCTCAATGCGATGGACGAGCTTTTGCGGTTCACCTGATGCGGGGACGAGATAGTACCAGCGCCGGGTGACGTGCGCGGCGGGGAGGCCCAGCACACGGTAGGCCAGGGGGTCGCGGCCGTGGTGGTCGTAGAACAGCCAAGCATCGATATGCTGCTCGCGCAGCCCGGCCTGTACCGCTTGGAGTGAAAAGGCTGCCATCCGGCGATTGTAGCTTCAAGGCTTCGGCGCGTGCTGGTAAGCTCTGCGAAGGTTCCTACCCCCGAAGGAGCGGTATTGTGGCCTGGTATCAGCTGACGCATCCGGATAACGCGGAGCTGGATGCACTCGCGGCGCGGTTTCACCTCCATCCGCTGCACCTTGAGGACGCCCGGAGTGCGGGCGAACGCGTGAAAGTGGAAAGCACGCGCAACTATACATTTGCGCTGCTGAAGACCCTGCGCTCGCCGGAGGGCAATGAAGAGGCGCTGAAACGAAAGGTCGTCCTGTTCGCGAGCCATGAGCTCAAATGCCCGGAGGAGGAGAAATTCTTTATCGTCATCGCCGATACGAGCAAGGCGGAGATTGCGGCGGCTTTGCGGAGGGCGGAAGCGGAGCGCAATTGCGAGAATCCGGTCCGGCTGCTGTACCTGGTATTCGATTCGATCGTGGATTCCTACTTCCCGGTGATCGACGCGCTCGATGACGAGCTGGACGCGTTGGAGGATCGGGTGATTACGCCAGGAGCCAACCTGCTCAGCGATATCTTCGCCGTGAAGGACCGCTTGGTGAACGCCCGGCGGCTGTTCGTGAGCACGCGCGACGCGGCGATGCACCTACAGCGCGACTCCGGCATCCCGCTGAACAATGAGCACCAGCTTTACCTGCGTGACCTGTACGACCACATCTCCCGCCTGCTGGACACGGTGGAAACGCAGCGGGACCTGTTGAACAACGCGCTCGATATTTACCTGTCGAGCCTGGCCCATCGCTCGAATGAGGTGATGAAGGTGCTTACCGTGCTCTCGACCATGGCACTGCCCGCGCTGGTGGTGACAGGGGTGTACGGAATGAATATCGAAGGGCTGCCGCTGGCGCACTCACACCACGCGGCGGAGTTTATTTTGTCGTTTACGTTCTTGTTCACGCTGGGGCTGCTGGGGCTGTTCCGGTATTTGCGGTGGTACTGAAGCATGGACGACCTGCTTGAAAATCCCTACTGGCATGCGCTCCGGACCGAGCAGGCCGGGCTTGCCCTCGGTAGCGCGCTGGCGCGGCGATTCCCGTCCGACGTGATCCCATTCGCGGGGATGCCACATGTCAGTGCGGAAACTCTGGCGGCATTGCGTGAGCTGCTGGCGCCCGGAGAGCGGGTGCTCGTGACGAGCGACGTTGAACTTGCGTATGGCGGCCTTCTCGAGAACGAGGTGCTTTCCGGCTCGCAGATGGTTTGCACGCCGGAGGCGCAGGCGGGTGCTTTCGCCGAGGATGGGCAAGTCGAGCGGCTGGGCCCAACGGACGTGGCCGCGATGCTGGCGCTCAAGGCAATCGCGTTTCCCGGCTATTTTGGGCCGCGCGCGGCGTCGCTGGGGTCGTTTTACGGGGTGCGTCTGCATGGCGAGCTGGTGGCGATGTGCGGGGAGCGGCTTCATCTGCCTGGCTGGCGCGAGATCAGCGCACTATGTACGCACCCCTCGCACATCGGCAAAGGCTACGCGGCGCAGCTCCTGCGGCGGTTGATGGACGAGCATCGGAAGGCTGGGCTGCAGTCGTTTCTCGGCGTGACCGCAAGCAATACGCGGGCCATCGAGCTTTATCGGCGGCTGGGATTTATTGAAGCGCGCGAGCTGGTGTGGCGATGGGTGGAGCGGATTGGGTGATGGCTCTTCGGTGATCTTGAAGCGAACTATGCAGTTGCTGCTCTGATTTGCGGTCTGATTTCCTGGCCTGCATCGGCGCTTAGTCGCGCTTTGTACTCTCGGCCACCCTGCCGAAGCGGGCGCGGTACTTGGAGCGGGTATGCTGAATATCGTGGGAAGGTTCATTAGCGCAAGAAACACAAAGGCCGCGAGTTTTCTCGCGGCCTTTGTGTTTGCGGTTCCGAGTGTCAGGCGTTTGCACCGACCGCGACGGGCTTGGCGGAGGTGAGTTCCGCAGCGACGCGCTCCGTGGTGAAGCCTTCGATGGAGTCACCCTGTTGGAGGTCGGAGAAGCCGGCTACGCCGACGCCGCATTCCATGCCGTTGGTAACTTCGCGGGCATCGTCCTTGAAGCGCTTGAGCGACTGGAGCTTGCCCTTGTAGACCTGCTCGCCGCCGCGCATGACGCGTACCTCGGAGTCGCGCTTGAGGGTGCCATCCGTGACCCGGCAACCGGCAATGGTGCCGATTTTGGGAATGCGGAAGACTTCGAGCACTTCGGCGCGGCCCAGGTAGCTCTCCTTGTAGACAGGGTCGAGCAAGCCGAGCATGGCCTTGCGGATCTCGTCCTGGAGCTCGTAGATGATCGAGTGAAGACGAATCTCGACGGCTTCCTGGTTGGCCAGGTCAGCTGCCTTGCGCTCCGGCCGAACATTGAAGCCGATGATGATGGCGTTCGAAGCCGAAGCGAGAAGCACATCGCTTTCCGTGATGGCGCCGACGCCGGAGTGGATGACCTTGATCCGCACCTTCTCGGTCGACATCTTCTGGAGTGAGTCGGCCAGGACCTGCACCGAGCCCTGCACGTCACCCTTGAGGATGAGCGGCAACTCCTTCATGCCGGCTTGCTTGATCTGGTCGGCGAGGCCTTCCAGCGACACGCGGCTGGATTTGGAAAGCGTGGCCTCGCGCTCCTTGAGTTTGCGATATTGCGCAATGCCCTTGGCTTTGTCGCGATCGCTTACGACAAGGAAGGTATCGCCCGCGTCCGGCATGGCTTCAAGGCCGAGAATTTCAACCGGGGTGGAAGGCCCGGCGATCTCGATCGGTCGTCCTCGGTCGTCGAACATGGCACGGATTTTGCCGAAGGTATTGCCGACGATGAACGAGTCCTGCGCGCGCAGGGTTCCGTTCTGGACGAGGACGGAGGCGACGGCGCCGCGGCCACGGTCGAGCTTGGCCTCAATGACCGTACCGACGGCGGAGCGGCCGGGAGTGGCGCGGAGGTTGGCGAGATCGGCGGTAAGGCAGACGAGCTCGAGGAGAAGGTCCAGGTTCAGCTTTTTCTTCGCTGAAACATCGACGAAGACGGTGTCGCCGCCCATGGATTCGGGCAGCAGACCGCGGCCAGCGAGCTGCTGCTTGACGCGGTCGGGCTGAGCCTCAGGCTTGTCGATCTTGTTGACCGCGACGATGATGGGTACGTTGGCGGCCTTGGCATGATCGACGGCTTCAAGGGTTTGGGGCATGACGCCATCGTCGGCGGCGACAACGATCACGACGATGTCGGTGACCTTGGCGCCGCGGGCGCGCATGCGGGTAAAGGCCTCATGGCCCGGGGTGTCGAGGAAGACGATCTCGCGCCCGAAGGCGGGAGAGTCGGCTTTGCTGATCCGGACTTTATAGGCGCCGATGTGCTGGGTGATGCCGCCTGCCTCGCCGGCGGCGACGTCGGTTTCACGGATAGCATCGAGCAGCGAGGTTTTACCGTGATCGACGTGCCCCATGACGGTGACGACCGGGGACCGCGAGACTTCGAGCTCATCAATGTTTTCCTGCGAAAGGATGTTCTCGATCGCCTCGTTCGCCATCTCGTCCTCGAACGAAATGACCTCGGTTTCGGCGCCGAACTGGCGCGCGACATCCTTGACCAGCTCGCCGTCGAGCGACTGGTTGACGGTGACGAAAACGCCGCGCATGAGCAGGGACGCGATGAGGTCCTTGCCGCGGACATCCAGCTTCTCGGCCAGGTCCTTCACGCTGATGCCTTCGGTCACGGTAATATTGCGGGTGATCGGCAAGGGCTCGTTCGAGATCATCGCACCGCCATAACGCGGCGGCGGATTGAACCCCTTCATCGGGCCTTCTTTGCTCTTGGGATACTGCTGACGACCGCGACCGCGCGGGCCGGTGGGCCGGGGTGCGCGGGGCGCTTCGCCCATGGGCGACGGACTGCCGGGGGC
>CAXTWG010000064.1:0-12643 GCA_964247895.1 uncultured Acidobacteriaceae bacterium
GCGCCAAGTGTGCCGGTGCGCATAGCCGTTCGCGCGCGAGCTTTCTTCCACCACGCCTCCGCGACTCCCCTATGCACCACAGGCAGCGCTGTCGCGTGTTTTCAAGCCACGCTGCTGCCCAACCTGAAAGCGAATTGCCTATGCGTCCCTTCCAACCGATCTTGTTCCTGCTCTGTCTTCCCGCCCTCACCGCCCACGCCACCATCTTCGGCAACGTGCAGGGTATCGTGCACGACCCCCAGGACCGTCCACTCGCCAACAGTACCGTCACACTCCAGCCATCCGGCGCAGCCGATCCGCAAACCGTCCTCACCGGTACCGACGGCGTCTTCCGCTTTCCCGCCGTCGCCCTCGGCGACTACACCCTGTCCGCGACCGCCTCAGGCTTCGGCACAGCCGCCCAAACCGTCACAGTTCAATCCGACACCACTCCCGTCTTCCACCTCGAACTCCCTCTTGCCACCATCGCGGCCCGCGTGACCGTTCACGACGCCACCCCCGCCGGCCTCAATCCCTCTTCCGCCACACCCGCCACCCTTATCCGCGAGCAAGACATCGCCCAAACCCCGGGCGCGGACCTCGCCAACTCCCTCGCCGCCATCACCGACTTCGTCCCCGGCGCCTACGTCACCCACGACCAACTCCATATTCGCGGCGGCCACCAGGTTTCCTGGCTCATCGACGGTGTCGAAATCCCCAACACCAATATCGCTACCAACCTCGGCGCGCAAATCAACCCCCGCGACATCGATTACCTACAGATCTCCCGCGGTTCCTACACCGCCGATCTCGGCGACCGCACCTACGGCGTCTTCGACGTGCTCCCGCAAAACGGCTTTTCGCGCAACCGCGACGCCGAGCTAACCCTTACCGCAGGCTCCTTTCTCCAAACCGACGACCAGCTTTCCTTCGGCTCCCACACGGAGCGCCTCGGCTGGTACGCGAGCCTCAACGGCAACCGCAGCGACTACGCTCTCGCCCCGCCCATCGGCCATGCCTTCCACGACGCCGGCAACGGCTTTGGAGGCTTCGGTTCCCTGCTCTTCAATCGCACTCCTTCCGACCAGTTCCGTTTCGTCGCACAGCTCCGACGCGACTTCTTCCAGATTCCCTACGACCCCGACCCCAACAGCCGGGAAAACCAGATCTACAACTCAAGCGGTCTCCGCGACGCCCAGACCGAGGTTGACGGTCTCACTACCTTCTCCTGGGTGCACATCTTCCCGTCCTCCACAGTCCTCCAGGTTTCCCCGTTCTTTCACTACAACTCCGCCGATTACGCCCCAGGCTCCCAGGACACCCCGGTCGGCGCCACCTCTAACCGCGCTTCCACCTACGGTGGCCTTCAGGCTTCTATCGGCACTTCTTTAAAAAAGAACAGCCTCGAAGCCGGTTTTTATTCCTTTGGCCAGCACGACAGTAATTTTTTCGCGAACACCTTCGCCGATGCGAGCTTTCCCGACTTCCAAATTGCCCAAACCACCAACGGCGGCCTGATCGAGGAGTGGCTCCAGGACACATATAAGGTTGCGCCGGGCTTGACCGCCCTTGGCGGCGTTCGCTTCTCCCAGTTCCGCGCCGACGTCAACGAAGGCGTCATCTACCCCCGTGCCGGCCTCGCCTACCAGGTCCCGAAAATCAACTGGGTCTTCCGTGCCTTTTATGGCCGCTACTACCAGCCCCCACCGCTGCTCACCACCGCGGGCCCGCTCCTCGCTTATGCCGAAAGCAGCAATACCACCCTGGTCCCCTTGCGCGGCGAGCGCGACGAAGAACACCAGTTCGGCGTCCAAATCCCACTTCCAGGTTTCCTCAATGCCTGGGTCCTCGACGCCGACACCTTTCAAACCCGCGCCAACAACTTCCTCGACCACTCCAACCTCGGCGAGTCCAGCATCTTCCTCCCCGTCACCATTAACGGCGCACTCATCCAGGGCTGGGAGGTTACCCTGCGCTCCCCCCGCCTTCCTCACGGCGGCGACGCTCACCTTACCTACTCCAACCAGCTCGCCCAGCAGCGCGGCGCCATCAATGGCGGCCTCATCTGCGCGCCGATCGGCTCACCCGAGTGCGACGCCACCCCCGGCTACCATTCCCTCGATCACGACCAGCGCAACACCCTCAACCTCGGCTACCGCTCCGCCCTTCCCTGGCGCACCTGGGCCTCGTTCAACGTTTACTACGGCTCCGGCTTTACCAACGGCAGCCAGGGCGACCCCAATGACCCCTACCCCCACCTGCCCGGCCATACCACCGTCGACCTTTCCCTCGGCCAGTCGTTCGGCGAAAACGCAACCCTCTCCGTGACGAGCACCAACCTCGCCAACCGCCGCGTCCTGCTCGACAACTCCCTCACCTTCGGCGGCTTCCACTACAACGACCCCCGCATGATCTACGCCGAGCTACGCTATCGCTTTAAGTTCTAACCTTCCCGGCTGGACAGCAACGCGTTAATTCACTTGTCACAAGATGGAGACGCCCTTTACAATTCCGCTGCTTATAAATTTCTTCTTACGAGCGAGCCTAAACTCACATCTTCTCCAGGAGAACCATGCCCCCCACATATCGCCTCTCGACCAAAAAATCTCTCTATAGAACAACGCTCGCAAGCGCGGCTGTTTTCGCATTTGCATGGGCCGGCTCTCCTTCATGTCTTGCGCAGCTCAGCCCGTTGCACACGAGTGGCCGCTCCATCGTTAACTCAAACGGCACGGTTGTTCCTCTACGCGGGGTTAACCTCGGCGGCCTGTTTGTCATGGAAAAGTGGATGTCTCCGCTGGACAGCGGCTCGCTTCCAGATACCTATACCGCGATGCAGGAGCTCGATAACCGTTTCGGAGTGGCTACTGAGCAAAGCCTCATCAACACCTATCAGCAAAGCTGGATCACTACCGCTGATCTTGATAACATCAAAAACGCGGGCTTCAATCTAGTCCGTGTTCCAGTCTGGTACGGTCAGTTCTACCTGCTCAACAATGTATCTAACTCGGGTTGGCGATCCGATGCCTTTACCAGGCTCGATTGGCTCGTCAATGCCGCAAGCGCCCGCGGCCTGTATGTCATCATCGACATGCACGGAGTCGTGGGCGGCCAAGGTAACTCAGACAGCACCGGTTATGCGAACCAGAATCAGTACTGGTCCAATGGGAACGATCAAGGTAATACCTCCTGGATGTGGTGGCAGATTGCCACTCACTACAACGGCAATCCCGCCGTTGCAGGTTATGATCTAATCAACGAACCTACCGGCGCTCCCAGCAACGCCGCCGTCATCAATGCCTACAACAGCCTGTACGGAAGTATCCGTTCCGCCGACCCTTCCCATATCATCTTCATGGAAGGGGCCTGGGGAAATTGGAACTGGAGCATGCTCCCCAACCCTTCTCAATACAACTGGACTAACGTCGTTTATGAAATGCATGAGTACCAGTACAACGCTTCCCAAGCGCAGGTACAGCAAGGGTCGACCAATCAGGTCAACGATTTTAATAATCATGCGAACTACAATGTGCCCGGTTACATCGGCGAATTTAACGACTTCGGCTACGGGGCGGGTGCCTGGCAGTTTTCGACCAATGCCTATAACCAGGCAGGGCTAAGCTGGTCGATGTGGTCTTACAAAGCTATCCATGGTCTCAATCCGGACAGTTGGGGCTTCTACGACCCGACTTACTTCCCGGCGACCCCCAACCTGTCCTCCGACTCCGCCGCGACGATCTCCAGCGATTGGCAGCAGTGGGCTACCACCAATAGCTTTACGCTTAACTCCTCGCTCGGGCTTACCGGCGGTATCAACAGTGGCTCATCCAACTCCAATCCGAGTGGCTGGAACACTATCATCAACCAGAACAGCGGTTTATGTCTCGATGCAAACGCCTGGGGTACCGCGAATGGAACCACGCTCGTTCAATGGACTTGCGGCAACCAGCAATCCAACCAGGAGTGGCAGTTCCAGCCAAAAGGCAGCGCAAGTCAGGTCGCCAATCGCAACGCCCCTTCTGAGGTCTGGGACGTCGCCAACGTAGGCACCGCGAACAACTCACCCATGCAGCTGTGGGCCGCTTCCGGGGGCGCCAATCAACAGTGGACTCCCGTCGCCCTCGGCGGCGGTTTCTACAAATTTGTCGGTTCGCAAAGCGGTCGTTGTCTCGATGTCCCAAGTGCTTCAACAACACCCGGCACGCAACTGCAAATTTACGACTGCAATGGAACTACGGCCCAATCCTTCCGTTTGGCTCCCCAACCCTGACCGGGACGGCAGCATCTCACAGATTCAGAAAGCACACGACATAAGGAGCCGCTACCGGCTCCTTTGTCGTGCAGGTACCTACTTCACCGCCAGCCCCGGCAGCACCGCCGTCCCTTCCTCCCGGACAGCCTGCAGCAGCGAAGGATCCAACCCCAACCCCAGCAGGATCGTCGGCGCTACCTGCGCGGTCGCCACCGGCGCCGTCACAGTAACGGCCCTGAGCAGCGGGCTAGCCACCAGCAAAACCGCATTCGTGTCGTCATGCGAGAAGCCGCCGTGCTCCGACTGCTTCTTCTTGCTGTTCGAGTACGTCACCCCCACATTCGGCGTCACGATGATATCCGGCGTCCGCGGGTCCTTGCCCTTGCCCAGCCCCGGTACGTTGTAGTTAAGCGCCAGTGTCGGCCCATAGAAAATCTCCCCTAGCCCAATCGCCGCCGCGTTCCCTTCCAGTGTGTTCACAGCAGTGGCCACACTCGCTCCCGGCTTCAGCCACAGCAGGGAGATGTCGTCCTCCGTCGGCCCAATCCCGCTACCCGTCGGCGACTCGGAATCAGGCAGCTCGCTCGCCACCAGCGTCGCCGGCGTGACCGTCCCGTTCCGCTTATAAAGGGCCGGGTCGATCGGCGACTGCCCATGTTTCGCCGTGATGATCACCAACGTGCTGTCGTAATTGCCGGTCTCCTTGAGCGCGTTCACCATCTGTCCCACGGCCGCGTCCACGTACTCGATCTCGTTCAGCAGCGCTGCAGACGGCACCCCGCGCGCGTTCGTGTACCCGCCCGAAACAGAGCTCTCGATCAGCTTTTGCCCCACACTCACCGCTTGGAAGTTCATCCCAAAGATCGACGGCACCTTCGCCGGAGCGCCCAGGTGCGTTTTGCCCCCTATCTGGTTGATGATTGCGTCCACCTTGATCTGGTCATAGCACTGGATGTTGTCGAAGCTGTTCGTCCATGCTGTCAAGTCCGCCCCCGTATCCCGCACCTGCGCGCACGATACGCCTTCCGAGGTCGTCACACCCGGCAACGCCACCACATTGGAGTTGATCTCCGGCGAGAAATAGTCATCCACAAACCGCCCGCCCGGGCCGCCGATCGAGGAATACGAAGGGTGCTTGTCCGCCCAAGCCGTGTACCCACCCGCCTGCTTGATCACCCCATATACCGTGTTTACCCGCACAAAGTTCCAGGGCAGCACCGGCGCACAGCCTGCCGCCGGGTCCCGCGGCAGCCGCGCCGTGTCGATCGATGCGATGCCGCCATCGGTCAGCCCCGCGCCCGGCGCCCCGCCGTTCAGCTTGCTCTGGTCGATGTCGATGCCTTCCTCGTACTCCGCCGTCGTCCCAGTGGGCAGCCCGAACGGCGTGCACGGCCCAGCCGCGACCCCGTTGCCGGTTGTCTTCGCGGGTGCGTCCAGCGACCGGTCATACCCCACGTCGTAATACACGCCCATCGTCTTCGGCGTCGCCCCCGTCACCAGCGTCATCAATCCGGGGAACGAGTCCGAAGGTTTCGACGTCTCGGCTGCCACGTAGTTCACGCCTGTTTGCGTCAGCGCCGCCATGGCCGGGCAGTAGGGCGCCCCATTGTTTACGCCCTGCACACCCAGCGCACAATTTCTCAGGTCCACCGCATGCATGCCGTCTACGCTCAGCAGCAACACATGCTTCACCGGCCCCGCACCCACATTGCCCTGCGCCATCCCCACTCCGCAAGCCGCCAACGCCAAACCCATTCCTGCTGCCATACCCAAGCTACGCATCGCAAATCCCTCCGCTGACCTTGATACCACCCTGGTAACCCTAAGGTGTTACGAGCAGGTAAAGATTTGATGACAGGCGCAAGCAGCCCGCTGCGAGCGGCCCTCAAAGCCGCAGCATTGCAGCAGCAGAATATGGTGGGCCCACCAGGACTTGAACCTGGAACCAACGGATTATGAGTCCGCTGCTCTAACCAATTGAGCTATAGGCCCGTACAACGAGAAAAGGCTACAACGCCCCACAGCAGTGTAGAGCATGGTTCCCGCGCTGGAGTAGTGCACGTAGGAACATCGGTAACACGCGATTTTCCTTGCGGAAAATCGCGTGAAATGCGCCTGTCCCCCTCTACGCGTGTAAGGGAACGGCTTTACTGCTTATTTTCCGGTACCGCTACCGCGCGAAAGCGTACGGCCAGCTCCCGCACTTCCCCCCGCACATCCGGGCCGGCCAACGGCTTGCCATGGCCCGGCGCCACGACTG
Source organism: uncultured Acidobacteriaceae bacterium (assembly GCA_964247895.1). Lineage (GTDB taxonomy): Bacteria > Acidobacteriota > Terriglobia > Terriglobales > Acidobacteriaceae > EB88. Next base: position 6,492 of record CAXTWG010000064.1, read on the forward strand.
CGACCGGCAATCCCGCCAAACGCTCTACAGAATCCTGCGCCGCCGCCCAGTCAGACGTAAAGTATGCCGGCGGTCCGTGCAGCTCCGGCTGCTGCGCAAGCGCGGCCTCGAAAAACGACTCGGGCTTGGTCGTGCAGAACGCATCGCCCACCAGCAACGTTCGTTCCCCTGCGTGATACAGCGAGCAATGCCCCGGTGTATGCCCGGGCGTGTGCAGTACCTCCCAGCCCGGCATCGAGGCAACTGCTCCCTCGCCCAGCGGCAGGAGCCGTCCGTCGAGGTTTACCGGTCCTTTCGGGTACAGCGGCGAAAGCAGAGTCATCACGCCCCCGCCTGCGCTCCAGTTCGGCGCGGCATACTCCTCTTGTCCAGTCAGATACGGATGCTCGAGCCGGTGCGCGTAGACCGGCACATCCCAGTCCTCCGCAAGCGCGGGCGCGCCGCCCACATGGTCGAAGTGTCCATGGGTCAGCACGATTGCGTTCGGCGCCCCTTGAAAGTGCTTCTCCGCCCAGCGCCGCACTGAGCCATCGGTAAACGGCAGTCCGGCGTCCACCAGCGTCCATCTGCCGTCCGGGTGGGTCACGGCGAACACATTCACAAACGCGATCCGCAGTCCGCGTACGCCCGGCGCAACCGCCTCCATGGGCACAACCTGCTCTTCCGGCACAGCAACCTTATCCATCTCGGCTCTCCTTCTCCTACGATGCGCCTAATCGGATGAAGAGTATGTTCGCGCCGCGGCGAAGCATGTCTCCCCGTTTCTTCCCTGGTCCGTGCCGCAGCGTGCAAGGTGGGAAAAACGAATGGGGTGCCTCGTACAACACGCTGGAGCGGATGGCCGAACATGGATATTCCTCCTTTTTCGCTGAATATCCAACTTTTGTGCCCATTTTGAAAAAAAAAAACGAGTTCGCGAACAATCCAGATTTTTTGATCAGCTAAACTTCAGTTGTCTTGGAGTACTGCAATGCATCTTGGTGGATTGTTCGCGGCACTCGCACCGGTATTCTTTGTTCTCTTGCTTGGCTTTTTAGCCGGCAAGCGGCACAGCTTTGATGCGAATCAAGCTGCGGGGTTGACCAAACTGGCTTTAGGCTTTGCGCTGCCGGCGTCTCTTTTTGTAGGCATGGCCGGTTTCTCGCGCGCTACTCTGGTGTCTCAGTGGAAGTTGGCTCTTTGCCTGACTCTCGTTCACCCCGGCCTTTTGATTGCCGCCTACCTGATGTTTCGTTACATCCTTCACTTCCAAAACACCAGAAGCCTGATATTTGCACTTACCCTGGCTACTTCGGCGACTCCGGTTTTCGGTGTTGCCGTGCTGTCTCCCTTGCTTGGACCAACCAGCATCGGCGCGGTTGGGCTGGTTGCCGTCGGAATCAACACGGTTATTCCAATTGGAGTTATTTTGTTGGATATCGATGCAGGCAGGCGGGATGCTCAACCGTCGAAACCCGAAGATTCGCATCCAGCCGAGCATGCCTCTCTTATAAGGGGAATCAAGTCCGGATTTAGCTCCCCGTTGCTATGGGCACCCATACTGGGCGCTGCCGTTGCTATCTCCGGACATACATTGCCCGCGACACTGAAGAGTTCTTTGTTGTTTATCGGTTCCGCAACCTCCGGCGTCGCCGTCTTTGCAGTCGGGCTTATTCTGGCTGCACATCGCGTCACCCTTTCCCGCGCGGTTCTGCTGGGTTCTCTCGCCCGCGTCTCCATCCAATCACTGCTGCTGCTGGCATTGGTCCAGCTCTTCCATATACAAAGTCCGTTCGTCCGCGAAACCCTTATCTGCTGCAGCTTTCCTCCAGCTACAACCGTGACCCTGCTCGCCATGCGGTACAAAGCCGCAGAATCTGAGGCGTCCTCCATGCTGCTTTTATCAACGATGCTGCTGGCCGTAACGATACCCCTCATTTTGGGGCTGGGGCAATGATATGCGCACCTCAAGCATTCTTGAAGCTGCCAAGTATGCCTGCGCAAAAGGACCCTCCGCCCTGCGAAAGGCCATCCGCCTTGCATGTCTCACCGGCACCATGCTGATTCCGGCATCGATACAGGCGGCCGAGTCCGGTAGCAGTCAATGCCCGGCAAAAAGACCCGCCTTTCCATTGCTGACCTACGATGAGGAGGATCGGTATTTAGCGAATATGAAATGCCGGACTGAACCTTTGGACTTTTTAAAATTCATCCCGCTCCGAAAAGGGAGCGAAAAGAGTTATCTGTCGATCGGAGCATTTACTCGCGAACGCGGTGAGTATGTGAGCCATCCAACCTGGGCAAATACCCCGCCCGGCAGCAACTATCTTCTTCAGCGTATTTACCTCCACACGGACTTCCACTTTCAGCCCCGCTTCCGCTTTTTCGGCGAACTTGGAAGCAGCCTGGAGTACGGCAGAGATGGAGGGCCTCGCCCTGTTTACGACAAGGATGTTCTGTACGTCCATCAAGGCTTCTTTGACATCGGCATCTTGCGCTCAGAAAGAAACGCTCTGACGTTCAGAGCAGGCAGACAGGAAATGTCTCTCGGGGCAGAAAACCTTGTATCGACCCGCGACGGAAGAAACGTGCGCCGCAGCCTCGATGGTGGACGCCTTCGCTGGCAGCCTCGCGACTGGACCATCGATTTCCTTGCGCTCCGGCAAACGCAGTCCACACCGGGTATTTTCGACGACCAGCCCAACCACCTGACGAGCTTCTGGGGTGTTTATGCGGCAGGCCTATTCCCACGATCCCCAAAACGGAATATCAATCTCTACTATCTCGGTCTCGATGAGAAAGGAAATATTTATGAAAGGGGTCCTGGGCGTGAACAAAGAACAACTATCGGGGGTCGCCTGTGGGGTGCCGCCAACCATTTGAGCTATGACTACGAGCCTACTTTTCAGTGGGGTGCTTTCGGACCCGGGGCAATCCGCGCATGGGGGGTAACCACTGTCACCGATTTAGAATTTGCGGCTCCTCTCCGTCCAAAGCTGTCGCTCAAAGCCGACTCTTATAGCGGCGATCAAAATCCGGACGGCCGCACTCTCGGCACGTTCAATGCCTTGTACGAAAAAGGACCGTACTACAGCTATGCCGAGTTGTACGGCCGGCGCAATCTAATCGCGCTACAACCGAGTTTAAAGCTCGAACTAAGAAAAACCATGACGTTAACTCCCAATGTGGGCCTATTCTGGCGCGAAAGCACGCGAGATGGCCTATACGCTGTCGCTGTCAGCTCCCTCGTTGTTTCGGGACGTAAAAGCAATGCTCGCTTCATCGGCACCCAAGCCGCTACGCAGTTTCAATGGCACATCGACCGGCACTTCACGCTCTTTGCGGAATATCTGCACTTCTTCCCGGGTGAGTTCCTGACACAATCGACGCAGGGTAAAAACATTGACTATGTCACGGAGTGGCTTGACTTCAAGTTCTGAAGCAGTCTCACGGTTCCAGGGCTGAGTAAGGCAATCCGACTCGCCCTCATGGCCGGCAGCGAAGATTCCACGCTCGGCGACGTTTACCTTCTGCTCTTACCGCACCCATGTATCCACTCACTTCCATTTCTCCAGAAATTCGTGCACGGAAGAGGATTCCATCCGCCGCATATTCCGGAACTCGCCACTTTGCTTGTGGACCGGCTTGCCATCGGCATGAAGGACCGCGAGTTGTGGCACGCCGTTTTCCAGGTTGATGCCGTACTTGCCCGCGAGCTCCACGTTCTGATCGAAATGCCCTACATTCACATCCACCAGCACATAGTGCTTATCTAGAAGCTGCAGGTTCTCCGGCTGGTGAAAGTACAGGTTCAACACTTGGCAGTCGCCGCACCAATCCCCTCCAAAGTCGAGCAACACACGCTTGTGTTCGCGCTTAGCGGTGGCGAGAGCCGAAGCGATGTCGCTCGTCGCGGTACTTACCTCAGGGTAGATATGAGCGTGCGGCAAAGATTTCTGCGCCTCGAGCGCCGTTCCGCCAAACACTACCGCAAATGTTAGAGCCTTTTTGAATCGATTCATAGGCACCTTCCACGCCAGCATAGCGCATGTCGCCTCCGCACCAAGCTACCTGTAGGCTGTTGGATTTCGTTCGACGACACCTTTGCGTGAATCTTTGCCATCGAGAGCGCTTCGGTTTGGATCGTGGAAAGTCATCGAATTTGGCCTTTCAACAGAGTGTTTCGGCGATCTCCGCCCAGGCGATCCCCCGGTCCCTCAGCAGAATGCGCGCATCCGCGCCGAGCATACTTCCCTTGAACCGGAGCAGAGTACCGTCCTGCGGATCGACCACGTAGATAGCCGGAACGCCCATCGCTTCAAAGTCCGCAAGGCGCACCAATAACCGGGAAATACGGTCTTCGGGGCTCAGGATTTCAATCGAGATCAAGGGCGGAATGGTCGCGATCGGCGCTTCCGCCGCTTCCGGCGTCAGGATTGCCAGATCCGGCACGCGGTACCGTCGTTCGCTTGTCTGGGTCCGCAACTTGGGCCGGACACGGATGTTCCATTCCCGCGAGCGTACAAAGAAGAAGGCTCCAAGTGTGATCTGCCAAGCTGAATGCTTTCCTTCTCCCATCGGACGCTCCTCGATCACACCATCCACGTACTCGGCATCCGGCTCGTAGCTGGTGCGCAAGTACTCTTCCACAGAAATCAAAACACTGCCCATACCGAACCTCCCGCGCTCGCGAGCGCGCCTTCCCGCCACAATTACAGCTCCACCCCATGCTCCGCCACCAGCTTTTTCGCGCGCTCCACGAACTCAGCCAATGGCCCCCACCCCCCCTCCCCCCGCCCGCGCGTCCGCACGCTCACCGTGGCCGCCTCTGCCTCCTTGTCCCCCATTACGAGAATGTACGGAACCTTCTGCAACGTCAGCTCGCGAATCTTCGCGTTCATCTTCTCGTTGCGCCCGTCCAACTGCACCCGCAGCCCGGCCTTTTCGAGCTCCGCCTTCACCTGCTCCGCATACCCGAGATGCCGCTCCGAGATCGGCACCAACCCCACCTGCACCGGCGCCAGCCACAGCGGGAACGCCCCCGCGTAGTGCTCAATCAGCACCCCGAAAAACCGCTCGACGGACCCGAACAACGCCCGGTGCACCATCACCGGCTGGTGCCGCTCGCCATCCTCGCCCACATACTCCAGCTCAAACCGCGCCGGCAGGTTGAAATCGAACTGCACGGTCGAGAGCTGCCATAGCCGCCCCAGCACGTCCACCAGCTTGATGTCGATCTTCGGCCCGTAAAACGCAGCTTCCCCAGGCACGGTCGTGTACGCGATGCCCTTGCGCCCAAGCGCCCGTTCCAGCGCCCCCGTCGCCCGCGCCCAGTTCTCATCCGAGCCGGCATACGTCGCGCGATCGGACGGGTCCCAGGTCGACAACTCCACCTTGAACTCCGAAAATCCAAAGGTCTCCAGCACCGTTTGCGCGAACTCGATACACCCCACCACCTCGTCCTCGATCTGCTCCGGCGTGCAGAAAATGTGTGCGTCATCCTGCGTAAACCCACGCACCCGCAGAAGGCCGTGCATGGTCCCCGAGCGCTCGTACCGGTACACGTTGCCGAGCTCCGCATAGCGCACCGGCAGGTCCCGGTAGCTCTTCGGCGCGTTCTTATAGATCAGGATGTGGAACGGGCAGTTCATCGGTTTCATCCGGTAGTCCGCGTCGTCCAGCTCCATCGGCGCGAACATGTTCTCCGCATAGAAACCCTCGTGCCCGCTGGTCTGCCACAGGTTCACCCGGGCCACGTGCGGCGTGTACACGAGCTCATACCCGCGCCGGGTGCACTCGTCGCGCATCCAGTCCTCCATGATCCGGCGAATGGTCGCGCCCTTCGGATGCCAGAACACCAGCCCCGCCCCCGCCAGCTCCTGGATCGAAAACAGGTCCAGCTGCTTGCCCAAGGTCCGATGGTCGCGCCGCGCAATCTCCTCCAAGTGCTTGAAGTGCTCGTCCATCTGTTTCTGGTTGAAAAACGCCGTCCCATAAATGCGCTGTAGCTGCGGGTTCCGCTCATCCCCCAGCCAGTACGCCCCGGCCAGCGAGAGCAGCTTGAACGCCTTTACCCGCCCCGTCGAAAGGACATGCGGCCCCCGGCAAAAGTCCGTAAACGCGCCTTGCTCAGAGCTCGCTATACCCGAACCGCCGTTGGTGCTGCCGGCATC
>CAXTWG010000065.1:0-12190 GCA_964247895.1 uncultured Acidobacteriaceae bacterium
GTGGAGGCGGATATGCGGGTTTTGATTGCGGAAGACGATACGGCTCTGGCGATGTTTCTTGCGCGCGCGCTCGGCGATCCTGGGGTAGAGGTGGAGCAGGCAGCGGATGGGAACCGGGCGGTTGAGCTTTTCTGTGCGCAGCCGTTTGATCTGGTCCTGCTGGATCTGCAACTGCCGGGCCGCAACGGCTGGGAAGTGCTGGCCGCCGTGCGCGAGCGCGCCCCGCTGTGCCCGGTGCTGGTGTTAAGCGGAGCCGCGGATCCGGCGACGCGCACTGCATGCCTTGGGCATGGGGCGGACGACTGTCTCCCCAAGCCATTTTCGCTGGCCGAGCTCCGCGCGCGTTGCGGGGCGCTGCTGCGGCGGCAAAGGCTGTTTGAACGTATGGCGGAGGCTTCAGCGGCTGCGCTGTGCCGGGCAACGCTTGTGTTCGGAAGGCTTGAACTAGACCGTCTGCGGCGGCTGGCCACGGTGGCCGGAGTGGGGGTGGCACTCACGCGCCTGGAGTTCGGCTTGCTGGAGCAGATTGTGCTCGCGGGAGGAGAACCGGTAAGCCGCGCGGCATTGGGGCAAGCAGTGTGGGACGGCAGGACCGGAGAAACGAATGCGCTCGATGTACATCTGGCGGCCTTGCGGCGCAAACTGCGGGTGCACGAGGGCGCGCCGGGAATCGAGACTGTCCGGGGCTTGGGCTTCCGGGTGACCCAGACGGTGGCTGAAATTTCAGCTGTAGTGAAGACGCGAGGCGGTCTTGCATCGCTTCCCCTAGCGTGTGGGCAGTAGGAAGGACAAATGCATGACGACCGGCACCGCACTTCCGTTTGTTTCTCCTTCTATGCCCCCCTTTCCTTTGCGGGGAGTTCCAGCGCACGCGGGAAAAATGCGCACTGCTGTTATCGCTACAACCGATGAAGCGCTGGGCGGAGCGCTTGCGGCCGAGCTCGGAAACCTGCGCTGGAGTGTGCGTGCGGCCCAGAGCGCTGCCGGGATGTTTGCATTGCTCGAGGAGCAGGCGGCTTCGGTGTGCCTTGTTGGATCCTCCTTTCCCGATCTCGATGCGCGGGAGTGCGTCGCCGGCCTGGAAGCGCTGTTTCCCGGGATGCCGGTGATTGTGCTGGACGGAGTGGAGCTTGGGGCGCGGCCTGCCGCGAGCGCGGTGCGCACGGAAGTACTCCATGCCCTGCGCCGCGCACAGGATCGCCTGGACGCCCCAGCCTGGCAGGGGAGTCTGCCGGAAAGCGAGATTCGTCGGCGGCATGGGGCTGGACGGGGAGCCACGGAGAAAGCGGCCCAGAAAGAAGAGGATGTGGCGCAGGGGGAAGAGACGAGCCGGCCCGGGTTGCCGGATGGAAGTTCTCTTGCTTCGGCAGCCATAACGGCGGAAGGCGTAGCGGCCTCGGTAGCGGCGGTGCTTCCGGAGTTTGTCGGTTCCGATCCGCGGCTGGGAGAGGTATGCCGACGCATTGAGCTGGTAGCCGCGCGCAAGACGGCGGTGCTCATCCATGGCGCGACAGGAACCGGCAAGGAGCTGGTGGCGCGCGCGCTGCACAGGTTGAGCGGCCGAGCGGCGGACCGGTTTGTGGCGGTGAACTGCGCCGCGATCCCCGAGGCCCTGATGGAGGCCGAGCTGTTTGGGCATGCGCGGGGTGCATTTACGGGAGCGCAAGGAAGCCGGGTGGGGCGCATCGAGGCGGCCGGCGGCGGAACACTCTTTCTGGATGAGGTGGGTGAGCTGTCCCCGGCCGCGCAGAGCAAGCTTCTGCGTTTTCTCGAGTCGGGCGTGATCCAGCGCGTGGGGGAGAACGAGGAGGTTCGGGTGGATGTGAGGGTGGTCGCGGCGACGCACCGCAAGCTGGGCGCGATGGCGCGCGAGGGATCGTTCCGACTGGATTTGCTCCATCGGCTTTCGGTGTTTCTGATCCAAACGCCGGAGCTGGCAGGACGGACGGAGGACATCAATGCGCTGATCGACCATGCGCTCGTGCGGCTCGGGGAGACTGGGAGACCCGGAAAGCAGCTAAATGAAGCGGCGCGCGTGAAGCTGCACGGCCATGCGTGGCCCGGCAATGTGCGCGAGCTACAGCATACGGTGGAGCGGGCGTGGATCTTGTCAGGAGCGGATAGGATAATAGGAGCCGAATGCGTCGATTTCGGCGAAGCGCTTTACTAGCAACTGTTCGGGTAGATTCCTGATTTATACATTTGCAGGCCGGCTGCATATCTGCTTTTGTGTCTTCCCGATTGCTGAAATAAACGAGGTTAAGTGCTGCTTCGTGACGTAAGTGCGTCAGAGCAAGCATACTGTCGCATCGGCGCTGAGGTAGGTTGTGTCGGTTAGAAATAGCTTATCAGGCAAAGTTGCGGAAATGCAAGGCGGGCGTGAAGCTGAACAAGGCCGTTCCGTAACAACGGCTGCAATGACGTGAAGCTGCTCGCTTTCTAACATCTGCCGCGCTTGCTCCGGAAAAGCGTTACCGCGTCATTGGACGGCATCAGAGCGAACCTGGCAAGCAATAACCCCAAAACTAGCCGTTCTGCTGCGCTTTGAAACCGCGACAACACGGTAGCAATGCCGTTTGTTTACGCATTTTCTATTGAAGCGTTTGTTTTACGCGCACCTAGGAAGCACGTACGCACTGAAGCGCGCATCAAGCCTGCCGTCCCACTTAGGGCACGCACGAACTGCCTAAAGCAAAAGCATAAGTGCCTTGGATTGTTAAGTGTTTGCTTTGAGCTGCCGTTCTTTACAGAACAGTTGCGTCCAGGTCACGCTTTCCCTTGCGTACCTTCCGTACTTTGCCCTGAGCCGGCCATTTCCCTCCTTAGTTCACCCTAGCGCCAGCTACGCTAGCTTCCACGAAAGTAGCGAAGGATAAAGCGTTTGCTCCAAGGCAAGCTGCTTGCTTTGCACAGACAAGCAGGGCCAACTGCCGGCCAAGTTGTGAAGAAGCCTTCATGAAGAAAACTTCGAGATAGGAAAGAAAAGGAGGAGGGTGGCGTGCACTTATGTCCCAGCGTAGGGCAGAGCAAGAAACTTGCCGGCCCGGCAAATACGACTTAAGGGAGCATGGCGATGCGGACAGCGGTGCGCGGTACGGGAACGGAAGCGGGCGCAGGGAGCGCGGCGGTGTTGGGCAGCATGGCGATGCGCGAAAAAGCAGCGCCGACGCTGCAGCGTGTCGCGCCGTCTGCGCGGGGATCGGCGCAGGATGCGGGGCTCACGGCGGAGCAGGAACAGCTGGTGCTGGAGCACCTGCCCGTTGTGCGCTATGTCGCGCGTCAGCTCGCAGACCGTCTACCGCAGCATGTGGAGTTGGACGAGCTGGTGGGCGCGGGCACGCTTGGGTTGCTGGACGCAGCACGCAAATATAACGCGGGCAAGGGCGTGCAATTCCGGTCTTACGCGCAGTTTCGGATCCGGGGCGCGATTCTGGATAGCCTGCGCTCACTGGACTGGAGCCCGCGCGAATTGCGCCGCAAGGGGCGGGCAATGGAGAATGCAGCTTCCCTGCTCCAGGCCCGGCTGGGGCGGCCGCCTCAAGATGCGGAGGTGGCGGCGGAGATGGGGCTCACGCTGGGGCACTTCCAACAGTTGCAGGGGCAGCTGAAAGGGCTTGACATCACGGCCCTGAACGCGGAGCGCGGGGAAGACAGCGGGGACGAGGAGCTCTCTTTCATTCCCGCGAAGGAGAGTGAAAACCCGCTGTTCCAGTGCCTGGAAGGTGAGGCGAGGCGCCGATTGGCGGAGGCGATCGAGGCACTGGGGGAGCGCGAGCGACTGGTGCTGAGCTTGTACTACTTCGAGGAGCTGACGATGCGGGAGATCGGTACGGTGCTGGGGGTGGTGGAGTCGCGGGTGTCGCAGATCCACACTCTGGCGCTGAACCGGCTGCGACCGTTGCTGGCCGACCTGCGCGGACGGAGGGCGAAGCCGTTGCGCCGCGCGAGCTGAGGCGGGCGAGCTGAGGCGGGCGAACAAGGGGGGATTTGAACCAAGAATCGGCAGGGCGGAATCGGCAGGGCGGAGCGGCAGACGAACCGGTTGAAATCGGGGCTGCAAACAAAACGCGAACAGAATTTGGAAACGATCAGGAACAAAGTGGGAGAGGCGGACCATGGGCGAGTGGGTCGAAACACGCGGAAGCGGGAACTGGGCCGGGGCAACTTCTGCCGGTATGAGGTTTGGAGCGACGGACGGGGCACGGTGCGCTGCGGAGGGGTGCGGCAAAGGAGCGGAGCTGCATTTGGCGGGCAAGGGTGTGTGCGGGGCGGGTCACCTCGCGCTGCTAATGCGCGACGCCATCGCGAAAGAGCAGCGGTATGCAGCAAGGGCATACTTACGTGTGCGCCAACGGATTCCCATTGGGCAGGTGCTTTTGCGCCAAGGTGCGATTACCGAACCCGCGCTGGCCAAAGCATTGTGCATGCAGGAGGCGGCCGGTGCGGGCAGGATAGGGTCGTGGCTGCGCCAGACGGCTTGCCTGACGGAAGAGGCGCTGACGGACGCTCTGGCCGCGCAGGAAGGCTGCGGCGTGCTCCCATCCTGCGGCACCGGGTTGAGCGGCGTGACACATGCGGTGCCGCGGCCGCTTTTGGAGCGTTTGGGAGGGGTGCCTGTGCTGCTGGACGGCTCGCCCACACAATTGACTCTTGCCTTCGAAAGCCGGATCGATTTCGGGCTGCTGCGGGCAGTGGAGCAGATGCACGGCATCCGAGCGGCGTACGGGTTACTGCCGGGCATGGCATTCTGGCAGGCAAAGCGCGACGCGTTGGGAGTTGCCCCGGTGCCGGTGGAGGAGTGGGAGGCTGATTCGGTGGAAGCGATGGCCGCGCAGATGAGCAGGAAACTCGTGGAAAGCCGGGCAAGCGCGGCTGCATTGGTCGCGGTGCGGGGATGTTATTGGCTACGGTTTATTCCAGGTGGAGCTCCAAAACCATGCGATCTACTTTGCGGCTTGGTGGGAGGGCTGGAGTCTGATACCGCAGGGGGAACCCGTCTGAACTAAAGCCTATGCAAGATGGCTCGGTAAGGCGAGCCAGACTGATTCCACTTAGGATCAATAGCTTTATTTACAGTTCTTCAGGAGGTTTAAGACAGGCAAGGCTGTTTGTCGCTTTCACGAAGGGATAGCTGCTCGAGTTTGCCACGGACAGGAAATATTCCTGTGTGACCCCGCCATTTTCCTTGCAGTTTAAGGAAATGCCTAAAGCCGGCCTCAGGTCCTATGCAGCCTGGCTTATAAAAAGCGCCCCTGTAGGGATACAAGAGCTAACAATCGGTGTTCTCTAAACAGCCGACTCATATGGGACGTTGCCGGCGCAAATCATGGATTATCGCCTTTGATCACGGCGCGCGGACCGGGAGTGCCGGCTGTGGGTTCGCGGGTGACGCGGGAGAAGATAGCGGGCGCGTCCGGACGCCAAAGGAGGCGGTGGAGGCCACGCTTGCGGATATTGCGCACCGCCTCGGGTTGGAAGCAGGCGAGGCAGGTGCCGCCGGGGCGGCGGGTGCTGGGGTAAAGGATGCCGCGGGAGCCGGCCTCAAGGAGCTCGGAGGCGAGCTGCTGGGAGGCGACGTAGGAGCGGGGGGCAAGGCAGGCAACTCGTTCCGGCTCCCAGCTTTCGGATGCGACGCGAGCGTCGGGCCGGAGATCGGGCCGAAGGTCGTGAAATGCGCCCGAAAACTCGGCGGAATAGTGATCGTAGTCGAGCCATTCTTCCTCGGCCCAGCCGATCTCGGTAAGTTGCACGGAGCGGTGGAAAAGCACTTCGGCTTTGGCGGTGGCGAGCTCCCAGGCGGCGTACCAAGCACCACGGTAGGGGGTGGAAAAGCGCGCGCCCTGCGGATGGGGATGGGTAAAGGCGGCATTGATGATGCGGCTGTAAGGGCCGTCGTAGACGAGCTCGCGGGCCGTGATGCCGAGGCGTCCGTTCGCTTCCGCGAGCAGACGCTCATTCGTGGCGTTGTCGAGGGCGTATAGAAGAGGGAGGTCGGCATCGGAGTCGGCGATGCGGATGAGGACCGAGTCGGAGTAGCGGGTGGGGAGGAGGCGGGCTGTAGAAAGGGATGCGAGCTCGGTGAGGGGCGGGCGGTAACGATGCAGAGCGAGGGCCGGACGCGGAGACGGGGTTGAAACGCGGCCGGGTGCTCTCAGATCTCCATCGTGGCGGGGCGACTCCAGGTCCGCATCGTGGCCACGCAATTGTAAGCCCGGGTCGCGGTCGCGCTCCAGGCGAAGCTCTTCGGCCATGGCATGGATCGCGCTAATGCGGGTGCCCCGGCCTGCGCTTCCCTGCACCTTGCTTCCCTGTACCCTGGGTCCGCGCTTTGCCATGCGAGTGCCGGTTCAGCCGCCCCGGCGGGCGTCCAGGAGGCGGCGCACGGTATCCATGGCGGGGGCGCCCCCACGGAGCATGTATTCAAGGGGCGCGCGGCCGGCGAAGATGGCATTGGTGTTGGGGAGCGCGACCCAGCGGTCGGCTAGGTTCTCGCTGAAGAGGATGTTGAGCGATTTAAAGATGCCGATGAGGTAGGAGATGCGCAAGAGGCGGTCCTGCTCAAGCTGTTTTGTAGCGCCGCTTTTCCAGCCGTAGTAGGTGCCGTTGGAAACGCCGCCGAGGAGCAGGCGGGCATCTTCGTCGCGGACATGCCAGTGGCGCACGATGTTGAAGAAGGCACGCATGGCGGCAGGCGAAAGGCGGCGGCGCTCGTCCGGGTCACCGAGATTTGGGTAAGCAGCGGGTGCGTACAGGGTCGCGGGGTACACTGCCTCGCGGGAAGCAAACGTCCATTTGGCCAATCGGGTGCCGTCCTCGTGCTGGTCGATAAAAAACAACCTGGAAGACCGCTCCAGTTCTGGAGGGGTCTCCATCCAGCATAAAGCCGGGGTGGCTTCGAGAGGAATCGCCATTACCAGAGTGTACTCCGTTTCGCCTTCTATTCGCCTATTTATTTCGACGTACTGCGCCTCTTTGAGGGCGACCGGTTTTGGTCCGCACACAAATTACAGGTGCGTTCGCCACTTGTGGAAAGATTCACGCACTCTTTACTGGGCATGCTTGTCTTTGCCGTGATACGGTTCGCCGTGAATCGAGGCCGCTGGATTCCGGCTCCGATTCAAAGAGGTGCCATGAGCTTCCTCCCCCGCCCGTTGTCGATCCGGAGCCTTCTTTCCGCAGTTTCATCCCTCCTTACTCTCGTAACAGCGGTGCCAAGTCTTGCGGCGCAGGAAAGACCTATTCCGTCCGTCGCCGGTGTGCATGCAGCGGTACAAAATGGGGCACAAGCGAGTGCACCGCAACCGTCAGCAGCGCGTCCGCCTCTGGTGTACCCGCTTTTTCTCGTGGATGAGCGTTTCAGCAGTACGTTGGTGATGGTGAATCCGGTAGACGCGAGCACGTACGCGGAGGTGTTCGTTCGCGATGCGGGAGGGAGGGATCTGGCCCGCAAACGCGTGTCTTTCGCGCCGCATAGCCGGCAGTCTGTAGAGATTGGCGATCTGCTGCGCGAAGTAAATCTTTCGTCGGCCCGTGGCAGCGTTGTCGTCCGGGAAAACCCCAACCTGAAAAGCCCTGTGCTGGCCGGGGCGCTTTCCATGACTTACAGGGCGGATCAGGGAAATGTGTTCCTCGACGAGGAGCGCGCTGTATTGGGGGCGGGCAGTGCCGACACGCTGCGGGCTGTTACCGGCCCCTTGCAGGGCGCGCCTCTCGTTGCGCTCGCGAGCCTTTCGCCGGTTGTGCAGCATGTCACAGTTGCCTGCACCTTCTCCGCGGGGCAAGGCAGTTCGCGGACTCTCACCCTGCCTGCAGGACAAACATCTCTGATCAAAAGCTGCGGGGAGATTTTACCGGACAACGTGACCGCCGGCGAGGGTTTAGGAAACTCTCCCAGCCAGGATTCCGGACCCATGGGCATTGAGATCAGCTCCGACGGCAAGCCCGGAGTGCTAGGCGCGTTCGCGATCGGTTCCGGTCGGGGCGGTTCCTCCATTCATTCAATCGACTTCGCGAGTACATCGGCAACGAACTCCGCAACGTCGATCTTCCCGGGTTTGCCGATCGGCTCAGTGCCGCTGCTGCCGAACGGTGCGTACGCGCCGCAGATCAGTGTGGCGAACTTTGCTTCCGTGCCGCGTCATGTCACGGTAAGGCTTGCCGCGAGCGGCAATGGTTCCGAGGAGTTGCGCACGGTCAAAGAGATATCGCTACCCGCCCATGCGGTGAGCTCCGTTCTGCTCGCGGTCGGCGACGGCGTACAAGGCATTGCCAACTCTTTGATCGTGAGTTCGGATGCACTGCCTGGTGAGGTGGTGTCGCGGCTTGCCTCAACGGCAGCTGGAAATCTGGAACGGGAGGTAAAGCTGCCGGCCAAGGACGACGGGGACCCGCAAAACGGGGGCAACCACCCGTGGTCGACCGAGGATGGCAATCAATCCACGCTTCTGCTGTTCAACCGTTCCGAAAAGCTGGAGTTGTTCAACGTGCAAGTCGCGAGCGACACGGCGCGGTGGGAAAAGGCGTACACGCTCAAGCCGCTCGAAACCAAGGCGCTCAGCATAGCGCAATTGATCGCCGACAAGATTAAAGACGATTACAATCGCACGATTCCCGGGACACTGATCGAAGGACACGTTAGTTGGTCCACGTTGCATGAAGGCGCGGGCCGGGGCCGCTTGCTATTGACCGATGCAAGCGGGACCATAGCGCGGAATTACAGCTGCGGATCGATTCGCATCATTTGCGGCGCACAACTGACCGGGGTCAGCAGCTTCTTTGGACTAGGCAGTAACGGCGCTTTCGGGAGCATCTCTTCCGAATCCTGCGAAACCGACAAGGTTGGGCAATGTGACGGCGAGTCGGCGGGTCCAGTCAGTGGAACTTACTCTTGGAGTTCCAGTAACACGGCGGTTGCTTCCATGGTGAGCCCGACGAACACTAAAAATGGTTCCGTTAGCGGAGCAGGTATAGGTACGGCGAACATCACTGGTGCTGTTTCCGGCCCGCACGGATGTAGTGCGGGCGGCACGGCGCCGGCGAAGGTGGTCGACATTCACATAAACAGCGCAAATCTATCCGCCAACACAGTTTCAGTGACTCTCTCCGGGGATGCCAACGCTTCTGGATCGTTGCAACTCGTTTTAAACGGTACTGCTAACGCGTTTCAGTTTGTTTACGGGGCTGGCCCGGTAGGGCCAGGCACTTACCTTGTAAGTATGAATCGCGCCGCGATTCCGAAAGATATTTATAGTTCGATAACTGGAACCTGGAATGTTTCAAGTAGCCCTGCTAAGACGAACGTTCCTATCAAGTGGAATGTGCTTGGCATGATTAGGCATTCTCAGTACAACACGCCTGCTGAGAATGCCTGCCTAGGCGGCAGCACAAACGCCTGGATTGTTGACGTGAACACGTGTCAGTTCACTCCCATCGCTTTAAACGCACAATTCGTTTCCCAAACAGTGCTGAACGGAACTGGATCTTCTTCGTCATTTGGAATCCTGAAGTTTACTCCCGGTAACCGGAATGGGTGCGCTTATCCACCCGGCGCCGACGACTCGAATACTTTTCTTCAGGTGAACTCCGTGACGGGCAGTTGCAATCGGCCACTTGATACATCGAGTGTGGCCACGTATCCGAATCCGGTGACGGACGTTGTTACCTTTGGTTGCAACGATAACCTGAACCTAGTGACCGCGGCCAATGCTAATCAAGCTTTAAAATTTCCGGAAGATTACTGCCCTGCATGTGTAGGTCAGTTTAACGGAACAGCAGGTCACGTTGACGATTACAGTCAAAACTCCTCCTGCCAAGGTCACGCTGTCGGCGATTACGGAAATTTCTGGACAGCGGATACGTACAACACAAACTGATTGCCAGAGATAAAAGGAGCTAGCATGAGGAACGCTTTTTCTTTCTGGCTCGCGATTTCTATCTTCATAAACCCACTTGGTCGTGCACCGTGTCAGCTACAGCGAACTCAGGTTGCGGGGCCACGTTCAGACGGAGGCTTTCATGGTGGCGCGACGCGGGCTTCTGTGTTCAAGTTTGGTGGTTTATCCGTTACGATTGTGCCCTCATTTCCTGTTGTTTTGACCTTGGACGACACGAACTTTCACAAAAGCGTGGAGTTGCCGAGCGAGTTCGTCGAGGTAAACACTTTGAACCTATATAAGACGAATACCTTAATCATCACAGGCATGGTAAACGGAAATGTCGGAGAGGTAGTGCTTGTGGATGTGGGAGCGGGAAAGGTGCTCGATCACTTTCCTTGCTACACACCCGTCGTTTCCCCTGATACGCGTTGGATAGCTTTCATTAAGTTTTTCCCTCCACACGGGATTTCCAGTGCTGAAAGCCATGTCATGCTTTACGACCTGTCCCTAACCCCGGAGCAAAATCGGCCAGCGCACACAAAGCGAGACATCGCCACTGTTGGCAGGGTCGTCTTTCCTCCCAACACCGCAAACCTTCAAGGCGACAACGTCGACATTCCGGAACCGTACCACACGGTACTGAGCCAGTCTTTGTTCTGGAATACAGGTTCGACGACCTTTGCGTTCGCAGATTTTTACAAAAACGTTTACTCAGCTGTACTCATCTCAGTACCGCCTGCAACTGAGCTGGCACAGAGCAAGGCAATCCCATCCGGCCTGATTTGCCCCCAAGTACCCGGTGCCTGCTTTGAAACATTGAAACAGGTGCAGTTCGGGCCGTCGAACCAGCCGGTCACCATGACCTTCGACGGCTTTAACGGAACGGGCGGGCCGCCCTCAACAATCCTGGTTTGGTCCAGTCCGCAAGGTTTGGAGATTGACAAGGCCGGCCCTGTTGCACCAGCAGGCAAGCAGGAACAACACTGACCCTCGCGCGGCGGGTTTTCGGGCCTCCGGCGCCCGCTACACTGGACGCATGAAGCACCGGACGATTGAGCACTACGAGTTGCAGCGGCGCCTGGGGTCGGGGGGGTCAGGCGTGGTGTTTCTGGCGAACGATACGGAGCTGACGCGGCCGGTGGTGCTGAAGATTTTGAAGCGGGGAGCGCTGACGGTCGAGCAGATGCGGGTGACGGTGCTGCGAGAGGCGCGGTTGGCTTCCGCCATTGAGCACCCGAATGTGTGCGCGATTTACGAGGTGGGCGAGGAGGGGGACGAGGCCTATATCGTGATGCAGTATGTGCCGGGGCAGCCGCTCGATAAGCTGATCGCGGGGGGGCCGGCGAGTTTGCAGCTGGTGTTGTCGGTGGGGATCCAGATCGCGGACGGGTTGCAGGCGGCGCACTCGCTGGGGATCTTTCATCGCGACCTGAAGCCTGCGAATGTGATTTTGACCGATGGGGGACTGGTCAAGATTCTGGATTTCGGCCTCGCGCGAAGGCTGCCGGTGGAGGACGCCGAGTTTGACCCATCGGTGACGAACCGGCGCGGGGAGGGCCCGCCCGCGCTCGCGTACACGGCGCGCGGGGGAACGATCGCGTACATGGCGCCGGAGCAGTTTGTGACGGGGCAGTCGAGTGTGCGGTCGGACTTATGGGCGCTAGGGATTCTGTTGTATGAGCTGGTGGCGGGGCGGCACCCCTTTTTCAAGCCGGAGGGGGACGAATTTCAGGCGATACGTGCGATCCAGTTCGCGGACCCGCCGCCGCTCCCGCACTGCCCGGCGGAGCTGGTGTCAGTGATTGGGACGCTGCTGGCGAAGACGCCGAGCGACCGGTATGCGAGCGCGGCGGAAACCCGGGAAGCGCTGAAGACGATCATGCGGACGCTACAGATGGAGTCGGGAATCATCCCCGGGGACGCGGCGGCGACCCTGCCGACCTCGGGGGCGGAGAACGAAAAGCGGGCGACGGGCCTTTTGTCGATGCTGGCGGAGCGGTTTCGGGACTCGCCGGAAACGGCGGCGAAGCAGAACACGATCCTGGTGCTTCCGTTCAAGAACGCAGGGCCGGAGCCGGTGGGCGGACCGCTGTACGGCTCGGCGCTGGCGGATGCGATCGCGGCGCGCCTGGCGCGGATGCCCTCACTGGTGGTGCGGCCTTCGTCGTCGCTGTTCCAGGCGAACCTGCTGCACATGGACCCGCTGGAGATAGGGCAACGGCTGCTGGTGCGGTGGGTGCTGACGGGGAGTTTTCTGCGGGGGACGGAGGGGTTCGACCTGAACTGGCAGCTGCTGGATGTGCCGGGGCAGAGTG
>CAXTWG010000066.1:0-4601 GCA_964247895.1 uncultured Acidobacteriaceae bacterium
GGTTGGGCAGTGGCAAGAGCGCGGTAGCGCGGGTGTGGGCTGAGGAGGGTGTGCCGGTGCTGGAGGCCGACGCACTGGGTCGGACGCTGATGCAGCCGGGCGAGCCGGTGTTCGGGCGCATTGTGGAAGTGTTTGGGACAGGCATGGTGCAGAAGGATGGGCAGCTGGACCGGGCGGCGCTGGCGCGGGAGGTGTTCGCGGGCGGCCGGTTGAGGGAGCTGAACGGGATCGTGCATCCGGCAGTGCTGGCGGAGCAGGAGCGGCAGCTTGACGCGTTGGCAGAGGTGGGGCACAAGCTGGCGGTAGTCGAGTCGGCGCTAATTCTTGAAGTTTCGCAAGAAGGCCCGCAAAAGCAAAGTAGCTGGCGGGAGCGGTTTGGAAAGCTGGTGCTGGTGACTGCGCCGGAGGAGGCGCGGATCGCGCGATTTGTGCTGCGGGTGGCAGGGGCGCAGTCTCCTGAGAAGGAACGGCGGCGGCTGGAGGAGGATGCGCGGCGGCGGCTTGCGGCGCAGATGCCCGACAGCGAGAAGCGCCCCTTTTGCGAGTTTGTGATTGAAAATGACAGGTCGCTGGTTCTGCTGCGGCGGGAAGCGCTTCGGGTACTGACGGCACTGCGCACGGACGCGGGGACAGCCTAAACTAAGAGCATTGCTCTCTATGCTCCGGAAATAGGACACGCATGATGCGCCGCATTCTTTTGACTGTTTTCCTTGTCGCTGCCGTCTGGTATCTCGCCGGCGGGCGCACGTTTGTGCCTGTATTCGCGCCCGCGCGGGACTCTGCAGCGCGAGCAACGGCGCCGCTGGTGCTCGAAGAAGTGAAGGCCGCGCCCGCGTACGATGCGGAAGAGCTGACCAATATCGGCGTATACAAGCGGCTGCTACCGTCGGTAGTCAACGTGACCTCGACTACGGTGGAGATGAACTTCTTTTACGGGCCGGTGCCGCAGCAGGGTCAAGGCTCGGGGTTCATCCTTGACCGGCAGGGGCACATCGCGACCAACTACCATGTCATCGCGGACGCGCAGAATATCGAGGTGCAGACCTGGGACAAGCACCGCTACAAGGCGCGGGTGATCGGCAAGGATGCCCGGCATGATATCGCGCTGCTACAAATCGACGCACCCAACCTCCAGCCGGTACTGCTCACGCAATCGCATGACTTGGTGCCGGGGCAGAAGGTGTACGCGATCGGCAACCCGTTCGGGCTGAATGGGACGATGACAACGGGGATCATTTCGGCGATCCGCTCCGTGCGGAGCCCGTTGGGCGGCCAGATCGAGAACGCGATCCAGACGGACGCGGCGATCAACCCGGGAAACTCGGGCGGCCCGCTCTTAAACTCCCGGGGCGAGGTGATTGGGATTAACACGCTGATCGCGACCAACCCGAACGAGAACGCGGACCAGAGCGCAGGGATCGGGTTCGCGATTCCTATTGATACGGCGCGGGCGGTGCTGGCGGACTTCGAACGGTATGGGCACGCGCGGCGGCCTTCTTTGGGCGTGGTGTCTTTGCCGATCGGGCCGGAACTGGCGCAGCAAATGGGCCTGCCGGCGAGCTCGGGGATGCTGCTGGAGCAAACAGTGCCGGGCGGCGCAGCGCAGCAAGCCGGGCTGCGGGGCGGGCAGGAGCGCGCGCTGCTCGGGAACATGCAGATCCTGCTCGGAGGGGATCTGCTGGTTGCCATCGACGGACAAGCGATCAACTCGGCACAGGATCTGTCGGATGTGATGGACAAGCACCAGGTGGGGGATGCGGTAACGGTTGCGTTCTATCGCGGACAGCGGCGGATGAGCGTGCGCATGGTGTTGGGAGAGGCGGGGCAGCAGCAAGAGCAAGCTTGACGCGTTCGCAGATAGAAAGCAGATTCTCGCTGACATTTACAAAGACATGTCACGAAGTGACCGCAAATCGCGTAGGCGGTTTTGTTCCCCATCGCAGAAAGCAGGTCCTTTGAGGGCAGAAATTCATATCGCTTCCTAGAAGCGACGTTCCCGGTCGTGGCTTTCACGCCGGGGGCGCTCGTCGCGGCGAGGGCGCGCGGCGAGCGGAACCGGCGGTGGAGTGTAGCTGGCCTGGTCATACCCGGAAGGAAAGACGACAAGGACGCGCCCTGGGCCTTCCCCGACAGAGTGGGTTTCGACGCTCGGGTGGTCGCGGAGGACGAGGTGGAGCAAGTGGCGCTCGCGGGAGTTGGCCGGCGGGAAGGCAAAAGGCTCGCCGGTGCGGAGGGCGGTTTCGGCGGCAGTTTGAGCACGGAAGCGAAGCTCCTGTACCCGGAGAGCTTTGAAATTGTCAGCGTCGAAGGAGACTTTGTCATGCTCTTCGGGCTCCAGGCGGATGAGCTTGGCGGCAACGTGTTCGAGTGCACGGAGAAGCTCGCCGTTGCGCGCGGTGAGCAGGGATGCATCGGCGCCCGAGAGCTCGATGTAGATTTCGCGGGCTTCAAAGCCGTCGGGATCGGCCGCGCCGGGGCCGGCGGTGATGCGGTAGCGGAGACGAAGGCGGCCCTCGGCGGTGAGCAGCTTGAGAAACTGGACGAGGGTTTGGGCAGCGGCTTGGTAGTCCTGGATCGGCACGGCTTTAGTTTAAAGGCAACACCCCCTACGCGGGAGGCTGGCACCTCGTGCCGTGTATTTGGGGGTGTGGAGCAGCGTAAACATCAACAAAGACCCGCCACGGAGTGGCCGCGAGCCGCGCAGGCGGTCTTAGTTTTTTACTATCTTGGCATTGATGGTCTTTCCGGTTTTCTTAGCCGCCCGCCGCAAGGCGATCTCGCGCATTTCACGGCCCATGGCGGTGCGGTTCATGGCCATTTGGGTCAGGATGCCGAATAGGTTCGAAGCGGCCCAGTAAAGGGCGAGGCCGGCGCCGATGGACCAGGTCATGAACCCGAAAACGGCCGGCATAGTGAAGGCCATCATGCGTTGCTGCTGCGGGTCTACGCCGGGCGAGGGGGTCAGATACTGGACCAGGAACATGGACCCGACAAATAGGATGGGAAGCAGATGGAGCGGGTCGGGGGAACTCAGGTCAGGCACCCAGAGCCAGTGGGCTTGGCGCAGCTCGATCACATTCGAGAGCATGCGATAGAAGGCGAAGAGCAGCGGCCACTGGATGAGCATCGGCAGGCAGGAGCCGAACATGTTGACGCCATTGTCCTTTTGCAGCTTGAAGATTTCGGCGTTCATCTCCTGGCGCTTAGGGTCGGTGGCCTTGTACTTCGCGTAGCGCTGTTTAATGGCATCCATTTGCGGCTGGATGCGCTGCATTTTCAGGCTCGACCGCATCATGAAGATGCGCGAAGGCAAGGTCACGATCGACAGCAGGACGGTGAGGAACAGGATCGACCAGCCCCAATTCGCGATGACATGGTTGTGGAAGAAGCGAAGGATCAGGAACAAGGGGGTCGCGATCACAGACCACCACCCGAAATTGACCAGCTTGTCGAGGCTCGGGCCGGAGGAGCCTTTCACGGCGGAAAGGACGGAAAGCGTCTTGGGCCCGACGAAGAGCCGGGTATCGAGCGTGCCGTTTGTGTCGGCAAGTGCCGCGCCGAGGACGGGCGCAGCGGTGGTTTCGCCGCTTGGCTTCTTGGTGTCGCGCGGGATGTCGACCGCGTTATGGAGCGTGACAAGGCTGGCGGAGGCGGGCTGGTTCGGGAGGAAGATGGCAGCGAAATACTGGTCGGAGATGCCGGCCCACTCATAATTGCCGCGGAGCGTGTTGCCGCCGGAAACCTTCTTGATGTCGACCTGCTCGGCTTGGCTGTTCTGGCTGGCGTCGAAGGTAGTGCTGGCATACTGAGGCAGGGTGTTCTGGTCACCGAGACCGGAGGGCCAGGACAGGGCGGTCATGACGGGCGCGCCGTTGCGGGTGACGGAAACCCGCGCCTGGAGGACATAGCTATCGTCGAAGGTAAAAATTTTGGTGACCTGGAGACCGTTGGCTGCGTAGGTATACGTGAGCGTAGCGGGAGCAGTCAGGGTTCCGGTCGCGGAGGGAAGATAAAGTGCATTCGCGAGGGCACCGGTCAGGGCGGGCTCGTAGGTGTACAGCGAGAGCGGGAAACCGTACTTAGCGGCTGCCCGGGCATTGACGAGGTCTTGCGGGCGCTTCGTTCCGAGTTCGTTGTATTTCTTGAGTATCCAAGAGGTAGCCTGGCCGCCGCGGTTGGAGAAAGTGATGCGGTAGAGCGGGGTCTCGATAGTAGTGGTGGCCGGAGCGGAAGCGGTAATCGCAGGGGTGGAATCCTCGGTTGGCGCGGCTTGCGTCGGAACGCTGGGGGGAGACGCTGCGAGTGCTGGAGCGGTCTGTCGGGTTTGTTTCGCTTGTGGTGCGGCAGATGGAGGCGCGGTCTTGCCCTTGAAGTATTGGAGGCCCATAAAGACAAGCAAAAACAGGGCGAAGTACATTAGAAGGGATGAACTGCCGCCTGGGGAGCCGCTGCCCGGGCCTGCGGAGGCCTGCTGGTTGGGATTTCGAAATTCTGGCAAGGGTTGTGGGTCCTTTGTGTGTAACGTTCCTATGGTAAATGGGGCGCGCCCAGGGCGTGGGCGCGGGGGGGGGCGGGGGGCGCGCCGCCCGCCGGGGGGCGGG
>CAXTWG010000066.1:4611-11805 GCA_964247895.1 uncultured Acidobacteriaceae bacterium
CCTTGTGTGTTACTGTGTTTTGTGCAACGGGGGGCCCCCCCGGGGGGGGGCGCCGCGGCGGCACGGGATCCCAGCCGCCGCGGGAGAAAGGGTTGCAGCGCAGGATGCGCCAGGCAGCCATAAGCGTCCCGCGCGCGAGGCCATGTTGGGCACACGCCAGGGTCGCGTACTCCGAGCAGGTGGGTTGAAAAGGGCAGCCGCCGGGGTTGCCCAAATGGAGCAGAGGGCCGAGCACGCGTTTGTAGAAGGCAAACGCAGCGTTCAGGAGCAAGTTCATTGGGTCGGCTTGGGGGATTTCCCCTTCCGTTTGGGCGGGTTTGGTCCACGGGGGAAAGGTGTGTTATCGGATTTGGCGGCAACACGCCGGGTTATCGTGGCGAACACAGACTCGATTTCCGCCTGCAGTGTGGCAAAAGGAAGGGTAGCGACCTCCGGGCGAGGGTGCAGAATAACATCGACACTGGACGGGAGCAAGGAAAGCGCCGGCAGGGAGGCGGCGCGGAGGCGGCGCTTGATCCGATTGCGAAGTACCGCCGGGCCAAGCGCGCGGGGTGTGGTGATGCCGAAGCGCGAAGACAGCTCTCGGGAGTCGGCAGCGCGCTCGCGGTAGAAGAAGGAAAGTGTCCTGCTTCGGTGTTTACGGCTCGCGCTGTACACGAGGCCATAGTCGGCATGCTTGCGGATCCGAACAGATTGGAAAGAAGTTTGCATCGCGCAGACGCGCTGCGTTCTTAATCACGGAAGCCGGCGGAGACGGCTATTTTGTGGCGGCCTTTGGCGCGACGGCGCGACAATACAGCTGCGCCGCTCTTCGTCTTCATGCGAGTGCGGAAGCCGTGGGTCTTGGAGCGGTGACGCCGGTTAGGCTGAAAAGTGCGCTTGGGCATGCTGGTGAAACTCCTCGTACGAAAGCTGCGCCTGGCCGTCGAGTGTAGTTGGCCCGATCAGGAAGCTAAAGTATAGCGCAAATGCATGGGAATCGCTGAAGGTGCGATCGTGCCGCCGGTAAGTATCGACCAGGGCTTGTTTGAAGGAGCGCATAGGGCATCCGCTGCGGATGATACACTTCACGTTCTACTTCGCCAAGGGTTTTCCGGCGGCTTCTGCCCTGTTTCGCGCCGCTGTTTCGGAGTTTCACCAAGGTTTGTGCAACTGGACGGGGAGCACAGAGCGGGATGGGAAACAAGGCGGAAACCGCCCGGGAACTGTGCTAGTCTGGGCCTCACTTTGAACGGTTCGTGGTTGCAGCAGGACAGGCCACGCCGCGCTCGAAACTTTTCTGCCTCGTTCCTCAGTTCGTCGCGCATCCATGCGGACGCTTCTTTTCCCTCCTGGGAAGAGGGCGTTTTCTTTGCTGGCACGCAGGGGAGTGAGCGGGGAGTCCCGGGTGGAAGAGGAATTTGTCCGGTAAGGATCTGCCGCCCATGAGTTTTTATCCCGTCGCGCCTGCTTCGCCCGTCGCGCCTCTCAATCCATGGGTGCGCATCCTGGGTGCGCTCCAAAAGAAAGTCAACCGGCAGGCATACGAGACCTGGTTCAAGCCGACACTGTTCAGCCATGCGGAGGGCAACGTACTTGTCGTGCGGGTGCCGACCGCGAAGTTTGAAGGCATGGGCGACCGGTATGCGGACCTGATCGCCGAAGCCATCGATACCTTGCGGCTTCCGTATGAGCGAGTGGATTTTGTGCTGCCGCCCGCGCAGGAGCCCACACTTCTGCCGGAGCCGAGCGTGGAGGAGCGGAGACCTCCGGCCTCGACGCATGGGCTCAACCGTAGCGGAAGCTCGCCGGTGCCGGAAACGATCTCCTTGCAGGGGGCGGCAGCCACGCACGGCTATGCACATATGAGCGTGCACGGCAGTACTGCGGCGGCGGGGAACGGAACCGCGCCCCAGCAGGGCCGGTTCGACTGGAACACGGCGGCGCAGCTGAACCCGCGCTATACCTTTGACGCGTTTGTCGGCGGCGCGGGCAACCAGTTTGCACGGGCCGCGGCGGCCGCAGTCGCCGAGTCGCCGGCCAGAGCTTACAACCCGCTGTTCCTATACGGCGGCGTGGGCATGGGCAAAACCCACCTGATGCAGGCGATCGGGCACGAATTGAAGCGCCGGCAGCCCGAGGCCGCGATCTCCTATGTATCGAGTGAAAAGTTCACCAACGAGATGATCAGCTCCCTGCGCTACGACAAAATGACCAGCTTCCGGGACAAATACCGGTCCATGGACCTTCTGCTCATCGACGACATCCAGTTTCTGTCGCAAAAGGAGCGCACGCAGGAGGAGTTCTTCCACACCTTCAACGCACTGCACGAGAGCGGCAAACAGATTGTGATCGCGAGCGACCGGCCGCCGAAGGAGTTTGTCCGGAAGGATTCGGCCGACATTGAAGATCGGCTGCGGTCGCGGTTCGAGTGGGGGCTGGTGGCGGACATCCAGCCTCCGGATTTGGAGACCCGGGTAGCGATCCTGCAAAAAAAGGCTGAGATCGAGGGCGTCGCCCTGCCGAGTGAGGTGGCGCTGTTTGTGGCTTCCAATGTGCGCACCAACGTGCGGGAGCTCGAAGGGTCGCTCACCCGGCTGTTTGCCTGGACGAAGCTGCACGGAGTGGAGATGAGCCTGACGGTAGCGCAGCTGTGCTTGCGGCAGTTTATCGATACGCAGGTGCGCAAGGTCACCATCGACGCCATTCAGCGAGTTGTAGCGGACCATTTCGAAATGCGCGTGACGGAGCTGAAAGCGAAGAACAACTCGCGTGCGGTGGTGGTGCCGCGGCAGATCGCGATGTACTTGACCAAGCACATGACGGAGGCGAGCCTGCCGGAGATCGGTCGGCAGTTCGGGAACAAGCACCACACGACTGTAATGCACTCGATCGGCAAGATCGAGGATCAGCGACGGACAGACAAGGATCTGGACCGAACGCTGGCCGCGCTACAGGATGAGCTGTCGAGCTGAGATGGCTATTGCCAGGTAGCTGCGCAACTTGTGTTCGCTCGTGTGCAGCATGGCTGACCGGCGCGACAGAGTAAAAAGATAAATGGAAAACAGGGCGTATCCCAAATGCACAGACCTTGACTTGTCACAGTCATACAAAAGCATTTCGCAGATGAGTTGACGATTTATGTCTGGTGGAGCCATTTTCGAAACCGGAAAAAGCTTCAGTGCGTCTTAAGCGATGCCTTGCTATGCTGGCGGCATGGTCGGATGGCGCTTCATGGCGGTGGCGTTGGCTCTACTCGCCGGTGCGCCGGCGACCTTCGCTGCGCGGCACGGGCAGGATACAGGTTTCCTGAACCGGACAGTGACGGTGCGCGGAGTAGTGCGCAAGTATGTGGTTTACCTGCCGGCGGAGTGGACCGAGGATCGCAAGTGGCCGATGATCCTGTTTCTTCATGGTTCGGGGGAGCGGGGCTCGGAAGGGCTCGACGAAACGCAGGTGGGCTTGCCGGCGGCGATCCGGGTGCATCCGGAGCGGTGGCCGTTTGTGGTTATCATGCCGCAGGTGCCGTTCTCGCACCACCACTGGACCGACCCGGACATGATGGAAACCGCGATGGCGGCGCTCCGGGCCGAAGAGGCGGAGTTCAACGGGGACACAAGCCGGACGTATTTGACGGGACTCTCGCTGGGTGGGTATGGAACATGGGAGATGGCGCGGGAGTACCCCCATGTGTTCGCGGCAATCGCGCCGGTATGTGGCGGGGTGTTCTGGTCGTACCAGCCCACACGCTGGAACGAGCAAACGACGCTGCCGGAAGAGTACGCACGTGCGCTGAAGAGGACACCGGTGTGGGAGTTCCACGGGGCGGACGATCCGGTGGTGAGCCCCCGGCAGAGCGCGTTGATGTTCGACGCGCTCAAGGCAGGGGAAGGGAACATCCGTTATTGGGAGTACGCGGGGGTGAAGCATAGCGTGTGGGAGAAGGCGTACGCGAACCCGGCACTGCCTCAATGGTTGTTGGCGCACTCGCTTCTTTCTGACGCTACTGTGACGCCGGCGGCCGAGCATGTACTGGTGCCGGTGCATCCGGTCCCGGTGAAGGTAAACCCGGCTGTATACGACGCGTATGTTGGCGAGTACGAGGATTTGGGCGTGACGCAGATCACGGTCTACCGGACCGGGGATCAGTTGTTCCAGCGCAATCGGATCGGAGAGGTGGCGGAGTTGCTGCCGGAAAGCGCGACGGTGTTCTTCTTCCCGAGCGGGTCCACAACGCGGCTGGCATTTGAGCGGGATGCTGCGTCGGGCATTGTGCATGAGGTCACGGTGCGCGACGACCGGCATGAGGAGCGGTGGGAGCGCAAGCGGTAAACCTGCCGACTGCGCCATCCGGGAACTGGCGAGCTGCTGGCCGCTCCTTCGTGGCGGGTCTTCTCAAAAGCTCAATGCGCGAGCGCGAAGGAGTCGCAGCCGCTGACGGGGGTGACGCGGAGGTGCAGTGATTTGTGCTGAGGCTGCGTACAGGGGGCAACCAAGGCTTCGGAGCCTTGGCGGGTGATGAGGATTTCAAGAATGGCGGGGAGGCGCGTGCCGCGCTCGAGCTCGCCGAAGTGGGCGCACAGGCCGCATTGGCCTTCCTGTACTTTGACCATAGGGTGGCGTCCTTTATCCCGTAGGAGAGCGGGCGGGCCTTTTACGTTGCTTTGGAGGTGAGGCGTGCGGCCCTGGCGAGATTTGGATTTTCACAAGCGCCGGGTGCTCGACGGCGGCTTCGCGACTGAGCTTGAAAGGCACGGGGTCTCGACGGCGGGGCCGCTGTGGTCGGCGCGGGCCTTGTTTGAAGCGCCGCAGGCAGTGCTGGCGGTGCACCGGAGCTACTTGGAGGCGGGGTCGGAGATCTTGCTGACTGGGACGTATCAGGCTTCGTCTTTGGGCTTCTTAGCCCTTGGGTTTGGGCTAGTAGAAGCGCGTTTGCAGGCAGCGGAAGCCTTGCGGCGGGGGGTGGAGCTGGCGATGCAAGCTCGTTCTCGTTTTGGCAAGGAAGGTGTGCTGGTGGCCGCTTCGCTCGGGCCGTATGGGGCAGCGCTGGCCAACGGGGCTGAGTTTACGGGTGAGTACGGGTTCGCCTCAGCGGACGAGGAGTTCGCGGCGCTGGTGGAGTTCCATACTGCGCGGATCGAGGTGCTGGCTGAAACGGATGCGGATTTGCTGGCGTTTGAGACCGTCCCTTCATTCCTTGAGACGAAAGTGATTGTCGCCGCTTTAAGCCGGTGGCCGGAGTTGGGGGCGTGGGTGTCGTCAACCTGCCGGGACGGTTCGCTTATGGCGCACGGAGAGCCGGTGCGCGAGGCCGCAGTTTTTCTGGACGGGGTTCCACAAATCGTAGCCGTCGGGGTGAACTGCATCGCGCCCGCGCTGGTGCTGCCGCTGCTGGGGGAGCTGCGGGCCGGGACGGGAAAGCCGCTGGTCGCGTACCCGAACTCGGGCGAGGGCTGGGATGCCGAGGCGCGGTGCTGGACGGGGTCGGCGGACGTGACCGGTTTTGGGGAGCTGGCGCGCGAGTGGTTCACGGCGGGGGCGAGCGTGGTGGGCGGCTGCTGTCGGACCGGGCCGGGCCATGTGCTCGGGGTCGCTGGACTCGCGGACTGTGACGCGGGCTGATCCGTCGACAGCAGTTGTGTTTACCGCGCAAACCGGTTTATGATGCTCTTGCTGCTGCCATGGTCCGAATTGGCGCAACTGGATGCCGGAGGAGCTCGCCATGCTGCTCGATGCCGTTTACGAAGAGAAGCTTGAAGGCGCGGAAGGGCGCGATGCGGAGTTGCGGTATGTGACGGAACACTTTAGGGACTTACAAGGCCTCCAAGGCGCGCCGGTTTTGATAGGCGGCTGCCTGGCTTTCGCGTTTGTGCGGAATGGGGGCAGGCATGTAAGTTTGGTATTGCTCGGCGGGCTTTGCCTGCTGCTGATTACATGGGGTTGGGCGAGATGGCTGCGCCGCTGGTACAAGGCGGAATATGGCGATATTACAAAGCCGAAACTCAGTTCGGAACAAGTGCCGGGAGCAGGACTGCTTACGATCGCTTTACTTCTTCTGTATGCCGTTCTTTGGATTGCGCCCAAACATACCAATACAGCCTGCGTTTTCCTTCTTTACGGTCAGGGCTTTGTTCTACAGATCTGCACAGCTGCCGCTCCAAGACACAGATGGATTCTGTTGCGCCGGCTTCTCTATCGCATAGAATTAGCAGCGACCACGGTATTAGTTATTGTCGTGTACCTCTTCGGTTTGTATGAATATCCTGCCCTGTTTGCTTTATGCGCCAGCCCGCTAATCTTGGTGTTCTACGATCACTGGCTGCTTGGGTATCTTCTCAAGCCGCGTATACCGGGAGTGGAGGCCAGCTATGAATGACCTAGAAGGTTCATTGGGTCAAGTAGAGCCGGTCGAGATCGATCGGCTGGTCCATGAACCGGCGCGGCTGGCGATCCTGACGGTGCTGGCCTCCTGCGAGCGGGCTGATTTTATGTTCCTGGAGCGAGCGACGGGGCTTTCGCGGGGGAACCTTTCCGTGCAGATGACGCGGCTGGAGGGAGCGGGGCTGATTGAGATCGAAAAGCGGATCGAGGGCAAGCGGACGCTGACGACGGCGGCGCTGCGCAAAGGCGGACGCTGGACTTTGAGCGAGTACTGGCGGCAGATGGACGTACTGCGGTCGCGGTCGCAGGGAGCGGTACCCGGCGAAGCCCGAAGTGAGCGGGAAAGGAGCAACGCGGGCGCGCCGGGGCTGCCTGAGCCTGCAATCAGCTGACTGCGAGGCTAGGCTGGGCAGGGCTGGCTGTGCACGCCCCAAGTACTGTTCACGCGACAGCAACATGCGACAATGGGCGCAGCGCCATGGATGACAACACCTCGCCCGACGCCCTTTCTGGTTCGAACCACTTACAGACAAACACGCCTGCGCCCTGCGCGATCACGCCGACGCTCTTGAAGCAGCATTCAATCACCGCGGAGGAGTATGCGCGGATCGAGGCGGCGCTGGGGCGAGTGCCTTCGCTCACCGAGCTGGGGATTTACTCGGTCATGTGGTCGGAGCACTGCTCGTATAAAAGCTCCAAGGTTCACCTCAAGCGCCTGCCGACCGAGAGCCCGCGCGTGGTGCAGGGGCCGGGGGAGAATGCGGGGATCATCGATGTGGGCGACGGCTGGGCGTGCGTGTTCAAGATCGAGTCGCACAACCATCCCTCGTATAT
>CAXTWG010000067.1:0-11498 GCA_964247895.1 uncultured Acidobacteriaceae bacterium
GAAAAAAGATCATGCAGCAGCTCGCGGACCAAACCGGCGGCCGCTTTTTCGAGGCTAAAAAGAAGGAAAACTTCGACGCGATTTATAAGGAGATCGCCGATGAACTGCGGCAGCAATATGTACTCGGCTACACGCCGGATGCAGCCAGCCAGGGTGAGGGCTTTCATAAAATCTCACTCGTCACCAAGAAAAAAGACCTGTTCGTCCAGACGCGCGAGGGTTATTACGGCAGCGCGACGCCGGAAAAGAAATAACTCCGGGATAGCACCGGAAAGTACACGCCACGAAGTGGCCTCAAGCCGAGCAGGCGGTTTTGTTTTTGCTTTCACAAAAGGCATTGCAAATCGCGCGATAAACTAGACGAGCCATGCCCACGAAAAAAGAGCTTCTCACCAATCCAATCCAGCAGTTCGACATTAAGCAGCACGACGTAGTCGGACTGGTTGACGCCATGCAGCACATGGCCTACAGCTCCCGTGACCTCGCCCGGGCGGCTTCCATCTATGAGCGCATGCTGCGCGACCGCGAGTGCGGCGTGATTCTCTGCCTCGCCGGCTCGCTCATCTCCGCCGGCCTCCAGCAGATTTTTATCGATCTGATCCGCAACAAGATGGTCGACGCTATCGTCTCGACCGGCGCGAATATCGTCGACCAGGACTTTTTCGAGGCGCTCGGCTTCCGCCACTGGATCGCTGACGAGCTTTACAAGCAGGGCACCGAGGACGCAACCCTGCGCGAGCTGATGATCGACCGCATCTACGACACGCTCATCGACGAGGAAGAACTGCGCATCTGCGACGAAACCACCGAAAAGATAGCGAACTCGCTCGAACATCGTCCTTACAGCTCGCGCGAGTTTATCCGCGAGATGGGCGCGTACCTTGAGCGGGAAGGCCGCACCCCGGCCAAGGGCAACCCGGACTCGATCGTCTATGCTGCCTACCAGGAGGATGTACCGATTTTCGTCCCGGCCTTCTCCGACTGCTCGGCCGGCTTCGGCCTGGTGGCGCACCAGCACGCGCGCCAAGGCAAGCCGCACGTTTCGCTCGACTCCGCTAAGGACTTTTACGAGCTGACGCAGCTAAAAATCGCGAACCCCACCACGGGGCTTTTCATGATCGGCGGCGGCGTGCCGAAGAACTTTGCGCAGGACATCGTGGTCGCGGCCGACATCCTCGGCATGGACGCACCCATGCACAAGTACGCCATCCAGATTACGGTCGCCGATGTGCGCGACGGCGCGCTTTCCTCGAGCACGCTCAAGGAAGCGAGCTCCTGGGGCAAGGTCGATACTACCTTCGAGCAGATGGTGTTCTCCGAAGCGACGCTCGCTGTACCGCTTATCGCGGGCTACGCCTACGGCAAGCGGGCGTTTGAGACGCGCGAAGGCAAGCGGTTCGCGCGTGTTTTAGAGCCCGTGACGGCCTAGAACATCTCCCCTGAAGGTAGACAGGGTCCAGCAGCTGTGCGGCCGGCTTTTCCATAAAAGCCACCTGGAAATACTCTCCGCGCTGCGCAGCACCGGAGAAAATGCTCTAAGCCCGGGGCTTCTCATTACGAAAGGAATCGAAAGGCCTCCCCAAAAAGTGGGAGGCCTTTGTTTTGCTGAAAAAACCTGCCGGAAGGACGAAATTTCCACTAGCCAACTGTCTTTTCTTAGGCATATGTTCGATTTCGTTCCGAATCAACTCGGTGGATAAGGTAAAAAGTCCTCCGATGCGCGAGCAGGAAACACGAACGGCAAGGGAGTACCTGAAGTGTCGCTTTTTTTGCAGGTGTACGGTGGTTGCGGCATCGCCACCCTTATCGGCTTCCTGGCACTTTGCCAAAACTCCGCGTCGCGTTTGCGGCAGCAGGAGTCCCACCCGGCGCAGATTTCCGGGAAGCATCCCCTTTCACACTAGAAAAATTCGGTTCTCTTTCGCACTTTAAAGCCGCCCCCCTTGGGCGGCTTTTCTCTATGCGGCGCCACATTAGAAATGGTGGTCTTCATACGGGCTCGCCGTAGCCAAGGCATGCTCGGTGGCTTCGCGCACCCGCGCTACAGTTTGCCAGTTGTCGCGCCTGGGGTGCGCAGAAAGGAACGGGGGCAAATCCATTGAGAGATGCCGCCCCATGGCCGCCATGTAGGGCTCGTACATGGCACGCATTTCGTTCAGCCTTTGAAAGGAACCGGCATCCTGCGCGACCCGGGTACCCGCTTGACAAA
The DNA here is from genome assembly GCA_964247895.1 of uncultured Acidobacteriaceae bacterium. GTDB lineage: Bacteria > Acidobacteriota > Terriglobia > Terriglobales > Acidobacteriaceae > EB88. The sequence continues at coordinate 2,210 of CAXTWG010000067.1, forward strand.
GCAGATCATGCATCAGGCTGAAGTCCGCCGCCGAAAGCCGGTCGGTTTCAGGCGGCGCCGGATGAAGGTCAAATACTTGCGACAGGTCGACAACCGCATGCCGGGCCATGGCAAAGGTGAGCTGGGCCTGGCGCGCGGGCAGGTCCTGGACGGCGGCAACCATCAGGGCGCATGTGTCGAGCACAGCGCAGAGCGCGCTGATCCAGCTTTGGTTGGTATGCTGCGACCGGAAATAACAGAGCACCGGGTAGGAAATGTGGCTTTCGAGCAGCTCCGCCGCCCAGCGTTCCCAATCCTCAAGCAGTGCGGTCAGCGCCCCTGCGCCGCCGTCGAAAGCGTGCCGCCGCATCAGCTCCGCGGCGGAGGGCGGCGAACCCGCGCGCGCGTCGAGGAGGGAGATGTTCACCTCGCGCCGGGAAAAAGCGCCGTACAACACTGGAAAGTAGCCAAGCACCATCGCTACAAAAGCCAGGCCCAGGCCGGCCTCAACCACCAGAAGCTCGCGCACGAACCGAGACTGAGGGACAACATCGCCCAGGCCAAGGGTAAACAGGGTCGTGCCGCTGACATAAAGGTCGGTACGCAGATCAGGGTGCGCGGTCAGTGGGTCTGACAACGGCGACCCCGCCGCAAAAGCGCAAAGCCCGAAGCCGATAATGAGAAACAACGCCCAGAGTGCGACAAGCAGTACAAGCGAGAATGGACCGTAAACAGAAAGAAACGTTTCCCTGCGTCTCCCGTCGCGCATCAGGTTTACGGCAGCGCGCCAGGGCCGCCACGTGGCGATGTAAAACATGCGAGTCATGCGGAAGCGCCCCGTGGCTCGCCGCGGCAGGATAATCGTTTGAAATGCATCAAGCAGCACCAGCAGGATGGAGGCGGCTCCGGCAAAAGCGGCAAGTGCGTGCATAGGGCAAGAGGAGCAGGCGCAGGGCCTCGCCGTCAAGCGAGCAAGGCAAGCGAGTACTCTTGGTACATGGCTGAAACAGGACGATTGCTGCTCGGGTTGGGTGCGCTTTTACTGTTCTTGGGCGCGGGCCTGATCCTGGCCGCGCGGCTAGGCTTGCCGCTGGGCAAGCTGCCGGGCGACCTCCACTGGCGCGGGCGGCATACAGAAGTGTGGGCGCCCTTGGGAACCTCATTGCTTGTGAGCATCGCGCTGACTTTAGTGCTTTCTCTGCTGAGCCGTTTTTGGCGCTAGGGTAAAAACACAAAGCGAACGCTTAGCAACCCGCAGTACCTGTGCCTTTGCTTTGAGCGGGTATTCTTAGAGGGATGCAGGGGCGAAACAGAGCTGAGGAAGATGGGCCCGCACGCCGGAATAAAGGCGAAGCGGCCCAGCTCGGTTTCCTGTTTGAAGAAACTGTACTCGAGATCACGGTGAGCGAGCCGGCGCCGCCCACCGCGCGCGCGGTTAAGTCCCGTCGCGACACACTGCCCGCATGGGCTCGTCGCGCCATGCCGCTTCCACCGGAGCCCAGCTTTGAAACGGAAGCAGAACCAGAGCCGGAGCGAAAAATCTGGCGCGTGGTGGAGCTGGTGGGCGAAGTGCGCGGGCACATGGAGCAGGCCTACGCCGATGTGTGGGTGCGCGGAGAAATTTCCAACCTGCGCGCCGCGCCTTCCGGGCATCTTTATTTCACGCTCAAGGACGGCGATGCCGCGCTTGCCGCTGTGATGTTCCGAGGCGAAGCACGCAAGCTGCGCTTTACACCCGAGGACGGTCTGGAGGTCCTTCTGCGCGGGCGCGTTTCGGTCTATGAGCAGCGCGGGCAGCTCCAGCTCATCGCCGAGTCCCTGGAGCCGGTCGGCGCAGGCTCGCTTCAGGTCGCGTTTGAGCAGCTCAAGCGCAAGCTCGAGGCGGAAGGCTTGTTCGCAATGGACCGTAAACGGCTCCTGCCCGCCTTCCCGCACTCGATCGGCATGGTCACCTCGCCCGCGGGGGCGGTCATCCGCGACTTCCTTAATGTCGCCGGGCGGCGGCACGCTGCGCTCGATGTTCTGCTTTACCCGGCTGTGGTGCAGGGCGCTGAAGCGGCGGCGGAGATCGCGGCAGGCATCGCTTATTTCAACCGGGCGCGCAATGTGGATGTCATTGTCATCGCGCGAGGCGGGGGCTCGCTCGAGGACCTAGCCGCCTTTAACAGTGAACTCGTCGCACGCGCGATCGCAGCCTCGACGCTTCCGGTGGTTTCCGCCGTAGGGCACGAGACAGACTTCACAATCGCGGATTTTGTCGCGGACCTTCGCGCGCCCACGCCCTCGGCTGCGGCGGAGCTGATCACCGCCGCGCAGCACCGCATCGAGGAACATGTGGAAACGCTGCAGGCGCGCCTTCTCCGGGCGACGCGACTCGGCTTGGCGCTGGCCCAGCACCGGTTCGTCTCACTCGGCGCCGACGCAAGCTTCGCGCGCATGCGCACCGGCCTGGGCCGGCGGGAGCAGCGAGTGGATGAGCAGCGTTTCCGGCTCGAACGGGCCGGGGCTGCCCGCTTGCGCTCTGCCGTCGATCGCCTGCGGCAGGCGCACACCGCACTGCTCCGCCAGGATGCAACCCAGCATGTCCAGATCATGCGGGAGCGGTTCACGGGCCTCCATCTGCGGCTGGAGCGAGCCATGCAGCAACGCGTCGCGACCGCGAAGCAACAGCACGGTCGAGTGCGGGAAACGCTTTCGCTCCACAACGCAGCGAAAGCTGTGCGCCAAGCACGCGGGCGCGTCACAGATCTGGAAATTCGACTTTCCCGCGCGCGAAGTGTGCGGCTGCGCGGCGCAAGATATAGCTACGAAGCCGGCGCACGGGCGCTACAGTCATTGTCGCCCCTGGCCGTGCTGGGGCGGGGTTATGCGCTGGTGTACGCGTCCGACGGCACCCTGCTGCGGAAAGCTGCTGAAGCGGTCGAGGGTGACACTATCGGCATCCGGCTCGCGCACGGCACTCTGGGCGCAACCGTAGTAACCAAAACAGTCGAGGGTGAATGAGAAAGCTTTTTGGAACCGACGGTATCCGGGCGGTGGCCGGCGAAGCGCCACTGGATCGCGCGACCATTTACGCGGCAGGCGAAGCACTGGCGCACACTTTGAAGGCGAAACACCCGATGCCGCGCGTGCTGCTCGGCATGGACACGCGCGAAAGCGGACCATGGATCGCGCGTGTGCTCCATTCCGGGCTTGCCGCGGGCGGGGCCGCGCTCGCGAACGCCGGCGTCGTCACCACGCCCGCAATCGCCTATTTGGCGCGTAAGTTCGGCTTTGCAGCCGGCATCGTCATCTCCGCTTCGCACAATCCCTGGGCTGACAACGGAATCAAGATCTTCGGCGGCGATGGCTACAAGCTGCCCGACGCGGACGAGCTGGCGATCGAGACGGAGATCTTCGCGCGGCTCGGGTCCGGCTTTTCCGAGAAGGACTTGCCATCTGCCGACTCGGTGTATCGGCACGACTATGAAAGCTTTTTGCGCGCCGCGGTTCCGGGGTTGCAGCTTGCGGGTATGCACATCGTGCTCGACTGTGCCAACGGGGCAGCCTCGGCGATCGCTCCGGAGCTGTTTGCCACGCTCGGCGGCCGGGTGGAGCTGACCCATGCCGCGCCGGACGGGCGCAATATCAACGAAAGCTGCGGTGCACTTCACCCGGAGGTGGTGGCGCGCGAAACCCGGGAACGCGGGGCGGCGCTCGGCATTACGCTCGATGGCGACGCGGACCGGGCCCTGTTCGCCGACGGGGAAGGGCGCGTGGTCAATGGGGATGCTGTGCTGCTGCTCGCCGGGCGCTTCTTGAAAGCCCAAGGCAAGCTGGCGGGCGACACAGTCGTCGCCACAACCATGTCGAACATGGGTCTTGAGGCAGCGCTCGGGCGTGAAGGCATCCGGATGCTGCGCGCGCCGGTCGGCGACAAATATGTGCTGGAGCTCATGCAGAAGCAGGGCGCTTCGCTCGGCGGGGAGCAGTCGGGCCACATCCTGTTCCCGCACCTGGCCACAACAGGCGATGGCCTGCTGACAGCGCTTGTCGTACTCAACATCGTGCGGCAAAGCGGAAAACCGATCGCAGAGCTGCTGGGCGATCTGACCGTGTACCCGCAGGTGATCGTCAATGTGCGGGTGCGCGAGAAAAAGCCGCTCGATGGCATCGCGACTGTCGCTGTAGCCATCGCCGAGGCAGAAAAAGCGCTTGCCGGAACCGGACGCGTGGTCATTCGTTACTCGGGCACGGAGGCGCTGGCGCGGGTCATGATCGAGGCCGAGTCGGAGCAGGCCATGCGGGAGCATGCGGAGCGAATCGCAGCGGCGATCCGGGCGGAGCTGGGCGCGTAGAGTAGGATACGGACCCCAAGTGACCAGAAGCTGCTCGCCGGTTCATCAAGACGTGGAATTCGGTGTTCGTTTTCCAGTTTATTGATCGAGCTGAGCCCAAAGCCAGTCGAGGTCGAGGTAAACAGGTGAGCCGAGAGCCTGCAACTTAGCGCTATCGGCTAAGTGCCATGCTCCGTTTCGCCAAATCTCTGCTGTGCGCGCATCCTCATCGATAAGCCAAACATTTTGTACACCCATGGCTTCCAAATCAGCAGCACGCAGCTTCAGATCCTGGTAGGTATCAGTAGGAGAAAGCACCTCGATAGCAACTAGGGGAGGACGGTCCAGGGCTCCTTTACGTCGGTCGCTCGCCGCGATCACCACCACATCCGGCAGGCGAACATGCTGCGCGCTGACCCGGGTTCGTGTTTCTACGGCACAACGGATGTTCCACTCCTGATATCGCTGGCTGAACCAACTAAAAAGGAAGCCTTGTACCTCCCCATGAGCAAATCCAACCACCGATTTCTCCTTAAGCTCGCCATCAAGGTACTCGACATCCGGGCGATAACTGGTGTTCAAGTACTCTTCGAGCGAGACTTTGACTGCGGTTGCCACGGAGCACCTCCTGGTTCGGCTGCGGCTAGTGTATACCTGCATTCCCTGCAAAGAAGGTGCGCTTACAAGTCCCGCCAATTCGTCCCAAGCTCCGCGTCCGCGACGATCGGCACGCTCAACTCGAGCACATTCTCCATCTCATGCTTCACCATCGCGCGGACCGCCTCGGCCTCGTCTTCCGGCACGTCGAACAGGAGCTCGTCGTGCACCTGAAGCGTCATCTGCGTCCGCCGCTTCTCATCCGTAAGTCGCCGGTCGATGCGGATCATCGCGATCTTGATCAGGTCGGCTGCCGTGCCTTGAAGAGGCGTATTCACTGCGGTGCGCTCTGCAAAGCCGCGCAGGTTCGCGTTGCGGCTCGCGATGTCCGGGATGGGCCGCGAACGCCCAAAAAGCGTGCGCACCCGCTGCTCAGCGCGGGTTTCCTCGAGCGTCCGGTCGATAAACGCACGCACCCCGGCATACCGTTCGAAATACCGGTCGATGTAGGTGCGTGCTTCCTTCTGGTCAATGCCGAGGTTCGCCGCGAGCCCGAACGGCGAAATTCCGTACACGATCCCGAAGTTGACCGCCTTGGCCCGGTTGCGGGTGGTTTTATCAATCGCCTCCGGCGCCACCCCGAACACCTCGCTTGCGGTGAGCGTATGGATATCCTGGCCGGTCTTGTACGCATGGACGAGTAGCGGGTCTTGCGAGAAGTGCGCCATAAGCCGTAGCTCGATTTGTGAGTAGTCGGCTGACAGCAGCAGCCGCCCCGGCGCGGCGATAAACGCGGCCCGGATTTCACGGCCGAGTTCGGTCTTGATCGGGATGTTTTGGAGGTTCGGGTTCGTGGAGGAAAGCCGGCCCGTCGCTGTGCCGACCTGATTGAAAGTCGTGTGCACCCGTCCCTCGGAATCGGCGAGCAGCGGCAGCGAATCCACATAATTTGATTTAAGTTTGGCTAGCTGCCGGTACTCAAGCACCATGCGCGGCACCTCATTTACCTCGGCCAGCTCCTCAAGCACGTCCTGCGCGGTCGAGACTACCTTGCCCTTGCCGTATTTCAACGGCTTCGGCAGCTCCATTTTGTTGAACAGCACATCGCCCAGCTGTTTGGGCGAATTGATGTTGAATCGGTGACCCGAAGCCGAAAAAATCTCCTCGCTCACCCGCGCCATCTCGCTCGTTAGCTTGGTGTCGAGCTCGCGCAGAACGGGTAGGTCCACCCGCACGCCGGCCGCCTCCATCCGCAGCAGCACGGGCACGAGCGGGCGATCAATGGTCTGGTACACGGTTTGCAAACCGGCCTGCTCCACATCCCTGCGCAGCACCGGCGCAAGCGAGTGAATCGCGTGCGCGGCTTCCGGCAGTGCGCTTTCCCCTTCCTGCAAAGGCCGGTTGCTGAACCGGGCCGCCACATCCGCGAGCCGATGCGTCGTGTGGGTCGGGTTGACGAGGTAGGAGAACAGCATCAGGTCCTCCCCCGCGCCCTCGAGCGCAATTCCCTGCCCAGCCAACCCGCGCAAGGCTGCTTTCAGGTCGTGCACATACTTCGGCACTGCCCCATCCTCAAGCAGGCTGCGGACCGCCTGCGCGTCCACCCGCAAGGCTTTATCCGCGACAGCCGCAACGCCTACACGGTACACACGCTCAACCTTGGCGGCCTCCGCCGGTTCCGGCTCGGGCGCTGCGAAATCGAGCAGCATGGTGCGTAGCTCCGGCTCGCGCTCCTCGATACTTTCCGCTTCCGCTTCGCTCACCTGCTCGGCAACTTCGGTCAGCTCGCTCGCCTCGACCGAAAATGCAAAACCCTGCTTTGCCTGTTGTAAAAACGCCGCAACCTGCTCGGGCGTAGGTTCAAGGACATACTCGACCGGTGTCGCCGGCATTTCCGGCGCAAGTTCCTTCAGCAGCGTCGTAAACTCGAGCTCGGAAAACAGCGCGCGACAAGCCGCGAGATCCGGCTCGATCGTCCGCATCCGGTCAAGCTCTAGATCGACCGGCACTTCGGTATGGATCGTGACAAGCTCCTTCGAGAGCAGGACCGCTTCACGATTATTCTGGAGCGACTCGCGGGACCGTTTGCCCTTGACCTCGTCCGCACGGTCCAGCGCCGCTTCCACCGTGCCGAACTGCCGGATCAACTCGACCGAGCCCTTGTCGCCAATGCCCGGAGCTCCAGGGATATTGTCGATCGAGTCACCCCGAAGCGCCATCACATCAATCACCCGCTCCGGCGGAACCCCCAACACCTCCTCTACCTTGGCCCGGTCCAGGATCAGGTTCTCCTTCATCGGGTTCAGGATTTTCACGTGCTCGTTCACGAGCTGCATCATGTCCTTGTCGCTCGACACGATGAAAACCGGAATCTCCTCCGCCGCGGCTTTTGCCCCGAGCGTGCCGATCACATCGTCGGCCTCAAAGCCGTCATACTGCACGATTGGGATACGAAAAGCTTCCAGCGCGCGGCGGATGTAGGGGAGCTGCTGCGCCAGGTCGGGCGGCATCGCTTCGCGGTTGGCTTTGTAGCCGCCGTAATCCACTTCGTCGAACTGCTGCGTTTTCAGGTTCCACTTGCGGACTGTCTTCATCGTGCTCGCCCGCTCGTCGCGAAACACGGGCGAGCTTGTGTCGAACACCGCCGCAAAATACTCCGGCGCAAAATCCCTCCGCAGCTTGTTGATCATGTTGACGAAAACGTACACAGCCGCCGTGGGCACGCCCGTTCGCGTGGACATCGGCCTTTGCCGCTGCATAACGTGGTACGCGCGAAAAATAAACGACATCGTATCGAGCAGGAAGATGGGCGGCTTCGTGGTTTCGGGCATGGTATCCCGATTATCGCCTTCGCAGTACAAACAATCATGGAGAACCGCCCGCAGCTGCTCGACGCGGAAGTATCTGCATCACGAAGCGTCTTCCGTCGAAGCATGTTTTGCTGACCGTTACAGAGTCAGCATGCAGTCGCCGTAAGAGAAAAACCGGTATCGCCCGGCAATTGCATGCGCGTATGCGGCCATCACTCCCCGGTACCCGGCGAAAGCCGAAACCAGCATTAACAGCGTGCTCCCCGGTAGATGAAAATTCGTGAGCAAACCGCTCACAACACGGAACTGGAAGCCGGGCGAAATAAAGATACCGGTTGCGCCCGCATGGGGAATAAGCTTGCCGGCGAGCGCGCAGTGCTCCAGCGTGCGCACGGTCGTTGTTCCCGCCGCGATCACCCGCCGGCCTTCGGCGAGCGCCCGGTTCACGGCGTCCGCAGTCGCGGTTGGCAGCGTATACCGCTCCGTGTGTAAACGAATCTCGTCCACCCGCTCCACCCGCACCGGCTGAAAGGTGCCAAGCCCTACGTGAAGCGTTACGTACGCGATCTCCACGCCGTGCGCCTCCACCGCGGCCAGCACCTCCGGCGTAAAGTGCAGCCCCGCCGTGGGCGCGGCTACCGATCCCCGCTCGGACGCGTACACCGTTTGGTATCGCTCGCGGTCCGCCGGCGTGCTCACACTCCGCTCGCGACGGATATACGGCGGCAGCGGCATTTGCCCAAGCTGCTCGAGCGCGCCATGGAAATCCGGATGCGGCGCGAACGCAAGGACTCGCTCGCCGAACTTTCCATGCTCGGTCACAGTCGCTTGGAGCACCGCCGGCCCTTCAGGCGGAAAGGTGAGATGCTCCCCAACCAGCACCTTGCGCCCGGGCCGCACCAGCGCCTTCCACTCGCGCGGCCGGAATTCTTCCGTGAGCAGCACCTCCAACCGCGCAGGCACCTGCCCCGGCGGCGTTCGTGCACCCGCACGCCGTGCGAAAAGCCGCGCGGGCAGCACCCGGCTATCGTTTAACACCAGCAGGTCACCCGGCGCGAGCAGCTCCGGCAACTCCGTAAAGCGCCAGTCCTCCACCTGCCCCGTCCTACGATTGAGCGTGAGCATGCGCGCCCCGGAGCGCTCCTCCGGCGGCTCTTGCGCGATCAGTTCCGGGGGTAGGTCGAAGTGATAGTCGCGCACCAGCGCGGGGACTTTCGGGTCAGGCATGCGGGAATCTGCAGTGTAGCGGAAGCTTCATGCTTGCTGCCCGAAATATGCAAAAGCCTGCGCGCGCGCCCGTTCCAGCGCCGTGTTGAGGGCCCGCCGCGTCCCTTCCAGCTCTTCCGCCGTGGCCTTCGCGGCAGGCGCAGGCACGCTCCGCGCCCAGCTCACCGCCACGCGCGAAAATGGCTTGGGCAGCAAAAAGCGGTCCCAAGAGCGCAAGGTCCAGGCCCGCTCCGGCTGCAGGTGGAAACATCCGATAGGCTGGCCCGTCAGCTGTGCCAGCTTGACCGGTCCGAGTTTCGCCTGGAACACAGGCCCGCGCGGCCCATCCGCCGTGAAAATCGCCAGCCCACCCCGCTCTAC
>CAXTWG010000068.1:0-11465 GCA_964247895.1 uncultured Acidobacteriaceae bacterium
GGCTGCAAGCGCGGCGGCGGCGGCCTGCTCGGCGGCGGCCGCGCTTGCAGCAAGGAGCTCTCCATACGAAGGGGCATCGCGCCAGCGCTCGGCTACCCGGGCAGCGACGCCGGCGCTCCCCGTAAGTGGCTGTGCAGGGAGGACGGCGCTGTTTTGCGAGAGTGAACCGGCGCGGCGGCTGCGATGCTCGCGCAGGCGCTCCTGGAGCTCATCCTTCCAGGCGAGCGAGGGTGACAGAGTGTTCCCGGCAAGCGGCGCGGAGGCGGTTGTACTCACGAAGCGGACCTTTCTTTTCCTCGAGCTCCCGGCGTGCGGAGAAGGAATGGGTACGGAATCAAAATCTGGCGGCGCGGAGCGGTCGTTTTCCCGCGCTTGCCCCGAAGCAAGGCAGGTAAGGTTCAAGGACCCGAGCGCGGAGCTTTCCCGGGCGTTGGTGCGTCCCTAAGCCTTTGTTATGCTGAGGATGCCGTCCGCGATGAGAACCCGCACAACTTGGTGTATCACGCTGTTTTTCGCATGTCACCCCACGCTCCACGCCTGGGGAGTGGCAAAAGAGCTACCCCAGGCGGCGACGTCCGCTGCCGGTACCGTGCAGCAGCCGGGGGCGCGCCCGACGCCCGCGCAGGTACCGGGCGCGTTGAGCGACAGCCCGCTGACGCCGGATACGGACCCGGCGTTTAGCCCTTCCCTGGTGCCGGAGGTTTTGCCGCCGCCCCAGCCGTTGGAGCCTGAGGAGAGTGTGGCGACAGCGGCGCCGTCGGCGCCCCCCGAGCCGGAGCTGGCCGATACCGGTATTGCCGTCCCGATCGATGCGCCGCCCAAGGGCACCCCTGTCCACATTGAGGCGGATAAGCAGGCAAAAACGGGGGACGTATACACGCTCGACGGCAGGATTGTAATTGCGTACAAGACGTACCGGATTGAGGCGGACCATGCGGCATACGACATCGGAACGCAGGTGGTGGAGGCGCGAGGGCACCTGTCGGTGGACGGCGGGCCCTCGGACGAGCACATCCTGGCCGACCATGGCACGCTGAACCTCGAAGCGCACACAGGGCGGTTTTACGACGTAACCGGGACCCTTGGGGTGCGGTCGGTGACGCACAACCGGTTTGTGTTTACGGCGCCCAATCCGTTCACGCTGACCGGGCAGGAGGTCGCGGAACTGGGGCCTGGGCGGTACCAGGTGATCCGGGGAACGCTGACGAGCTGTCGGCTGCCGGACCCGGACTGGAAACTGCTCGCGCGCTCCATCCTGGTGGAGAATGGCAGCGCGAGTGCGCGCAACGGCACATTCACGTTTTTCCATGTACCGCTGTTTTACCTGCCGTACATCACACACCCGGTACAGCAGGGAAAGCGGCAGACGGGGTTTCTGTTGCCGATCTTCGGCAACGACACGCAAAGGGGATTTATCGCGGGGGAGTCGCTGTATGTGGTGCTGGGGCGCAGCGCGGACGCGACGATAGGGGCGGAGTACTTTTCCCGGCGTGGGTATGCGCCGTTTGGGCAGCTACGGTATCGGGGCCGGGACGAGAACTTCGCTTCCCTGCACTTTCGAGCGCTATTCGACCGGCTGCAAGGGCCCTTGAACCAGGGGGGGCAGGACATTTTCGCCGATGGGCGGCGACAGCTGGACCCGCATACGCGGGCGGTGGCGGACATCGAGTACCTGAGCTCGTATGTGTACCGGGCTGCGTTTGAGCAGAACTACTCGGCGGCGATCAACTCCGAGGTGCACAGCAATGCGTTTGTCACGCGCGAGGTGAACGGGCTTGCAGCGACGGGCCGGTTTGAGCGGTACCAGCTGTTCCGCAGCGCGAGTTTCGGGGATGAGATTCGCATCCTGCATGTGCCGGAGCTGCGGGCGGACGTGTTGGACCGAAAGGTTGGGCGCACGCCGCTCGAGTTTGGCGGGGAAGCTGCGGCGGTGGCGCTGTCGCGGTCGGAGCCGGGATTCCAAACGAGCTTGCTGGTGCCGCGGCTCGACGTATACCCGCACCTGGCGCTGCCGGTGAGCAGTGGAGGGTTTCACGTGCGGGCGGAAGCGGGGGTGCGCGAGACGTTTTACGGCAAAAGCCAGCTCGGGGGTGCGCCGGGGAGTTTGCCGGTGGAAACGGGCGCGAGCCTGAACCGGTCGGCGTTTGTGAGCGAAGTCGCGGTTGCGCCGCCGATGGTGGAACGGGATTTCCGGGCGCCCGTGCTGCTATTCGGGAAGGGCGCAGCGCTGCGGCACACGATCGAGCCGGAGCTGACGTACCGGTACGTGACCGGGGTGAACGGGTATGCGAACACGCTGCGGTTCGACGTCGTGGATACGTTGACGAATACCAACCAGCTCGAGTACGGGGTGACGCAGCATGTTTTCATAAAGCGGACGAGCACGAAGCCCTGCAAGGGGGACGAGGCGCTTGGACCGAAGAAAAGCTGCGGCGGCGCGCAAGTGGATGCGCTGACCTGGACCCTGGCCCAACAGCACTACTACAACCCGAACTTCGGCGGGGCGGTTGTGCCGGGGCAGCGGAATGTGTTCGCTTCCACACTGGATTTGACGGGTGTGGCTTACCTACAAGGGGTGCAGACCAGCTCGCCGGTGATTTCGCGCTTGCGGGCCCGGACAACGAGCGCAACCGACCTCGAGTGGGACGTGGACTATGACACGCGGCGAGGGCGCTTGCAGTCGAGCAACCTGTTCCTGACCTACCATGCGAACGATTACTCGTTTTCCGTGACCGACGCGCGACTGTTCAATCTAACGCCACGGACAGCGCTACTGCCGCTCGCGCCATCGCCGAGCGCGATCAGCAATCTTGTCAACTTCAACCAGTTGCGGCTGGCTGGGGTGTACGGGTCCCCGTTGAAGCACGGTCTTTCAGCAGGCGCGAATGTGGGCTATGACTTTACTGTCGGGCAGACGCAGTACTTCGGCGCGCAGAGCGGCTATAACCGCGACTGCTGCGGGCTGTCCGTGGAGTGGCGGCGGTATTCGCTCGGAAATATCCGAAACGATACGCAGTATCTGTTCTCGTTTACGTTGGCGGGGGTGGGGTCGGCGGGGTCGCTGCGGTCGTTTTCGAGGGTTTTCTGAGCATCTGGACTAGAAGAAAAGCTACTGTGGAAATGCGCGCACTCGGCCGTTCAGGTTTCGGTCGTTCATTGCTGGACGGCAGATGTATTTGGGTGGACGGCGGATGAGCAGCCCTCGTTCCGCATCCTGGACCGGTTTGTGGATGCGGGTGGGAGGTTCATTGATATGGCGGACGTGTATACAAATTATTCAGCAATACAAAGTAAATCTTCCTAATTCGCTGTAGTGTGTCCTCAGAAAGGACACGCTCCCTACACCTATGAAGCAGACTCCCTCACAACACTCCCGCGGGCTTCAGCAATTGCTTTCCGTTCTTGCGCTTTGCGCCGGTTCCACCTGGGCGGCACACGCGCAGACCCCTTTTCCGCTCGGTGGCTACTTCAACGATCCGAACGGCAGCGACCCTGTTGCGGAAGCGGCGTTTGAAACGAATTACAACAGCTTTGCTCAGCTTATGGGCACAGCTCCCCAGTTCCTGACTCGCTATATCAACCAAAATGACGACCAAAGCAACTGGGTCGCGGCCGTAGGCTGGGCGGCGTGGTCTCAGTCGCTTTCTCCCGCGAAGAATGCCATCCCGGTGATCGGGTTTCCCATGGCGTCCAAGGCTAGCGGCGCACTTCCCTTCGATCAGCAGTTCCAGGCGTTTTCTTCCGGAAAGTATGACAGCGTGATTCAAGGCGTTGTGCAGACCTGGCAGCAGCATGGCTACGGCACGCAGTATTGGCGAGTGGGCTGGGAGATGAACATCAACACTTCGGGTTCGTCGGCGTACGCGGGTACCGACGCAGGGACAGAGGCGGACTGGGTTGGGGCTTTCCAACACATCGCCACGGTGCTGCGGCAGGCCGGCAATACCTATGGGGTAAATGTCAAGGTCATCTGGAACCCGAATATCACCAACTACGACCAGACAAACACCTTGAGCAATCTTTACCCGGGCGACAGCTATGTGGACATTGTCGCCGCGGACATTTATGCCAATATTTACCCGTACGGGATTCCCGGCGATCCAAATCTTTTCTACGACTTTGACAAGAACGACGGTACGGTCGACAACCTAGCGACTTTTATCGCCGACCCGGTCAACCGCAAACATTACTGGACTTATCCGGCGGCCACGCAATACTCGCTGGATGGAAGCAACGGCCATAACCTGAGCCTGCAGGTGCTGCTCGATTTCGCAAAAGCGCACGGGAAACCGTTCGCGGTTCCGGAAACGGGCGCGGGAAATTCAGACGGCGGTCATGATGTTTCGGACGAGGCGGCGTTTCCGCAATGGCTGGCGCAAACCCTTCAGGCTTCAGGAGATTCGATTGCGTTTGTAAACGTTTGGGATTCAAGCGCCGACGGCAACTACCTGTTTTCGACCGCAAACGCCGGAAAACCGGGTGAAGCCGCGGCCTGGGCACAGGGTTTCGGCGTGCAGGGGACAAGCGGACTTTCGACTACGGCCTGGTACACGCTCGTGAACGGAAACAGCGGCAAGTGTGTCGATGACAGCGGATGGAATTCGGCTAACGGCACAGCCATCCTCCAGTGGGATTGCGGCCGGCAGCAGGCCAATCAGGAATGGCAGTTGAAGCCTACGGACAGCGGCTATTACGGCCTTGTAAACCGGAATGCCCCGAACAGCGTGATCGATATAGTCGGCGGGGGCGCGGGGGACGGAACTCCCGTGCAGCTATGGCAGAACTTCGGCAACACGCACCAGCAATGGATGCCGGTCGCGCTCGGCAACGGCCTGTATAAGTTCGTCGACCGGAACAGCCAACGTTGCCTGGATGTGCCGAATGCCTCCACCAACAACGGAGTGCAGTTGCAGATTTATGACTGCAATGGGACGGGCGCGCAGGCTTTCCAGCTAAGCGTACAACCGTAAGGGCGAGCCTGGGCTGCCGGGAAACTCGCCATCGAGCTCCCGGCCTGCTTGCGGTGCGATAATCAAGGGGTTGCTCCGGAGAGGTCTCGATCCCGTTGTCCAGCTTGCGTCACGCCTTTACCCTTCTTGCATTTTTAATAGCTCCCCTGGCGGGATGCCGCGCGCAGGTGCCTGCCGGCGCAGGGCTTACGCCACAGCAGGAGCGACGGATCGAGTTGCTGGTGCGCTCGCAGTTGGGCGTACCGCCGACTTGGGAGATCAAGCCGGGGCTGCGCACTGCGAGTGACTTGCCGGGGTTCGACACATTGCGCGTGGAGTTTTACCCATCCGATCATCCGGAGCAAAAGCAGCCGTTGGATTTTCTGCTCTCGAAGGATGGAAAGACGCTGGCGCGGCTGTCCAAATACGACCTTGGGGATGTGCCCGGGCTGGACATTCCGGTCCAAGGGCGGCCGGTGCGCGGCAACAAGGATGCGAAGGTTGAGATCGTGAACTTCGATGACCTCCAGTGCCCGTACTGCGCGAAGATGCATGCGGAGCTGTTTCCGGAAACGCTGGAGCATTACAAGGGGCTGGTCAAGGTTGTGTACAAGGACGATCCACTCACAGAGATACACCCCTGGGCGCTGCATGCGGCGGTCGATGCGAACTGCCTGGCGGCGCAGAACGACAAGGCTTACTGGAACTACATCGATTACCTGCATATACATGGCGAGGATGTAACGGGCCCGGACCGGGACGCGGCGAAGTCGGACGCGCTGCTCGACAAACTAGCGCGCGAGGAAGGGACGCGCGGCAAGCTGGACGCCGCGAAGCTGAACAGCTGCGTCGAGAAACAGGATGCGACGGCGGTGCGGACCTCGGCCAAGGAGGCGGAGGCTTTGAAGGTGGATGGGACGCCGGCTTTGTTTATCGACGGCGAGCGCATTGCAGGGGCGCAGCCGCTGCCCTATGTATGGGCGGCGATCGACCGGGCGCTGCGCGCACAAGGGATCACGCCGCCTCCGAACTCACTCGCTACGCCTTCCCGTTCGCCGGCGCAGAAGAGCGGCGGCCAGTAAATGATGCTCAAAGACAGCCACAGAGCTTCGAAACAGGCAGTGGGGCAGTGCTTTTTGGGGGGAGTTGCGCTTGCTGCCGCGCTGACGCTGGCAGGCTGCACACACGCGCACGGTACCGGCGTGTTGGCCAAGGTGAATGGCAAGCCGATCCAGGCGAGCGATGTGGATACCCTATATAAAAACTCGTTAACCGAAAATCAGCAGAAGCCTTCGAAGGAACAAGAAGGTATTGTGCGGTTGAATATAGTTCGACAGCTGATTGACGAAGAAATCCTGGCGCAGCGCGCGGGCACGCTGAACCTGCTGGCGAGCGACGAAGAGGTGGATTCGCAAATCAACGAGATGAAGGCGCCGTTTACGCAGGAGGAGTTCAATCGGCGGCTCGGGGAGAAGCACCTGACGCTGGACGACCTGCGCCGGGACATCCGACGCGCGAAGACGACCGAGAAGCTGTT
This sequence comes from uncultured Acidobacteriaceae bacterium, assembly GCA_964247895.1. GTDB lineage: Bacteria > Acidobacteriota > Terriglobia > Terriglobales > Acidobacteriaceae > EB88. Next base: position 6,487 of record CAXTWG010000068.1, read on the forward strand.
CAACAAGGAGATCAACGCCAAGATCAACATCGCGGACGGAGATATCTCAGCGTATTACAACGCGCACAAGGCGGAGTACAACCTGGTTGAGCCGGAGTACCACCTGTCGCAGATTGTCGTAACCTCCTCGGCGCCGCTGAATAGCTCGACCGGAGCCAATGGAGCAGTGGGAAACCTGCAGAATTCGAAGGCTTCGAACGATGGGGAAGCTCGCAAGAAAATCCAGATGCTGCACAACCGTCTGGAAAGCGGTGAGGATTTCGGGACGCTGGCGGCCAACTTCTCCGAGCGGGCGGACAATGCCTCGAGCGGCGGAGACATGGGGTTTTTTCCGGAGTCGCAGATGCGGAGCGACCAAGCGGTATTTGACGCCGTGGGCAAGCTGAAGCCGGGGCAGATCACCGATGTGCTGCCGCTGCTCGACCCAACGACGCGGAAACCGATTGGGTATGCAATTTACCGGCTGATGAATAAGGAAGCAGCCGGTCAGCGCGACCTGAATGACCCGCGCGTGCAGCAGTCGATCCGGCAGCAGTTGCGCGAAACACGGTCGCAACTGCTGAAAAATGCGTACCTTGAAGTTTTGCGCGACCAGGCGCGGGTGGAGAACTACTACGCGGAAGAGGTTTTCAAACACGGAGCGCAGTAGGAGGGCTCATGCAGTTCGGGATTTTGGGTTTTGGGCATCATGCGGCAAAGCGACTCATGCCGGCGTTCCGGAGTGCACGGGTAGCGCGACTGGGTGGGCTTTGGCGTCGCGACCTGGGCAAGGCAACAGCGGATGCGAAGAAGTTTGGGATTCCGCGCGTGTTTGCCTCGGCCAAGGAGCTGTGCGATTCGCAGGAGATCGAGGCGGTGTTTGTCGTCTCGCCGGATGCGCTGCACCGGGAGCATGTGCTGCTGGCGCTCCGTGCGGGAAAGCCGGTACTGTGCGAGAAACCGCTCGCTATGCATGTCGGGGAAGCGGAGGAGATGCTTGCAGAAGCGGGCAAGGCGGGGATGCTTTTCGGCGTAGCGCAGAATATGCGCTACAACCTGGCGATCGATCTGATGCGGCGTTGGATTGCGGAAGGCCGGATCGGTAAGCCCCAACTCGCGCATGCGCAGTTCTGCTATGAAGCCGGCAAGAGCCCACGAGCGTGGATCAACGATCCCTCAGTGGCGCTTGGAGGGCCGATTGGGGATGTCGGAATACACTGCATCGATGCGCTTTGCTACGTGCTCGGCGAGCCGGTGACGGCGGTAGGCACGCTCGCGCACCGGGATGCTGCCTCAGGAGAGGTAGAGTCGCACGCGGTGATCAGCCTGGAGTTTAGGGGCGGCGCCATGGGGACGGTGACGGTGACGACGCGGGCCGCCTACCGGTCTCTACTGGAAGTGGTGGGGGAGCGCGGGTCGCTCGTCTGCGAGGATGCGATGACGGTCGATCATCCTGTGTCGCTGGTGCTGCGGGAGGGCGGTCAGGTCGTGCTGGAGCAGCCGGTATCGAACGCGGATGCGTTTTCGCGGATGCTGGACGGGTTTGCTGAGGCAGTCACGGGTGGGGCAGCATACCGGGCACCGGGGGCGGAAGGGTTGGTGAATCAACGGGTGCTGGACGCGGCCTATCGTTCCTGGCGCACTGGTGTGATTGAGCGGCTGCGCTAAAGAAAAGGCAAAAAAGCCCCGGTTTGCGCCGGGGCTTTTCGCTTGATTTGGACTGATTTTACTTGCTGTCGTCGAGAACAATACCGCCGGAGTTCGCCTTCTCCTTTTCGGCTTCGTTCTTTTTGCGGGCACCCATAGCTTGATCGCGCCATTTATCGGCTTGGGCGATGTCGTCTTTTTGTGCTGCCGGATTGCCGCAATCCAGGTCGGCTTTGCGGCGGTACATGAGGTTAAGGTAGGACATGGCATCGTCGTAATTAGGGCGGATGTCCACTGCTTTGTGCAGGGAGGCGAGACCGCCCGTAACGAGCTGTGAGTTGTCGGTCTTGATTTTTGCGCAGGCCTGCTTGGACATTTTCGGATTGCCCATGCCGTCGTCGGTCAAGCCGCCGGCCGCGAGGGACTGCACGGCATTTTTATACGCAGCTTTCCAGTCGATGACGCCGATGGTGTATGGCGCCTCCGGGTCCTTCGGATCGGCCTGGCTTACCTTCCCCTGCCATTCTTTGGCGAGATCCATCTTGTTCGTACTGAAGTAAAGGCTTGCGATGCCTTTCAGGCTCGTGACATCGTTCGGGTGCTCATCGAGCACTTTTTTGTAGCTATCGATGGCAAGGTCGGCCTTCTTCAAGTTATCCGGCGAGGTCAGGTCGGGTACGACCTGTTGCGCGTAAGCTGTCGCGAGATAAATGCGGGTCACGGGGTAGGTAGGATCGAGATTCACTGCCTTTTGGAAATGGTTAATGGCGTCTTCGTACTTTGCTGCCTTGTAGGACTGCACGCCCTTGACAAGCTGGTCGCGAGCCTGCAAACGCTTGCACCCGGCCGAAAAGACCAACAGCGACAAAGCAGCCGCGGCCAGCACCGGAACACGTGCGATCTGATTCATTCTAGTTTTCTTCTCCTTCAATCAGCAGGGCGGCCCTGTTTGACGCAGCGGGAATGTAAAGCAAGGTCTGCGGTTGCGATTGTAACTGGTTTTGACCATCGCGCAACATCCTTGGACAGTGACGCTGGCCGGAAAACGAACAGCGAGCCTACTGGCCCGCCTCGATCTTAGGCGTAATCAGCCCGATGTGGTCAACGCCGACAGCCTTCCCAATATCTACGACGGCCGCAACACTCGAAAAATTCAGGTTTGGGTCGCCCTTCACGAACATAATCTTGGTCGCGCGAACGGAGTAGATCTGCGTCAGGCGGGCTTGCAGCTCCTGGATTGCGACTGAGTCCTCGTTGATTTTATAGGCCGGCGGACCGGAAGCACCGCCGAGCACCTGGATGACGATGGTTTTATCGTTCGGCTGGTCGGTTTTGTTTTTAGGCGGCTGCGGCACCATGGCGTCAAGACCATGGGGGGTAACCGGCACAATCACCATGAAGATGATCAGCAGCACCAAAAGTACGTCGATGAGCGGGGTTACATTGATGTCGGCGTTGAGCCCTCCCGGGCCGCCGCTTGCGAAAGCCATACAGTTCCTCGATTCCTTGTATCAGGTACGAATAAGCGCTAAAGAGCTCCGGCTGCGGCGCCTGGAGGCCCATGCTGATCGGTAAGCAGACCAACCTGCTCTACCCCCGCTGTGCGTACCGCATCGATTGCGTCCTCGACTGCACCGTAGTGCGAGCGCGAGTCAGCACGGAAGTAGACCACCTTGCTGGTTTTGTCCTGGAGCCGATCGCGCACGGCACCGCCCAACTGGTCGAGCGTGATCTGGTTCTGCCCCAGGTACACTTTGCTGTCCCGCGTCACGGCGATCACGACTGCGTCTTCCTTACTGGCGTCATCCATCGTGATGGCGTTTTTAGAGTTCACCAGTGTCACATTTACCTTATTGGTGAGCATGGGCGTGATGACCATGAAGATGATGAGCAGCACCAGCATCACGTCAACCATGGGGGTGACATTGATGTTGGAGTTAACCTTGCGTCCTTCGTCTCTTGTAACGAGTGCCATGATGTCCGTTCTTCCTCACTGCTGATTTTCTCAGCCGGGCTCATGCTTGTGAGCCCGGCGAAACCGCTCATGCGTTGGGGAGGATGAGACCGCTTGCTAGCGGCGGTTCTGCTTGAGGAAGTAGTCGACCAGCTCGGAGGAGGAGTTGTCCATTTCGACGTCGAAAGCCTCGACCTTATTGGTGAAGTAGTTGAAGCACATGACAGCGGGGATCGCGACCAGCAAGCCGAAAGCCGTGGTGACCAGCGCTTCCGAGATACCGGAAGCGACCGCGCCGATACCGGGAGTTTTCTGGACCGCGATTGCCTGAAAGGCATTCAAAATACCGGCAACCGTACCGAACAGCCCGACGAAGGGAGCGGTAGAACCGATGGTAGCCAGACCGCCGAGACCGCGCTTCAGCTTCGCATGCACGATGGCTTCAGACCGCTCAAGGGCGCGCTTGGACGATTCGACCTGCTCGACCGTGACCTGTCCGCCGCCGTAGTTGCGAAACTCCTGGAGACCGGCCGTGACAACCTCGGCCAAATGCGACTTCTTGTTGCGGTCGGCGACCTTGATCGCTTCATCCAGCTTGTTCTCGCGCAGGGCACCGGCGACGCGGGGTGCGAAATCCCGGGACTGCTTGCGGGCTGCTGCAAAGTACAGGTAGCGGTCGATAATAACCGCGAGCGACCAGATGGACATGATGAAGAGCACAACAACAACGCCACGTGCGAGCCAGCCCATGTTGTGGATCAGATCAATCGGCGAAAAGCCGACGGTCGGCGCTGCCTGCTCCTGGAACAAGAATCCGAGCGCTGCCGGGTTAGCCGCGAACTGCGTAAGGTGAGCGAGAATCACTGTTGAGATCCCTCCTGGGGAAAGTGGTGCTGGTTTCAAACCATCTGAACCGAAGTTATACAGGAATCCGATACCGCCGGGGCTCCCCGCCTGCCATGTCTTTGGCCGAGGCTGTCCCAAAAGCGAACAGGCCCCCGGGAAAACTGTTTAAAGCCTGCTTAACCGCCCAGGGTAAAGGTCACATTGACCTGGGTTTGAACCTCGACCGGCTCGCCGTTGAGCAGGTAGGGCTTGTAGCGCCACTGCTTGACTGCGTCGATCGCCGACTGCGCGAGCATCGCCGGGCCACTGACCAGGGTCAGGTGCTCAATGGTGCCGGTCTTCGAGATGGTGGCCGAAAGCACAACCGTGCCCTGGATGCGGGCTGCCTTTGCGATAGCTGGGTAGGTCGGCTCAGGTTTCGACAGCAGGTTGCCGGCTGCGACGCCGGAGGAGACCGCAACCTTCTTGGGGGCAGCAGGCTTCTGCACCACAACCGGCGGACCAGAGCCTACACTGCTGAACAAACCGCTGGGTGCGCCTTCTCCGCCTGCGA
>CAXTWG010000069.1:0-10420 GCA_964247895.1 uncultured Acidobacteriaceae bacterium
GCACCGGGCCGGCCTGCCGGGCCGGCCGCTCCTCACCCGGCACGCTGTCTACCTGCTGGGTCGCGACCAGCAATACCCCACCGCGAAGGCCCGTGAGCAGCTAGGCTGGTCGCCTCGGGTGGGGTTGGAGGAAGGGATCGAGCGCTCCGTCGCGCCGCTCCTGGCAATGCGCCCTTAGAGCATTTTCACAGTTCCTGTGATCTGCCCAGCATTGTCGAAATGCGGCTTTTCTCGACGGAAAAGCCGCGTGAAGATTCGCTCCCTTCTTCCTACCTACTGTGAAAATGCCTTAGCTTTCGAACTCGAGCGCGCGATCCACCAGTTTTTGCCCTTTGCCGAGCAGGGTGCGTTCCCGCAGCATGGGGAGGTCGAGCTGCTGCGATTGCCCGAGATCCCGCTCGAAATCCCGGTCCAGCGCCCCAGCGAACTCCCGGTCGAGCACGGCCAGATTGACCTCGTCGTTGAGCTCAAAGGAGCGGTGGTCGAAGTTCGTCGAACCCACTACGCTCCACTGCCCGTCCACGGTCATCAGCTTGGCGTGGATCATCGCCGGCTGGTACTCATGGATTTCTGCCCCAGCTTGCAGCAGATGTCGGCTGTTGTGGTGGCTCAGCTTGCGCACGAACGGGTGATCGATGCGTGGACCCGCCGTGAGGATCTGCACATTTACCCCGCGATGCCGGACTGCGTCGGCCAGGGCGTGCCGAGCGCTCCGGTCAGGCAGGAAGTAGGGCGTGGTGATGCGGATGCTTTCGCGCGCGCTCTTGATCAGAACCTGAAACAGGATGCGCGCCTGCGTGCCGCCCCCGCGTGGGGTGCTCGAAACGACCAGGCTTTCCGCCCCGTCCGGGAGCGAGCGGAAACCGAACTGCGCCGGACCGGAAAGGATTTCGCCCGAGGACTCCAGCCAGTTCTCGCTGAACGTGGAGATCAGCCCGGCAACCGCCTCGCCCTCGACGCAGCACACCGTATCCCGCCACGCCGGAACCTTTCCCGTACTCCGGAACCAACGGTCCGCGATACCCGCGCCGCCGATAAATCCCGTCTCGCCGTCGACGACCAGCAGCTTGCGATGCGTGCGATTGTTGGTTTTCTGCCACGTGTCCCAGCGCAAAGGGTGGTACCAGCGCATCTGTCCGCCGGCGGCCTGTAGGTGGTCGAAGTAGCTGAGCCGCGTGCTGAAGCTGCCGAGCGCGTCCACAATCACTCGGACCTCTACCCCGGCGGCAGCCCGTTCGGTGAGCGCATGGAGAAACTGGTCGCCGATCGCGCCCCCGTGAAACTCATACATCTCCAGATTGACCGTGTACTTCGCACTCCGGATCGCTGCGAGCTCGGCTGCGTAAAACGCATCGCCATCGCGCAAAGCCGTGATGCGGGAACGGCGGATCGTGCTGTCGGTGACAATGGAAAGAAACTGAAGAAATTCCGCCGAGTCAAGCCCCTTGCCTGCGCCGTCGGGGAGGGAATAGGGCAGCTCGGGCCCGAAAAAGTTGAGCAGGACGCCCGTGCCGTAAAGGGCAAGCGCTCCCCCGCCAAGCATGGCCAGGGCACGCGTGGCGGGGTGGGCGTGATAGCGGCGGGTTGCGGCAAAGCGCATCGCGGAGCTTTCTCCCCCTACGCCCAGGCCTTGAAGGCGAGCACGGCATTGAGGCCCCCGAAAGCAAAGGAGTTCGACAGCGCGGCCTCCACCTGCTGCGGGCGGGCCCGGTTGGGGATCACATCCAGGTCGCAGATCGGGTCGGGTGTCGTGTAGTTGGCGGTCGGCGGCAGCACATGCCGCTGAAGGGTGAGCACCGTCGCCACGGCCTCGATCGCCCCGGCGGCGCCGAGCGTATGGCCGTGCATGGACTTGGTCGAGGAAATCGCGAGCCGGTCGGCGTGCGCGCCGAAAACCGTGCGGATCGCCTCGGTTTCAATGCGATCGTTGGCCTCGGTAGCTGTGCCGTGGGCATTGATGTAGCCCACCTGCTCGGGATGGAGGCCGCCGTCGCGTAGCGCCTGCTGCATCGCGCGGGTGGGGCCGCTCGCAGTGGGCTGCGTGATGTGGCCGGCATCGGCAGTCGCGCCGAAGCCGACAATCTCGGCCAGCGGTCGCGCGCCACGGGCCAGCGCGGCTTCCAGCGGCTCCAGCACCAGCATCGCCCCGCCCTCGCCGACAATCAATCCGGTGCGGTCTGCGGAAAAAGGCCGGCAGGTGTCCTTGCTCACCACCCGCATCGCTTCCCAAGCCTTCATCCCGCCGAGAAACAAGGGCGCCTCGCTGCCGCCGGCAATCGCTATGGGCGCCGAGCCGGAGCGCACCAAGTGGAACGCCTGCCCAATGGCGTGAGCCGACGACGCGCAGGCTGTCGAAACCGTGTATGCCGGGCCCTGGAGTCCCCACCGCATGGATATGTGGCTTGTGCCGGCATTGCTCATCCCAAGCGGAATGGTGAGCGGGTGCACGCGGGTGCGGTGATTGTGGAAAAGCTCCCAGTAGCCGGACTCTTCCGCCCCGCGCCCGCCCATGCAGGAGCCGGTCACCACGGCGGCGCGTTCCCGCAGCTCCGGGGTCCACTCGATGCCGGACTGCTCGATAGCCTGTTTGGCCGCCAGCACCGCGAACTGCGAGAAGCGATCCATAAAGGAGAGCTCTCTTGCCTCAAAATACGCTTCCGGCTCGTAATCGCGGATTTCGGCAACGCTCTGGACCCGCAGCGGCGCGGCCTCAATACGATGGATGGAAGAGCGCACCGGACCGATGCCGCTGCGCGCGGCGAGCAGCGAGCTCCAAAAGCTGTCAATGTCCAAACCAAGAGCGCTCACAGCGCCGGCGCCGGTGACGACGACGCGATACGGGGCACCCACTCTATTGACCGGCTTTCGGGTTCGTTTTCAGGTCGGGCGCGGGTTCATGGCGAGGAAAATGCGGCACAGGCCGGCCGGCCTCTTTGGCAGCGAGAATGAGTGAAATCCCCTCCACCATTTGCGGAATGCTGATGACTTGCTTGGCGTCCCCATCGTCTATCTCGATGTCGAACTCGCTTTCCAGGTCGAAAAGAATATTGAGCCGGTCCAGAGAGTCGATGCCGAGCGACTCGAAGCTGCTGTCCGGCTTGACGGTTTCGGGCGGAATCCGCTTGGTGGTGGCGATAACGCGCAAAACTCGATCCTGGGTCGACTCGGGCATAGTCCTCGGCTCCGCCGGTGAAGGCGGCGGGTAGCTACGTTAGGGTAGAGGAGGCGGCCCCACGTAGCAAACCCCGATTTTACCCGGAACGGGGAATGGCCGTCTTTTTGCCTTTTGGCTATCTTTCGGACTGGGACCCGGACTGGGACCCGGACCGGAAACCTGCGGGGAAACCGGGCCGGGCCGGCTCGGCCGTGTCGAAATGGTGCTCAAGCGCAATCCGCACCAGCTGCGCGCGGGTGCGGACGCCGGTCTTGCCGAAAAGCTGTTGCAGCACCGCTTTGACATATCCCTCGGAGATGCCGAGCTTCGCGGCAATCTCCTTGTTGGCCAGGCCCGCGAAAACACCCCGCAGCACGGCCCGTTCGCGCTCGGAGAGTTGAAGCGCCGGAGCGCGGCGAGCTTCTTCCTGGCGCGCTGCCTCAAGCAAACGGGCAAGCCCGGAAGCCGAAAGCAGGGCTTCTCCGCGCATGGTGGCGCGGATGGCATGGACCAGGTCGTTAGGCGGGGCATGCTTCAGAAATAAGCCGGAAGCCCCGGCATCGAGCGCGCGCACAGTGTCGGAGGGCGTCATGCCGGCGGTCACCATCAGCACCCTGCCCGTGTAGCCTTGCTCTCGGGCGCGGCTCAGAAAGGCGAAGCCGTTCTGCTCGCCGAGGTCGAAGTCCAGCAGGATCAGGTCCGGGTGGGCGCCGCTTCCGAGCGCGCGCAAAGCCTCCTCGCCGGCGGAGCATTGGGCGGCGATCTCGAAATCCGCTTCCTCCGCGAGCAGCCGGCTCAGGCCCTCCCGAAAAAGCACATGGTCGTCCAGCAGAAGCATGCGGATCACCGGGCAGTCTCCTTTCCGGAAGGAAGGGCCAGCTCGACCGCAAAGATTGCGCCGGCGGATGCGGGCTGGTAATGCAGGTCGCCTCCGAACGACCGCATGAGCGCCCGCGACAGATATAAGCCCAGCCCCGTGGTGTGCGCCTGCTGCTGAAAGGGCCGGAAAAGGAACTCAGGGTGCCGCACCCCGGGACCGGTATCGGCGACATGGATCAGAACGCGCGCTGCTTCCTTTTCGATGCGAAAGTGGATTTCGCGCTTGCCGGGAACCTCCTCGAGCGCACGCTGGCTGTTTTTGACCAAGTTGAGCAGCACTTGGAGCAAACTTTGCCGGTCCGCCCACACCGCGGGCAGGCTCAGCGGCAGCTCCCATCGGAGCTCGATCTCCTCCTCGCGCAGCGCGGGCGCAATCACGATCTGCACCTCCTCGAGCAGCGAAAGGAGGTCGATGGCGGCAAGCTGGTTGGCCGCCTCGCGCAGCTCGACGGAAGCGATGCGCTCGAGCGCGAGCACAAGTGTCCCGAGTGCTTCAAAGTCCTTGCTGCCGGAAAGCGCCCCGGCAAGCGTGCCCGACCTGCGCATGTTTTCGTGAACGACCGCGATCGCCGCGCACACATTGCGCACTTCGTGCGAAACCGCGCCGACCAGGATTCTGGAGCCGGTGAGTAGCTGGTGAAGACTCGCCTCCTCGCGATCGCGCAGGTCTTCCGAGGAGTCGGCCACGAAAACGGCGAGCCGTGGCCCAGTTGTGGTCCCGTAGGTGGAAAACCACACATCGGCCTGGAAAATCTCGCCGTTCGCGCGACGGCCCCGGCACTGCATCGCGGTGTGGAATACGGGATCGCCGGGCATGGGCGCGCGCAGGGTCGGCAATTCCAGCAGCGGAGGTAAAAAGGGTGCGAAGGACTGCCCCGCCAGAGCGCCGCGGTCGAGCGCGAACAGTCGATCGGCAGCCTCGTTCGCCAGCAGGACTCTGCCTGCGGCATCGGCGGTGAATACCGCCATCGGGCTGTGCTCGACGAGCACGCGCAATTGCTCTTCTGCGTCCTGCCGGGCCCGCATCTGCTCCTGGAGCACGCGCAGATGCTCCGCCGCCGCCCGGCGCCCGCGCACCACCCCGTGTACAAACAGGGCGGCCCCAGCAAAGGAGCTGAAGTAGAGCGCATCCCGCGGCGCCCCGGAAAGCCAGTCCCAGTTGTAGCCGTCGAAGCACTCGGCCATTACGGTGCAGAAAACGGCGAGCAGGAGCAGCGGGACGCGCGGCAGCACGGTCGCTGCCAGAGCCATGGGCAGCAGATACAGCCATGCGAAAGGAACCGCGTCCGAGACTAGGATATCGAGCGCGATAATGGCGAGAAGCAGCGCCGCCGCCTGGACAAGCACGGACAAGGGCGCGCGCCGGAGCGCTCCTGTTGCCAGCTTGAAGCGTGAAGGAAGCACGTGCGTGGGGGAAGCGGCAGCCATGGCGAGCGCGGGGAACTCCAGTATCCGGCGGCTTCCTGCTTTCAGCAGCTGTGTAGCTGAAAGATAAAGCGCCCTGTACTTCCCAAGCCGCCCATCCTTGCGGATTCCTTACAAACTCTTTACGGAATACTTCCGCAGCATCGGCGAAACTTGGGCAGTAGTCGTGGCAAGTGGATGACCGGATAACCGAAAGATAAGCCGAGGCGCCCACGGAGGCAGGCTAGACTGTGTCCTGCATCGCCCGTTCCAGCCTGCCGCAGCGCAGTCGTAAACCAGCCGGGAAAGGCTGTTTCGTAAAAGGAGTCGTTGATCTGAGCCGCCGCTTTGCACATGCATTCTCCGGCCTGCCTTTCGCGCTCGCAGGGCTCTTTCTCATTGCCGGTTGCGGGCCCGCAAAGCACGATCCCTCGGCGGAGGCGCCGCCTGCGGCCAAGACCGTGGTGGCTTCCGGCGACTCCGGCCTGGTGCGCATCGACAAGCCCGACCAGTTCCCGACTGTCGCGGCCGCCGGCTACGAGGCCACCACCTCCTTGAACGTAACCGGTCAGGTTCAGCCGGACCCTTCCCGGGAAATCCCGGTCATCACGCTTGCGAACGGCCGCGTGGTCGCCTCGCACGTCCGCCTGGGCGACTATGTGCACAAGGGCCAGCTGGTGCTGGAGGTGCAGAGCACCGATGTCACCAACGCCTTCGACCAGTATCTGAAAGCCGTGAACGACGAACGGCTTACCCGCGTCCAGCTCGACCGCGCCAAACTGCTCTACGATAAGGGCGCTATCGCCAAAAACCAGCTGGACATCGCGCAGGATGCTGAGGATGACAATATTGCCGACCTCCGTGCCGCCGAGCAACAGCTCCGCGTCATCGGCGTCGACCCCAAACACCCCGGCGAAACCGTCAAGGTGCTTGCGCCGGCTTCGGGCTTCGTTATCCAGCAGAACGTCACGGAAGCTTCAAGCGCAGGCAACGGCCTTTCCGGCTCACCCAATGCCTTTGTTATCGCCGATCTGTCGCATGTATGGGTCATCTGCGATGTTTACGAAAACGACCTCGCGACCGTCCACCTCGGCCAAAGCGCCGACATTAGGCTGACCGCCTACCCGGACCGCGTCCTCACCGGTACCATCGGCGACGTAGGCGCGATCCTTGACCCGACCCTGCGCACCGGCAAGGTGCGCATCCAGGTGCCGAACCCCGGCTTCACCATGCGGGTCGGCATGTTTGCCGCTGCGACGCTCCACGGCAAGGTGCCGCAAACCCACGCGAGCGTGCCCGCAACGGCAATCCTGCATCTACATGACCGCGAATGGGTTTACGTGCCCGCAAACGGCCCGGATACCCGGCCCGGCGATTACCGGCGCATGGGTGTGACGGCCGGCGCGATCCTGCCGGGGAACCTCCAGGAGATTACAAGCGGGCTTGCGCCCGGGCAGCTTGTGGTGCGCAACGCCCTGGAGCTGCAGAATACGGCGGCCCAGTGAGCCGCGCCCTGCCCCTTCCGCGTAAGCGGGCCAGCAAGCCGCGTTCCGCTCCTGCCCTGCGGTTTGGGTCCAGCTTTGCCCGGTGGCCTGCGCCTGTTCTTGCCTGGCGGTTCCAATCATGATCCGCGGCATCGTCGATTTCGCGCTCAACAACCGCTTCATCGTCCTTATCGTGGCGGTGCTGCTGTTCGCCTGGGGTATCGTTTCATTCCACAACCTGCCCGTCGAAGCTTACCCCGACGTCGCGAACAACTACGTCACCATCCTGACCCAGTGGCCCGGGCGCCCCGCCGAATTGGTCGAGCAGCAGGTCACCGTGCCGCTTGAGATTTCCATGGCCGGCATCCCACACATGACCGCCCTGCGCTCCACCTCGCTTGCCGGGCTGTCCGCACTCAACATGGTCTTCGACGATGCCTCGGTCAACGACTGGAACCGCGAAAAGGTCCTTGAACGCCTGTCGCAGGTGAACCTGCCCACCGGTATCCAGCCCCAGATCGGGACCGACTGGAGCCCGGTCGGCCAAATCTACTGGTACACGGTCGAAAGCACCAACCCGGCCTACGACAACATGGAGCAAAAGTCCTTGCAGGACTGGACGCTCGTGAAGCAGTTCAAGTCCGTACCCGGTGTGGTTGACGATTCCAGCTTCGGCGGCCAGACGCGCGAATACCAGGTCCACCTCGACCCCGACAAGCTCATCGCCTACGGGCTCACCATCGCGCAAGTCGAGCAGCAGCTGGTCAACAACAACGTCAACTCGGGCGGCTCCTTCATCCAGGAAGGAGCCCAGCAGATCAACGTCGTCGCCGTCGGGCTGTACGCCACCGTGCATGACATCGAGAACACCCTGCTTTCGACCAAGACCGGGACCGCGCTCCGCGTCAAGGACATCGCGACCGTGTCGCAGGGAGCCAAAATCCGCCTCGGCCAGATCGGCAGGACCGTCCACCGCCCGGACGGCACGCTGATCGACAACCCCGACACGGTAGAAGGCGTCGTTCAGCTCCAGAAGGGTGATAACTCCGACGCGACCCTGGTTGGCATCCACGCCAAGACCGACGAGCTGAACCGGCGCATCCTGCCTCACGGCGTCCACATCGTTCCCTATCTCGACCGCTCCACCCTGCTGCACTTCACCACCCACACGGTGCTCCATAACCTCACCGAAGGCATCGTCCTCGTTGTGGTGATCCTGTTCATCTTTCTCGGCAACGTGCGCGGGGCGCTCATCGTTTCCATCACCATCCCCTTCGCGCTGCTTTTCGCCTCCATCTGCCTGGACCTCGCGCACATCCCGGCCAACCTGCTGTCGCTCGGCGCGCTCGACTTCGGCATGGTCGTCGACGGCGCGGTCGTCATGGTCGAGAACATCGTCCGCCACCTCGGCCACAATCGCGACTCCAAGCGAAAACCCATCGAGATAATCCGCGAGGCCGCGCACGAGGTACAGCGGCCCGTCTTTTACGCCATTGGCATCATCATCACCGCCTACTTGCCCATCTTCACGCTCCAGGCCGTCGAGGGCCGTTTGTTCCGCCCCATGGCCTGGACAGTGGCCTTTGCCCTGCTGGGCGCGCTGATGTTTTCCATGCTGCTCGCGCCCGTACTGTCGAGCGTCTTCTTTCCCCGCGGCACCACCGAGTGGGAAAACCCGGCGCTGGTCTGGCTCATCGCCCGCTATCGCAAATCCGCGGCCTGGGCCATCGAGCACCGCGCGGTCACCCTCGGCGTCGCCGGCCTCGTGCTCGCGGCCACCCTGCTCATGCCGCTCTCGGGCATCATCGGCTCCGAGTTCCTCCCCCATCTCGACGAGGGTTCCATCTGGGTTCGCGGCACGCTCGCCCCTTCCACCGGCCCGGATGAGGGCGTGGGCATCGTGAACCGCGCGCGGCTGATCATGGCCGGTTTTCCTGAGGTCACGCAAGTCGTCAGCCAGGTCGGCAGGCCCGACGACGCCAGCGACGTCACCGGCTTCTTCAATACCGAATACTTCGTCGACCTGAAGCCCAAAGCCGACTGGCGCGGCGTCTTCGGTCAGGACAAGGACGAGCTGATCGGGGCCATGGACCGCCAGCTCGAGAACATCCCCGGCGTGCTTTGGAACTTCTCGCAGCCCATCTCCGACAATGTCGAGGAAGCCGTCTCCGGTGTCAAGGGCGAGCTCGCCGTCAAGCTCTACGGCGACGACCTCAAAACCCTGGAAGGGAAGGGCGACGAGATTGCCGCCGCCATGAGCGGGGTGCGCGGTGTCGCCGACCTCGGCCTGTTTCGCATCATTGGCCAGCCCAACCTCAACTACACCGTCGATCGGGAAGCCGCCGCCCGGTACGGCATCAACGTGACCGACGTGCAGGACGCGATCCAGAACGCGGTCGGCGCGGCCCCGCTCACGGAGGTGCTGCGCGGCGAAGCACGCTACGACCTCACCATGCGCTACCTGCCCCGGTACCGCGACACCAAGGAAGCGCTGGACCGGGTGCGCCTGATATCTACCTCCGGCGAACGAGTCTCGCTCGCGCAGCTCAGCAACGCCCAAACGCTGGACGGCGCGGAGGAAATCTACCGCGAAAACGGCATCCGCTATATCGCGATCAAATACAGCGTGCGCGGTCGCGACCTGGGCTCGACCGTCGAGGAGGCAATCGCCAAGGTCGATCGCGAGGTCAAGCTGCCGCTCGGCTACAAGATCGAGTGGGCCGGCGAGTATCAGAGTCAAAAGCGCGCCCAGAAGCGCCTCGCACTCGTGCTGCCCATCACCATCTTCGGCATCCTGCTCATCCTTTACACCATGTTTGGCTCCTTCAAGTGGGCCCTGCTCATCATGGGCAATGTCGCCATGGCGCCGTTCGGCGGCATGCTCGCGCTGCTGCTTACCGGCACGCACTTTTCCGTCTCCTCCGGGGTCGGTTTTCTGGCCTTGTTCGGCGTTTCCGTGCAAACCGGCGTCATCATGCTCGACTACATAAACACCCTGCGCGCCAACGGCCACACGGTCGAGCAGGCGGCGATCGAAGGCGCTGTCCTGCGGCTCCGGCCCATCATGATGACCATGCTCGTCGCCACGCTCGGCCTCCTACCCGCCGCCACCTCGCACGGCATCGGTTCGGACTCGCAGCGCCCCTTCGCCATCGTCATCGTCGGCGGCCTCATCGGGGCGCTCTTGTTAAGTGTGTTCCTCCTGCCGACCCTTTATGTGTGGGTCGCGCGCCCCGGCGACCGCCTGCCGGACCGCCGCCTGGAGATCGAAGCGTGACGGCCCGTTTCCCGCTCGCCCTCCTCGCCTGCCTTCTCGCGCCGTCTGCGCTGCCGCAAACCGCTGTCCCTGATGCGCCGACGGCGCACATCCCCTTCGCGCAAGCCCCTGACGGCATCCCTCAAACCGGCGGCATACCCATCCCGTCTGCGCCGGCATCGCCGGGGCAAATAGGTCCTGCTCCCAACCAACTCAACCGGATTGCCCCGCCACCTCCACCGC
>CAXTWG010000070.1:0-10292 GCA_964247895.1 uncultured Acidobacteriaceae bacterium
GTCACCCTCCCTCCGCAAACCACGCTCTCCGTTCGCATCGAGGACGAGCTCAACACCAAAACCGCCAAACCCAACGACACCTTCCGCGGCACCCTCGCCGGCAGCGTCGTCCAGGACGGCTTCACGCTCATCCCCGTCGGCACCCCTGTCACCGGACGCGTGATCAACTCCCAGGGCGCCGGTCACTTCACCGGCCAAGCCCAGCTCTCGCTGGAGCTGGTCAGCATCAACCTGCCTGCGGCAAGCGGCACCCCTAAGCTTTCCGTCGTCACCGACCCCTGGTCGAGCCAGGCCGCCGGCCGGGGCAAAAATACCGCCGAGAAAACCGGCGGCGGCGCGGCTATCGGCGCTATCATCGGCGCCCTTGCCGGCGGCGGCTCCGGCGCGGCTATCGGCGCGGCCTCGGGCGGCGCGCTCGGCGCAGGCACCAATGCCGTCACGCGGGGCAAGGAGATCGACATCAAGTCCGAACAGCTCCTCCAGTTCCGCACCTCCTCCCCTCTCGACCTCACCGTGCAGCTCCGGAACGGCCATCAGGTGCAAACCGACCCTGCCCCCGCACCCGTGCTCGAAACCCGCCCCGAACCGCAGTAGGACGGCAAAGTCCATCCAGTAAGCAAGCCTGCTCAACCTCCTTGCGCTGCCTATCCCGTCAGCAACGTGTGAAGAGCTGGCAAGTCGCCATGCGTCGATCTGCGCAGTTTATTGCGCTGCCGCCCCCCGTCTTGCGCTTCTCGGGAGACCAGCGTCACTTTCAGTGACTCTCCTTCGTCCCACGAAGAGAGCGGCTGCTAAAGCGGCTTTCATTACCTCCCAGGGAATTGCCCCTGGCTCCAGATCCGCGAAAGATGGAGGAGTGGCAATGAGTCGGCGCGATGACGAGAATCACTGCAACACAGCCGCCGCGTCGCCGACCTCAAACAATCGACCCTGGAGAACACATGACCCTGACCATCGCGAAAACCGCGCCACCTGCATGGCTGTTGACCTTTTGGAAAGAAGTGGATGACAAAACCTTCGGCGATGGCTTTCAATGCTTTGCCGAAGACGCCACATGCCACCTCGGTGTCGCTGCCTGGAATGGACGCGAGCAAATCCGTGAGAACCTGCGTGCCTTTATTGACACAGGCTTCACCGCCCATCACGACATCACTGAATACTGGGATGGCGGATCGGTCAAAATCTTTCGCGGCATCGTCACCATGAAACCCGACGACCCCAGCCAGAAGACGGTGATGCCCGTCATGACTCACTTCTTCTACATGGACGAAGCCAATCCCTCCAAAGTGCGCTCCTGGATCGGATCCGTCGGTCCCGTCCAGTTCTAAGGGTGCTCTAAACAAGTCAGGTTCAAAGCCAATGGTGGCAGGTTCTGGCTAGAAGCGGTCTCATAAACCCGTAAGCTCGGGTGAAGCCCCGAATGAGACCCGCTCCAAAGCGGGTCTCAAACAGTTCGCCGGAGCCATAAAACCATTTATGAGACCACTTCTAGAGGTAGCCGGGAGAGCGGCTGCTTCCATGCTGTTTTGGGTATTTCCACAGGCGACGGGACGTGAAGAGGTCAAACGCGTTTAAGCGGACAGCGGGGCGCAGCCCTCCAGCAGGGGCTTGCGGGCAACGAGCAGGTTCACCAGCGCGCAGGTGGCAAGTAGCCCAAGGGTGTTTTGGCCAGGCCGCGGTAGCGCACCTTGGTGAAGCCGAAGCGGAGCTTGAGGATGGCAAATACATGCTCGATGCGCGAGCGGGTCTTGGACTGGACCCGGTTGCGCTCGCGCTGTTTGGGGGTAGCAGCGCAGCTTGGTGCGCCAGCGCCAGTCCACCCGGTACTCGGCTCCGGGCGCTCGCTCAAGGATGGCTGCGCCGTGACCCTGGTAAGCCTGGTCGCCCCACATAGCAGTCTCCTTGCCGCGTAAGAGATCCGGCAGCAGGCGTGCGTCGGCCACGTCGGCCGCCGTTGCTGCGACGGAGTGGATCAGCTTCGTCTCCCTATCCACCCCGATATGGGCCTTCATGCCGAAGTACCACCGATTCCCCTTTTCTAAGTTGGTGCATCTCCGGGTCTCTCCGCCCAGTCTTGTTCTTGGTCGAGCACGGTGCGTGCAGAATCGTCGCATCGACAATGGCGCCCGCGCTGATCTTCAGGCCTTGGGCGGCCAGGTACGCGTCGACTTCGGCGAAGATGCGCGCTGCGAGCCCGTGCTGCTCCAGCAGGTGGCGAAACTTGCACACCGTAGTCTCGTCCGGTAACCGGTTCGCGGCCCAGGTCGATGGCCACAAACGATCCCATGGCCAGCGAATCGTAGAGCGCATCCTCGACGCCGGGGCCGGACAGGTTGAACCAGGCCTGTAGAAGTAAATCCTCAGCATCCGCTCCAAGCCGACCGGCGTACGCCCGTTACCCGGGCAACGGGCAAGTGCGGCTCGATCAGCGCGACCAGTTCGGCCCACGCAGTCCATCTCTGCTAGAACTCCGCCCGGCGCGTATGCTTCGCGTATTTATCAAACCCCATCGCCACCGCTAACGTCTGCTGCTTCATCCCCGGCACCCCCAACACCGCCAGCTTACTGCCGCGAATCGCTGCCGCGAGAACTTAATCAGAATGTTCATAAGGGCATTTCCACAGTCGATGGAAGGGAGGAAGGTGTATCTTCCACGCGGCTTTTTCGTCAATCCGCATCTCGCCGTTGCTGGGCGTATCCCGGCAACTGTAAAGTCCTCTAATCCGCAAGCTCGGCTTGAACGAAACACGCACGCGACCGCCGGGGGTGCCACACTTGCATTGCTCCAGCTACGATGCCTGGGCGAATCGAGACGTCATGGAAAACCAGCGATCACCGACTTGGAATTGGATGAGTGCCCCCAAGCTAGAGAACAAAGCAGACCATGCGTTAGGCGGCCTCCTTCGCTACTGGAGACAACAACGGGGCATGAGCCAACTCGCGCTCTCCCTCGAGACCGGAGTCTCGCAGCGCCACATCAGCTTCATCGAAAGCGGCCGCAGTACTCCCGGCAGAGATGTTTTGCTCAATCTATCGCGGAAATTAGACATACCGCTGCGCGAACGGAATGTTCTTCTGCGCGCTTCGGGCTACTCTCCTGTTTACCTTGAGAGTTCCTGGGACTCTCCGGAGATGCTCGTTGTCACCCGAGCGGTGGATCGCATTCTTGCGCAGCATGAGCCGCATCCGGCCCTCGTCTTGGACCGCTATTGGAACATCCTGAGGACAAACGAAGCTGCGCCGCGCTTCTTCAATCGGTACTGCGATCTATCGACTCGGAAAAAACCACGCAATCTGCTGCATCTCATGTTTGATCCGACTGGCATGCGGCCGTTCATAGAAGATTGGGATAACGTTGCAGCCGGACTTCTTGAGCGCGTACATCGCGAGGCGCTGGGCCACATCCTCGACGATAAAACGGTTGCGCTCCTGAAAGACTTACACGAGTACCCGGAAGTTGAGCATCTCGGAACCGTCTGGGAAAGCCAGTACCCCGTCCTGCCGATCACCTTTACCAAAGATAGCGAGAGAATTTCTTATTTCTCCGTCCTTTCAACAGTCGGCACACCGCAATGCATCACCGCTCAGGAGTTTCGAATTGAGTGCATGTTCCCCGCTGACTCAGGCGACAAGAACTCATAAAGGTAGTTGTCTACAAGCGGTCTCATAAACCCGCAAGCTCGGATGAAGCCCCGAATGAAACCCGCTCCAAAGCGGGTCTCAAACAGTTCGCCGGAGCCATAAAACTATTGATGAGACCGCTTCTAGTGTGTCTAGGCGATGCGTAGGAAAGCACCCCTCCTTGCAAACGAAACGAAACCCCGCCCCTCTAACGGACATGCACCACTGTCAGGCTAGAAAATTCGGTAGGAAATACCGCCGCTGTACCCTTTGGGAGTCAACCCGCTGCTCGGTCGCGGTGCCGTAATCTCGATTCCGGGTGCACCGGGCCAAAGCTGGTAATCGTACTCGCCGCGCAGCTTAAAGCGGGAATTCAGGCGATATTCCACGCCGCCTCCCGGCTCATACGCGAGATAGCTGCCGAAACCGATATTGAAAGGATAATTTGCCTTGCCGACTCCAATCAGAAACTTACCGTATGCCGTGAAATGGTGATACTGGTACACGTTGATGATCGGTCCAGCCATGTAAGTCTGCTCCGTCAGGCCGAGAACATTGTTCAAATCCAGCAGCCGAACCTCTCCCTCCACCCCAAAGTGGCGCGTGATGAGATAATCGCCGTAAAAGCCGATCCCGTCCGAGCGGATGTACTTTACATAGTCGTTCTGAAAATTGGAGAACTCCACTCCTGCCCATAAGCGGCGCTCAAATCCAGTAGAAGCAGGGCTGACCTGTGCATAAGAAGGTTTGAGGAAAAGCGGAGCAAGTAGGAGCAGTACAAAGAGAAATCTGTTAGTGCGCATTGTCGGTCTCCCAAAAAGCCTGAACAATTTCATAGCCGTTTCCAGTGTCGTTCTCTTTCAGGCACGCGGATTTGATGTCTTCCGCGTGCCTTGCGGCTTGTCCTACTGTGGTACAGGAGCTGCCCCGGCTGGCCCGGATACATTTCCAGTCCCGCTTGTATTTGGGTCGGCTCCCGTGGGGGTCGTAGGGGCATTGTTCGAGTCGGCAGCTCCGGTTGTAGAAGGGGTAGGGGCACTGCCCGGCGTGGAGGATGGGGTGGACGCGGGTGCCTGGTAATACTGAAGTCGCAGATATACCGGCGTTACTTCGAGCGGCAGCTTGTCGCTCGGGTTCAGGATCAGCGGCGCAGCAGCGTTCAGCGCCATCACCCTGTCATCCCATGCATCAACCCGTAAATGGCTTCCCAGTGGAAGAGCGGCTTGCTGGTGTACGTCCGCGACGTTCAGCTTTTGTCCCTTGCCCAGATTTTCAAGCCATGGCACGCCATCGGGTTTGACCAATGCATCGCCAAGCCGCGGCGAAAGCAGGGAACTCAGCTCTTTTTCACGGCTCTGAAGCTCGGCAAAAAACAGGCCCACACTCGCTGACTTGTCTTTGTATACCGAGTTATTGAACAACTCGATTGCCTTTTTCGCTGCGGCATCGTTGTCGACCGCCGTGTGATTCATGTCGATGCGCTGGAATGCCGCTTCGTCCGGAAACAAGAGCCGGTCATTGAAGGCATAGCGCGTGTCAATGTGATGTCCGAGCACGATATGCGCCAACTCAAATGAAAGCAGCGCAGCTAGGTCCTCTTCATTCGGCAGCACATCGACCAAGCCCTTGCTCAAGAGAATCGTGTTGCCTACCGCTAGCGACTCAAGCGGCTGCGTCAGCATCACGCGGCAATGGATATCGGCCGGCAGTTGCAGATTGTTGCCGATGATGATGTTGTTTGTGACTGTTTCAAGAACCTTGTCAAAGGCGCTCTGGGGCGCCAGCAGGCCTGCCTGCACCAACCGGTCCAGCACATTGTTTTCCGCCTGCGTCACAAACAGCCGTTGCGCTTGTAGCGGGTTCACGTCCTGCGAGTTTTGGCTTTGATCCTGCGCGTTTTCGATCTCGATCGACGCATTGTCCGAAGCGCTCTGGGGAATCTTCAGCGAGTAGCCCCAGAAATACGTCTGCGCCTTGAAACCTTTTGCACGCGCTGCCGCCGAGTGGTCGCTTTCCTCCGTGTAGATCACCGCAGGCAGCCACACACCCTCTTGCAGGTTCGTCCGCCACGAATCGAAGTGGTAGTAATGCGTATCCTCGTCGTTCGGATTGCTCGTGTATGTGCCATTGATACGCACGATATGCGCATCCCGGTCTTCCACCCAGATGCGCCCGAAGAAGCGCCCCGCCCCAGCCTTGTTCTTAGGCTTCACGTCGAACACCGCTGTTCGTACATTGCCGACAAACTCCCGCCGCACGAACGAGAAATCATAATGCTGCATATCGAAACCGGTCGGGTCAATAAACATCATGTCCATAAAGCCGGTCGGCGAATAACTCAGTTCGAACGCTTTACTTAGTCCGGTGATATAGCCCAGCGAGCCATGGAGCAACCCGCGCTTGGTCGCGCGCGTGTCGTACTGGTCGTTTGAAAATGTCTTGCCGAAGTCCACGCGGCCCACAAAATACTGGTCCGAAACCGGAACCTGGAACTGCACCGGATCCGGCTTCATATTTTGAATGTAGGTTTGGACCACGGGCGTATGCTTGGCAATCTGCTTGACCGTGTCCTTTTCCTGCGCGATTGCCTTGGTGACCAGCTCTTTTTGATCCGCTGTCAACGGTACCAGTTGGAGCGGCTTTTCCTTTTTCGCGAACGCCGGAGCGATCGCGAGTGACACGCCCAATGCAGCAAGCCCGAGCCTACGAGCAACCATAATCCATCCTCATCTGGCCGGGTCTGTCCCGGCACTCGAAATTATCGAACGCCCGCGTTTTTACGCGAGCTGAAACGCCACATGAATCACAGATACCTGATCGACAGCCTTGCCGTCCCGCATCGCCGGCTTAAACCGGATGCGCGCCGCCGCCAGCTTTGCCTGCTCGTCCAGTCCGTGCCCAAGTCCGCTCACCACACGCACGACCTCCACCTGCCCATCTGCTGAAAATCGTACTTCCAGCGTGACATCACCCTGAACATGCTGTTCCCGCGCCTCCGCCGTATATTGCGGAAGTGGCTTGGATAGAATCACGATGGGAGTGACAACAGGCTGCTGAACCCGCGCCGGGGGACCACTTCCGGCCGGTGTTCCTTGCCCGAATGCCGTAGAAGCCACGGCACCATGTCCGCTCGGCGCCCCACCCGGTTGTGAGCCGGCGCCAAATCCGGTCGACGCCACCGTTCCGCGTCCACCCGGCGCCCCTGCCGCCTGAGTGCCCGAGCCGAATCCCGTCGACGCCACGGCGCCACGCGCGCTCCCGTTCGGCGAGCCGGCCGGCGCACCCGCGCCGAATCCTGTCGACGCCACTGTCCCTTGCCGCGATGCCGCACCCTGGTTGCTGTTTGCCGCCGCGCCAAATGCCCCCACGGCCGCCAGTTGCGACGGCCGGTTCGCGTTTGGATTTGCCTGCACCCCAGTCGGCGCGCCAAAACCGGCCGCCTGCGCTGCCGCCGCCCGCGGAGCTTGTGCCGCAGGAGCCTGGGGAGAGTGGAATGCACCCAGCACCGGCTTCGGCGGCGTCACCACCGGCCGCGGCGCGGGCGCCGGCATCGCCGGAGCCTTCGCGGTCACCTTCGGCGGCTCTACCTTCGGCGGCTCAATGACCGGCTTCGGAACAGGGGGAGTGATTTTCGCCTCTTCGTGCGGCAGCGGCGGAATCGGCGGCATCTTGATCTTCGGTACCGGCGGCACATACGGCTTCGGTGGAGGAGCCAGGTACACCAGCTGCTCCTGTCGCCTCACCTTGGCTTCGTGGACCTGATCGACGGTTAACAGTAGCAGCAGCACCGCAATCGCGATGTTAACGCCCGCCGCCACGCCGAAAGACCCAAACCGCTTCCGCTCCTCCGGCAGCAGGCCGAAATTGGCATGGTTCAACACATCCCGTTGCGGCACTGTCGTTTCCGGCAGTTCCCGTTGCTCATGCGTCTGATCCGTTTCTGACATCATCGCTCCGCCGTGCGTGTCTTGCTGCCGCGGCCTGTATCCAGTCTCGTGCCGCATACTGCCGTTATCGGCAGCTCCCATAAATTCAGGAGTGCTTTCTTCGCGCAGTCGTTCCTCGGTACCGGCCATCCCATCCCCCATCCCTCTTCTCCTTTGTCGCTGGCAGGGCATGGCCTGCGGACATGGATTTCATTCCTCCACCTGAACCCAGCGTCCATGCGACGGGGGCAGGATTTGGAGGAATCTGGTGCCATTCTAACTGGATTGGACAAAAGTACACCCGATTGGAGTACATTCCTCGGTTACCATTGGGACTGGATTGTCACATCGGGAACAAATTCCCATCATGGGTTGCTCCTTGGACGGAGAACCCGCTTTTTCGGTTGCACTTGCCCCGCTTCGCGTCCACGAAAGGAATGCTCGATGAAAATTCTGGTTACCGGCGGAGCCGGTTATATTGGCGGCACCGTCGCTGAAGCCCTTCTCGCCTCCGGCCACGAGGTGGTCATTTACGACAACCTTTCGCATGGCCACCGCTGCATGCTCCCATCGGGTGCCGCCTTTGTTGAGGGCGAGCTTTCTGACAAGCCTCTTCTCGAGTCCACCCTCCGCGAAAAGTTCGACGGCGTCATGCACTTCGCCGCTCTGATCGAGGCCGGGGAAAGCATGCAGAAGCCCGAGCAGTACTTCCGCAATAACAGTGCCACCACCCTAGCCTTGCTCGAAAGCATGCTTGCCACCGGCGTCCGCCGCCTCGTCTTCTCCTCCACAGCCGCCCTCTATGGCGAGCCGGAAAGCACCCCCATTCCCGAAAATGCTCCCTTGCGCCCCACCAACGCCTATGGTGAGTCCAAGCTTCTCGTTGAGCAAATGCTCCCCTGGTTCCACCGCATTCACGGCTTTTCCTACGCCTCGCTCCGCTACTTCAATGTGGCCGGCGCCGTTCCCGGCCGCGGCGAAGCCCACGAACCCGAATCCCACCTGATCCCTCTCATCCTCGACGTAGCCCTCGGCCGCCGCTCCTCCATCAAGATTTACGGGCAGGACTACCCTACCCCCGACGGCACGGCCGTCCGCGACTATATTCACGTCCACGATCTCGCGCGCGCCCACGAACTTGCTTTCAATGCCCTTGTAAAAAATCCCGAGCCCTGCCAACTCATCTACAACATCGGCAACGGCACCGGATTCAGCGTCCGCGAGATCATCGAAGCCGTCCGCCGCGTCACCGGCCATCCCATCCCCGTCGTCGAAGAGCTACGCCGCCCCGGCGACCCCGCTGTGCTCATCGCTGGCTCGGAGAAGATTACCGCTGAACTAGGCTGGCGCCCCGAGCACACCGGCATAGATTCCATTGTCCAAAGCGCCTGGGACTGGCATCAGCAGCGATACCAGCGCACTGGCTCCCCAACCGCCTGAAATCCCAGTCTTCCATCCCAGTTTTCGTAAATCCAGGCAAAAAACAGCGCGGGCCTGAAAGCCCGCGCTGTTTTTGTCGTTGTCCGCTAATTCGAAAACAACTTTGCCGCCCGCAGCACCGTGTTGTATACCCCCCAGGCCGCGGGTAGCGCAACCACCAGCCAGGCAAGCGCCACGCTTACCGGTGAACTCGTAACCTTTTCGTCTTCCATCTGCATGTTTCTCCTTGGATCCTTGAAAATTAATCGCCGCTAAACTGCGGGCGCAGCTTTCGCCGGCAACCAGAACCGCTCCGCAACCGGCCGCACCAGCAGGCTCGCTACCAATCCCACCACCAGCAGCCCCGACATAATGTGCAGCACCAGCGGATACGCCGAGCGCAGCGGCTGCCCAGCTGCCACGGTGTGATCCAAAATCCCGTTCACCACCAGTGGTCCCACAATCCCCGCCGTCGACCACGCCGTCAGCAGGCGCCCGTAGATCGCGCTTACCTCCACTGTTCCGAACAGGTCCTTGAGGAACGCCGGAGCCGTCGAGAACCCCCCGCCGTACATACTGATCAGTACCCCTGCCACGATTACAAACAGCGGCACGGAGCCGATCGAAGGAAGAAAAAAGAACAACACCGTCCCGAGCACGAAAAACGTCGTAAACGTCAGCTTTCGCCCCACATAATCCGACATCGACGACCAGACAAACCGCCCGCCCATGTTGAACAGCGAGAGCACCCCGACAAACCCGCCCGCCGCCGCCGCCGTTACCTTGCCCGTGAAAAGGTTCTGGATCATCGGCGCAGCCGACTCCAAAATCCCAATGCCCGCCGTCGTATTCAGAAACAGCATGCCCCAGATCAGCCAGAACTGCGGCGTCTTCGTCGCGGAGTTCGCCGCCACATTATGCGTGCTGATCAGCCCCGGTTTGGCAGCCGCATCGCCTGTCGGCGGCGCCCATCCGGCAGGCTTCCAGCCCGGCCTCGGCACGCGAATCAGCAGCGCCCCAAACAGAATGAACAGGAAGTAAAACACCCCCATCGTCACCATCGTCAAGGCGATCGGCTGGTAATGGCTGTGCGTCTTCCAGAACGCGATCAGGTCCGTCGTCAGCGGCGAGCCGATCATTGCCCCGCCGCCGAAACCCATGATCGCCATCCCTGTCGCGAGCCCCGTCTTGTCCGGAAACCACTTGATCAGCGTCCCGACCGGCGTGATATACCCCAGTCCCAGTCCGATCCCCCCGCTCGCCCCGTATCCCAGGTACACCAGCGCGAGCGAGTGCAGCTGCACCCCCACCGCCGCCCCGATAAAC
>CAXTWG010000071.1:0-10021 GCA_964247895.1 uncultured Acidobacteriaceae bacterium
AGCCCGCAGCACCCCCCGGTCCCACGGCTGCCCACCCCCCTCCGGGTAAAATGCCGTCCGGTCCAGCGCCACATGCCACACCTGCACCCCATCTTTGCGGGCAAACTCCCGTATATCTGTCACCGATGCACTAAATCGAACTAACTTGGAATCCCTGAGATAAAGCCGTTCAGCAAAAGCCATCCTTGTAAGATACCCACGCGCCCCTCAGGTATGCTCGGGCATCGAAGTATGTATGCCGGAAGACCTACCCGTATCCAATAACAACGCAGAAGGCAATCCCGCGCCGGGCAACACCTCCCTGCCGCGCGACATCCCGCGCAATCTCAAGCCCTACTTTCTCTGCTTCCTCATCAAGGGCGAGCAATGGAACTCACCCGGCGGCGCCGAAGCCCTCATGCCCGCCCAGCTTGCCTTTCTCCGCGAGCAGATCGAGTGGCGCCGTTATAGGCTCGCCGGTCCCGTCATCGATGGCGGCGATATTGTAGGCTTTTCCATCCTTGAAGCCGCCACACCGGAAGCCGCCCTCGCCCTTGCCCAACAAGACCCCGCCGTTGTAGCCGGACGAGTCGCAGTCCGCATCCTGCCCGCGATCCTTCCCTCGCTTGATGGCATCAAAATAGATTTTTCTAGCAAAGGGTAATTTCTACATGAATTGAGGGATTTACTAATGTGTGATCACAATTGTGTGGCACAAGAAAAGGCGCATATGCGCCCATTCTTGTGCTCTTCCTGCAAGCCTTCGCTCTTAAAGCGAGCTCATATTGTGCAAGAACTCCGCGTTGTTCCGCGTCTTCCCCAGTTTATCGACCAGTAACTCCATGGCCTCGGTCGGCGACAACGGATTGAGCACCTTTCGCAACACCCAAACCCGGCTCAGGTCGTCCTTCATGATCAACAGCTCTTCCTTCCGCGTGCCCGAGCGCTGGATATCGATCGCCGGGAACACACGTTTGTCGATGAGCTTTCGGTCCAGGATGACCTCCATGTTGCCGGTTCCCTTGAACTCCTCGAAGATCACCTCGTCCATGCGCGAGCCCGTGTCCACCAGCGCCGTCGCGATGATGGTCAGCGACCCGCCTTCCTCGATATTCCGTGCCGCGCCGAAGAATCGCTTCGGCCGCTGCAGCGCATTCGAGTCCACGCCGCCCGACAGGATCTTGCCGCTCGGCGGCACGATCGTGTTGTAAGCACGTGCCAGCCGCGTAATCGAATCGAGCAGAATCACCACGTCCCGCTTGTGCTCCACCAGCCGCTTCGCCTTCTCGATCACCATCTCCGCAACCTGCACATGCCGCGCCGCAGGCTCGTCGAACGTGGACGAAATCACCTCGCCCTTCACCGAGCGCTGCATGTCCGTTACTTCTTCCGGACGCTCATCGATCAGCAAAACAATCAGCGCGACCTCCGGGTGGTTTGAGGTCACAGAGTTCGCGATCGCCTGCAGAAGCATCGTCTTGCCGGTGCGCGGCGGCGCCACGATCAGCCCGCGCTGCCCCTTGCCGATCGGCGTGAGCATGTCCATCACCCGGCCTGAGATCGACTCCCGCACCGTCTCCATCTTGATCCGCTCCTGCGGGTACAGGGGTGTCAAATTGTCAAACAGGATCTTGTTCCGCGTCTCCTCCGGCGACTCAAAGTTAATCGCCTCGATCTTCACCAGCGCGAAGTACTTTTCACCCTCGTGCGGGGGGCGCACATTGCCCGAAACCGTGTCCCCCGTCTTGAGGTCGAACTTGCGAATCTGCGAAGGGGAAACGTATATATCGTCCGGCCCGGGCAGGTAGTTATAGTCCGGAGATCGTAGAAAACCGTAGCCATCCGGCAATATTTCGAGTACGCCTTCTGCGAAGATCTGCCCTTCCTTCTCACTCTGCGCCTGCAGAATCTTGAAGATCAGGTCCTGCTTGCGGAGCCCGCTGGCTCCGGGAATGTCGAGTGAGCGCGCAATGCGGCTCAGGTCAGTGATGTTCTTTTCTTTCAGTTCAAGGATGGTCATTCTCACCTGCGGTACATGGGGAAGGGAAGGAAGGGAGGCGCAGCACCGGAGGAACGCACGGGCAGTCGCTTAGAAGGAGGGAAGGTACGAGGGGTGGGACTGGTAACCGAACAGGAGCCGCGCGATTAGGCTGCGCGGCGCTGTTCGTCGATTTCGGGCATTTCCATAGATGATTCGGATGCTGGATTGTCGGAGTGGAAGCGAAGCAGAACGTCGTTCGTCGTGTCCTGCAGGCGGGTATTCGGCTTGTGCAGCTTGCGTGTTGCTTTGGAAGCGAGCTGGCAAAGCTGATAGCGGTTTTCTAGGTGGGTCAATGCCCCAAAGATCAGATCAGAGCGCATGCTCAGATTAGCTCCTTCAAAGGATGATTTCAGGCCGGAATGCGCCTGGTAAGCAATGCGGGCGCATCGCTCGGTTACGGTTGTAAATAAGACGCACGAGTGGGTGTTGCGGAAGTCTCACTCTATTTCTTTAGACGCAATTCATTTCAATCGGATACGTTATTGTGCAGTGCGGCCCTTGCCGACTCAAACTTCGCATGCGTTCCTTGGGAAAGTGCATGTAGAAGCTCAAAAGCATGAGAAGACGCACGATAACGCCGTCGTCACAGCGCAAACTCACATTACTGCCAACGGTGGAGCGGGTCAACACCTTTTTCCGTAGAACACGGTCCGTACATACTGAAAAGTCCGCTTCGGTCCACTGCATCGTAGGCTTTGCTCCGGGGCGGAGCGCCTGTTACACTCGCGATTATCCCAATCGCCTTCTCTAGGCGTTCCGTGGGGCTATAGCTCAGCTGGGAGAGCGCCTCGTTCGCAACGAGGAGGTCAGCGGTTCGATCCCGCTTAGCTCCACCAATCCGCGCCATCGCAGGAAAACCTATGAAAAGTAGCCTGCAAGAGGAAATCAAGCAGAGCAAGCCTTTCCAGAGTCTGCGCCAGGAGGCCGTGCTTTCGCTCGCGCGTACCGCAAGCCTTCTTACCCATGCCTGGGAGCAGTGTTTGCGTCCTTACGGGATAACTTTTACCCAGTACAACGTTCTGCGTATCCTGCGTGGGGCAGGCGTTACGGGTCTTTGCCGGCACGCCATCGCGAGCCGCCTTGTCACGCAGGTTCCCGACGTTTCGCGCCTGCTGGACCGCATGGTGCTTGCCGGCCTGGTCACCCGTACGCGGGACGGAGCCGATCGCCGGCTCGTGCAAGCTGCGATCACCGACAAAGGCCTTGCCGTCCTGAGTGAGCTCGACGTGCCGTCCTATCGCCTTGTAGATGAGCAGCTGGCGCACATGCCCGACGAGGATCTCCGCCTCTTGATCCAGTTCCTGGAAACAGCGCGCACCCATTGCCCCAGGTTGGGCAATGGGGTCTCTGACGAACTCGCGGAAGGTTAGCAAGCCTAAGCACAGCCAGGCACAGCCTGGAGTTTGCCCGTTTAGAGCGCACAACCGGTTAGCCTTGCAGTAAAGCGTGTTATAACAAGTTTGCCTCGCGCCTGCTCCTTCTAGGCGCCGCAAAGGAGTCTCCATGCATCGTTTTACCCTCGCAGCACCTGTTGCCGCTTTGCTGCTCACCGTTGCCCATGCCGAGCCGGTCGCTTATAAAATCGACCCCACCCACTCTGAAGCGGATTTTTCCATCCGCCACCTTGCCATTTCCAATGTGCATGGCCGCTTTGGCGACTTCAAGGGAACCGTTACCTACGACGCGACCGACGTGACAAAATCCAGCGTCGACGCCACCATCGACGTCAGCACGGTAAATACAGGGGTCGAGCAGCGCGATGCGCACCTTAAATCGGCCGACTTCTTCGACGCTGCGAAGTACCCCACCATGACCTTCAAGAGCAAGTCCGTTAAAAAGGACGGAGAAGGCTTCGACGTAGACGGAGACCTCACGCTGCACGGCGTCACCAAGCCGGTCACGCTCAAGGTGGACGCACCCAGCAAAGAACAGGTCGGCAACGATGGCAAAACCCACTCGCGCGGCTTCGAGGCCACCACGACCATCAACCGCAAGGACTTCGGCCTGAACTGGAACGGAACCCTCAAGTCCGGAGACTCCGCACTGGGCGACGACGTCAAAATCGAGATCAGCGTTGAAGCCGGCCACCAGTAACGGGCAGCCGCTACCAGAGCACGCCCTTTACCGCTTTGACCGGCACCGGCAGCTCCGTTTCTCCCAGAAGCTGCCGCAGGTTTGTCTCGATCGTCGTGCAGATCGAAGTGAGCGGGACGTCGTAGATCGTGTTTTCGAACGGGTCTTCCAGGTCACGCCCAATTTTGTCGAGCGCTAGAAACATAAACCCCACCAGCGTGGACCCGAGCGGCGTAAAGTAGCCCATCTGGCCGACCAGGGCCAGCGGCAGCAGCAAGCAGTACAGGCGCACAAAAAGCTCGGGAAAGTAGTCGTACTGCTTAGGCATCGGCGTGTTCTTGATGCGCTCGGTCCCGCCCTGCGCATCGGCCAGATCGTTCAGGCTCGTATCCATCGCGGCCCAGTGCAGTGCATCGAGCCAGCCCTTGTCGCGGCACTGCTTCAGGCACTCGCCGGTGCGTCGTTGCAGCTCGAGCGGAATGTTTCTGGAGCCCTGGAGCGTTTCCCATTCGCCGGGCAGGATGCGCCTGAGCTCGTCCCATGGCTCCAGTCCACGCAACTGCTGCTTGAGCGCTTGCACAAAGGCGATCTGATAATGCACCAGCCGGACCCGCATGGCGTCGAGCGCCGGCGACTCCTCCTGATCCTTCGCATGCACCACGCTCACGATCTGACGCGCGATCGAGCGCGTGTTGTTCACAATCGAGCCCCACAGCGTCCGCGCTTCCCACCATCGCCCGTAACTTGAGTTGTTCCGAAAACCGACAATGACCCCGATCGCCCCGCCAAACAGGCTCAGCGGTACGTTCGGCAGCGATACCCATCGCCAGCCCAGGTGGTACGCCGCCACGACCGCGACATCGTAGACAAACAACACCAGCAATGGACGCCCGACATAGCCCACCATCCAGCGCAGCTGCCGTGACCGGGGCAGAATCACGCACTGGCCTCCCAGTCGTGGTTGCGCTCGTCATACATCAGCACGTCGCCCGAGCCGATCTTGTACACCCACCCGGAAATCTCCAGTTCCCCGCGCGCCATCGCACCCGCCACCGAGGGGTGCGTGCGTGCGTGCGTCATCTGCATCAGCACGTTCTGCTTGGTTAGGTTCATCAGGAAATCGTCCGAGCTTTCCACTTCGCGCGCGATGCTCAAGGACGACTCCGCATTCCGCAGCCAGCGCCGGACCACCTGCATCTTTTCAAGCGCTTCCGGGTGCATCATGGCCTTCATCGCGCCGCAGTCAGTGTGGCCGCAGATGACCACATGCTGCACCTTGAGCGCTTGAATCGCATACTCAAGCACCGCCGACACACCCCCGAGCATTTCGCCGTACGGCGGCACCAGATTGCCAATATTGCGCGTGACAAAGATCTCGCCCGGCCCGGACTGCGTGATCAGCTCCGGGTCGATCCGCGAGTCCGCGCAGGTGACCACCAGCGTATGCGGCCGTTGCGGCTCGGCGGCCGCGCGCTCGTAGGCCTCCCGCCGCTCCGGGTAGATCTCCGTCCTGAACTTCCGAATTCCCGCCTTCAAGCGCTCTCGCACGTCCATGGGTTTCGCTCCTCGTATTGAAAGGGTATCGAACGCACGTGAGATTGCCTCGGTATTTCTGTGACAATCGCATGGGAAGCTCCGTGTACAGTCAGGTGGGAGGAAACAGGATATGAGGTGGATCGCAGGGTTCGCGACAGCGGCAGTTTCACTCGCGTCGGTAACGGCGGGGGCGCAGGCTACCCCGAAGGTAGTCAACATACAGCTGGAAACTTCGTCCGGCGGCTATGGCGGCCGTATCTGGCTGGTGCAGGAGAAGAACGATGTCAAGGTCATCGTCAAGCTCAAGAACCTCGACCCCGGCAATCACGGCATTCACATCCATCAAATGCCGCATTGCGACGCACCGACCTTCATGACCGCCGGTCCGCACTTCAATCCGTCCGGCAAACAGCACGGTTTCCAAAACGCAAATGGCCACCATGCGGGCGATCTGCCCATCAACCTGGCCGTCAATGACGGAGGCATTGTCACCAAAACCTTTACGACCAAAGACATCACGCTCGATCCCAAGGCCCCCAACTCGGTGTTCGCGAACGGCGGCACCTCCATCATCGTCCACAAAAACGCCGATGACATGAAAACCGACCCTTCCGGCAACTCAGGCGCACGCGAGGCATGCGGCATCATCGACATCAAGAACACCGCTTCTAAAGTCGAAGGCACCGCGGAACAGGGCGAAAGCATTCCCAGCAGCAATCACTAGAATTCTTAGATACCAGTCGCGGGCATGAGAGGTTTCGACATGGTGATGAACGAACACGGCACCTTTACCGGCATCTCGTCCGCCGGGAACGGCGCCGTTCCCGTCACCCGATACCCGAACCGCTCATACAAGGGCGGCAGCTCCGTCCGGAGGTCGACCACGGTCAGCTCCATGGAGCGGCAGCCCATCTCCCGGCAAAACTCCTCCGCTGCCGCAATCAACCGTGTGCCGATCCCTTGCCGCTGCCGCTCCGGCGCGACAGAAAGCATGCCGAGGTAGCCCCGCTCGCCGCGCAGTTCCACATACACGCAGCCCAAGAGAGCAGCCCCTTGCTCGAGCATCAAAAAACGTCCGCTCCCGAGCAATACTTCAATCTCGCCCCTATGCGTCCGCTCGCCGATTTTGAAAAACTTCTCCACCTGGTAGGCCGCATTGACAAACGGCACCAGTGTGGGGATGTCGGCCTCAGACGCGAACCGGAAATCCTGCATGCAGTGCAATCCTTTCCACGCGGAACTACATCGTCGAAGGCAGATTGCTTTTCGCCGCCTGCTTGGCCGCCGCCGCCTGCTCGGCCCGGGCTTCCAGCTGCGCCGCCTGGCCCATCACCGCGACCGCTTTTTTGATCTCCGGGTCCCACTCGGCGCGCGCGCGCGCTCCATCCTCCTGCGTATAAGCCGTACCCAGCAAATCCGCCAGAATATTCGCCTTGACCCAGTCCACCACCGGCATCATCTCCGCATCCGTGAAAGCGATCTGCTTTTCCCGCAAAAACTGCTTATAGGCGTCCAGCATTTCCGGTGTTACAGTCGCGTCCTTTGCCACCTGGTGCTTCGCAAGCCACTGCTGCGAGAAGTCGAAAAATGTGTAGTGCGCGATCAGCACGCGCTGCAAGTGGGTCGCCTTGGGCTCCTCGAACGGCACATCCGGCGCGATGCCGTTGCCGCCGTACTCGGTACGTCCGGTGTCGGTCAGCTTGACTTCGCGGTCTTTGGGGTTCTGCGGCGCCCCGTGGTTCGAGTAGTAGTCGTAGAGCGATACGCCTTCATAATTGCGCTGGATCAGCCGCCCGCTGGGCGTGTAGTAGTGATAGGTTGTCAGCGTCAGCCCGGTGTTTTCTGAGAGATTGTAGATCGTCTGCACCAGCCCCTTGCCGAAGGTGGTTGTGCCCAGGATCAGGGCGCGGTCGTGATCCTGGAGCGCGCCGGAAATAATCTCCGCCGCCGAGGCCGTCCCGCGATTGGTCAGGATGACGATGGGATAGTTCTTGCCGTCGTTGCCGTGGTTGGCCCGGTAGACCTGCTCCGGGTATGCCCGGCCCCGCTGCGACACCACGATCTGCCCGCGTTGGAGGAACTGGTCGCACACCGCGACGGCCTGATTCAGCAGGCCCCCGGGGTTGTCGCGCAAGTCCAGCACCAGCCCCTTCATGTCGCCGAAGCTGGCCAGCGCATCGGACACTTCCTTGCTCGTGGTCTCCTGCACAGCCTTGATATGGATATACCCAATCCCCGGCTGAATCTGGTACGCAAGGTCGACCGAATCGTTCGGGATTTCCGCCCGCTGTAAATCGAAAGACAATGTTTGCGCAGAGCCCGGCGTGTCTCCAGCGCGCGCGACCGTTACCTTGACGTGCGTCCCCTTGTCGCCCTTCAGCAGCGCCACCACTTCGTCCGAGCTCAGCCCGTCGGTCGTTTTGCCGTCCACCTGCGTGATGATGTCGCCCGGATGGATTCCCGCCTTGTAGGAGGGCGTCCCAGCGAAAGGCTTCAACACCACCGTGCGCTGCTTGTCGCCGATCAGCTGCGGCTGGATCAGCATGCCCACGCCGTAGTACCGGCCGCGCTGCTCCTCGAGCAGTTTGTTGTAGCTCTTCGGGTCGAAAAAGTTCGAGTGCGGGTCCAGCGTCCGCAGCGCCGAGGGAATCGCCCCGTCATAAATTGTGCTGTCCGGCTTGTCGCCCTTGAGCGGCTCCGCATAGTTCTCGCTCACCGTCGCGTACACCGCGGCAAACTGCTTCAGGGAGCTGCGAAAATCGCCGTCCGAGTCCCCGTCCTGCGCGTGGACCCGCTGGCTCGCCACCGTTCCGGCAAGACCGCAGGCTGTGAAAAAGGCGAGGAGGGAAAAGGTAGTCCGGCGGGCGCGGGGTGACATAGAGTTGTGTTTTGGACCTCTGGCTGCCAGAAAAGTATAGCAAGGGGGGTAGCGGCTGCCTTCTCCCACTTTTGTGGGATCCGCAGCATGGCCGGCAAAGCAGGGATGCTGCGCCATGACGGACGGCTCCGGTCACGCGTAGAATCATGTCCAGGCGCGCGTACAGGTCAGCCTTGTTCGCCAGGCGGCCGCGCCGATCAACCTGTCGAGACCTTTATTGATGATTCCGAAGCTTCCCGCTTTTCGCGCCGCCCTCCTCGTTTTCGCGACCGCCGTCCTGGCCGCCGCACCTGTTCTTGCCCAGAATGCGAGCCCGGCGCAGCAGCCCAGCGCGCCTGTCAGTAAGAACGCCGCAGCCTCTGCGCCCGAGTCCCCCTTCCACGGCGAGGTGGTCGAAGACATCATCGCGCGCGTCAACGATCAGGTCATCAGCACGTCCGACTACAACCGCGCTGAAAGCGAGCTCGACCAACAAGGGAAGCAGCGCAGCATCCCGCCCGCCGACCTCGCCGAGCAAAAGCGCCAGCTGTTGCGCGACCTGATCGACAACCAGCTCCTGCTGTCCAAGGGCAAGCAGCTCGGCATCACCGGCGAGGCTGAAACCATCCGCCAACTCGACGAGCTGCGCAAGCAAAACAACCTCGACTCGCTCGAAGCACTTGAAAAAGCCGCCGAACAGCAGGGCGTATCGTTTGCCGACTTCAAGGCCAGTATCCAGAACCGCGTCATTACGACCCAGGTCATCCGCGATGAGGTAGGTCGCCGCATTAACCTCACCGAAGGCGAGGAGCAGCAGTACTATAACGACCACAAGGACCAGTTCACGACGCCCGAGCAGGTCAAGCTTTCGGAGATCCTGATCCCCACGGCCGATCCGGACAACGCCGCGCAGGTCGCCGAAGCGCAAAAAAAGGCTGATAGCGTCCACGCGCAACTTAAGGACGGCAAGGACTTTGCCGCGCTCGCCAAGGCGAACTCCACCGGCTCCACCGCCGCCGACGGCGGCACGCTCGGCGAATTCAAGCGCGGTCAGCTCGCCGGCGTCCTGGAGGACGTGACCTTTCCGCTTCAGCCGGGCGGCTACACCGCACCCATTCGCACCAAACAGGGCTTTGTCATCCTCAAGGTCGACGCGCACACCCCGGCTGGCGTCCAGCCCTTCGCACAAGTGCAGCCGCAGGTGGAGGAAGCCGTCGGCTCGGCCAAGGTGCAGCCTGCCTTGCGCGCCTATCTGACGCGCCTGCGCGAGGAAGCCTTCATCGACATCAAGCCCGGCTTTGTCGATGCCGCCGCCTCCAAGGACGAAACCCGCCCCATCTTCAGCGCCTACGCGCCGCCGCAGCCTAAAAAGAAAAAAGCCGCCGTCGCGCGCACCCGCTTCCAAGGGAGCGCCCGCGACCGCAATATCGCCAAGCAGTCCGCGAAAAACGCGCCGCCGCAGGTTGCGCCCTCCGGTGTCCCTTCGCTGGCCGATGTACCCGGACCAACGGCACCTGCCGGCACGGCCGCCGCCG
>CAXTWG010000072.1:0-10016 GCA_964247895.1 uncultured Acidobacteriaceae bacterium
GGGGCGCGGAGGCGGGCCTGCCCGTTCTTGGAGATGTGCCGAGGAAACCCCAGGGAGCCATCGTGGATGCTGCCGTGCTCATGGGTGCAAGGTACGCAGGGAAATGCTGTCCGGTTCCCTTGACATGCGAATTTTGCGCGAAGCGCGATTACTGAATCGCAGGCGACGGGGGCTGCTCGGCCTGGCAACGGGCGCAGATGCCGAGAACGTCGACTGCGAGCCGCTGCATGAGGAAACCACCGGGCAGTTGGCACGGCTCGACCGGCAGGCCCAGGAGTGCAGGGTCGATGTCATGGATGGTTTTGCAGCGGGTGCAAAGCAGGTGATGATGCGCGTTGTGGTTGGTTTCAACGCGCATGGAGCCATGGTGGAGCGAGACCTGCCGGAAGATGCCGGAGCTGATAAAAAGGTGGAGGTTCTTGTACACGGTCGCGAGCGAGATGGAGGGGATGCGCTCACGGACGTGGGCGTAAACCTCTTCCGGCGAGGGGTGGCCGGCGGTGGAACAGAGCACGTCGTAGATGACCTGGCGCTGATGGGTGACGGCGAGCCCTGCCTGCTCACAGACCTCGCGGAACCGGCTTGTTTTCGCGTTCATCATGACCACCAAGTGTAACTGTCGCTCCATGCGCGGGGCAATGCAGTTTATTGCGAAGGCAGACTCGGATTGCACCCTGTGAAGCGGAGCTATGGCTGGATGTGGCGGTGCAGGTGGGCGAGCACGGTCGCGGCCAGGCTCGCGTAGCCGAAGCGGGGGTAGCTTTCGGCGAAGGCGTGAGGCAAGGTCCACAGGGTGCAGTAGGCGAGGAGGCAGGCGAAGGCGAGCGGGCGCAGCCGCTGGATGGGAACGCCGGCGGCGCGGGCCCGCCCGTCGAGCAGGAGGAACAAGGCCGCGATGCTGAAGACGTGGAGGTCGACCCAGCGGCCCCAGTCGATTGCGTAATAGAACAGGATGGAGGAGGCGGCGAAAGCGGCCAGGGTGGAAACCCAGAGGGTGAGCGTTTCGCGGCGCCAGCCTCCTCGGGCCAGGGCGATGCTGCCGGCGAGGGCCGGAGCAAGGGCGAACAGGCCCAGGGCCGCGTAAATGGGGATGTAGTGGTAGCGCGCGACGACGACCTTCGTGAGCCAATGGGCGAGAAAAGGCGTCATGCCGAAGAAGCCGAGCGCGCCGCCCGCGCAGACCTGGTTGGTAGACTGGCCGAGAAGCGGATAGCCGAGCGAGGAGCAGATCCGGAAGGCGGTGCCGAGATCGCCTTTCCAGTGCGCGCAGGCGGCGGCGGACAGGAGGCCGAGCGCGAAACCCGGCGCCCACTGCCGTGCGGCTTGCGCGACCGTGCGGCCGCCGAGGACGAGCGCGGCAAAAAAATAGGGGGCGTAGCAGATGAGGGACTCGTGGGCGAGCGTGCCTAGAAGGAGGGAAAGGGCGATGTAAAGGGTAGCGCCGCGAGAGGAAAGGCGGTCGCGGGCGAGCAGGACCAGGAAGTACGAGAGCGCGGCGAGGTAAAGGACCTCTTTGCGGTAGCCCGCGCCGAGGTCGAGGATAGGAAAAGCGAGGGTCGCGGGGGAGAAGTAAAGAGCAAGCGCCCAGATGCTGTACGTGGACCGCAAGGCGAGGCGGCGGAAGCTGAACAGCAGCACCGCATAGCCGGACAGGAAAAGGAGTGCGACGTAGAAGAACGGGGTGAGGTGGGTGAGGTGCGAGAGAAAGTAGATGATCTCGCCAGGAAGTCCGCGCCGGACGAAGCCGCCCTGATAGTTGGTAAGCCAGTCGGAGACGGTCCAGCTCTTGTCGATGCGGAGAATGAGGAGGCCGAAGAGGAAAGTGGCAAGGCCGGTGAAAACGAAGTAGGCGTTGATGGCCCAGCGTTGGGGTGTCGCGGACTGCACTCGAATCCCTCCCCGGCGCGATGTGCCCGGCTCCCGGATTTTAGCGTGGAGCGAGGGTTGGGAGGAGCGATACGTTGGAGGGAGGGCCCTGATATTGGGCAGGGCCCTCCCGTTTAGGGAACGAGCGAATCAGGCTTTGACGTCGAGCATACGGTCAAGAGCGATTTTGACCCAGTATTTGACGTCGTCGCGGACGGTGATCCGGTTGACGACGCGGCCCTCGAGGAGGTTCTCAAGCACCCAGCAGAGGTGCTGCGGGCTGATGCGGAACATGGTGGTGCAAAGGCAGCCGGTGTCGTCGAGGGTGATGACGCGTTTGCCTTCGGGGGCGAAGCGGCGGGCGAGGCGGTTGACGAGATGGATCTCCGTGCCGATCGCAACAGTAGCGCCGGCGGGCTGTTGCTCAACAAACTGGATAATGCGCTCAGTGGAGCCGAGGGCGTCGGCCTTTTGGCAAACCTCCCAGCGGCACTCGGGGTGGCAGATGACTTGCACACCGGGGTACTTGGCGCGCACGTGATCCACGTGGTCGGGGAGGAACCGTTGGTGGACGGAGCAGTGGCCTTTCCACAGGATGACCTTGGCGGCCTTGAGCCGAGCGGGGGTGAGGCCGCCGTTGATCTGGTAGGGGTCGTAGACGACCATGTCGGTGAGCGGGATGCCCATGGCGTGGGCGGTATTGCGGCCGAGGTGCTGGTCGGGCAGGAAAAGGATTTTTTCGCCGC
This sequence comes from uncultured Acidobacteriaceae bacterium, assembly GCA_964247895.1. Taxonomy (GTDB): domain Bacteria; phylum Acidobacteriota; class Terriglobia; order Terriglobales; family Acidobacteriaceae; genus EB88. Next base: position 2,613 of record CAXTWG010000072.1, read on the forward strand.
GGGCGAATGCCCACTCGAAGGCCTTGCGGGCGTTCGAGGAGGTACAAACGAGGCCGCCGCGCTCGCCGCAGAAAGCCTTGATGGCAGCGGTGGAATTCATGTAGGTGATCGGCAGGATGGAGCCGGGGGTGGGCGTGACCGCGGTCGAGCTTGCGGGCAGGAGGCCCGAGGCCATGAGGGCGTCCCAGCAGTCCTCGACCTGACCGATTTCGGCCATGTCGGCCATGGAGCAGCCGGCGTTGAGGTCGGGTAGGATGACCTGCTGGTCGGCCCGGCCGAGAACGTCAGCGGACTCGGCCATGAAGTGGACGCCGCAGAAGATGAGGTACTTAGCGGCGGTTTCGGCGGCGATCTTGGAGAGTTTATAGCTGTCGCCGGTGTAGTCGGCGAAACGGATGACCTCGTCGCGCTGGTAGTGGTGACCGAGCAGGACGGCGGAGTCGCCAAGCTTTCGGCGCGCGACCGCGATGCGCTCGTCCATGGAGGTGTCGGGCAGGACGAGGTAATTTTCCAAGGAGCAGGCCTCTGCGATGTTGCGCGCAGGGGCGACGTCAGCACTCAAAGGCAGGGCCTCTTCAGTCAGTACATTCACGCCGGTGTTCCGCCTTCAGTCCGCCTCTTAGGAAGGGCAGACGGGGATGTTGAAAGCATTGTGGTACCCGGCTGCAGTGGCTTCGCAGAGTTCCAAGCCACGGGGATGTTGCAGCCTCGTATCTAAACAGATGCGGCCTGGGGTGGGGAGATGCAGACCGCGTTCTGTTACGGGAAGTTTAATACGAGGGTGTGCCGGAGTGGGACTAGGTGGGGAAGGCTGCTGCGGCAAGCCGCGCTCGGGTACCGTCCTCGGTTATTATCGAGGGGCGATGCACCTGGCCGACCCCATCTTTATCTTCATTCTCGCGCTGGTACTGCTCGGGCCCAAAAAAACGGGCGAGCTGGGGCAGCAGCTGGGCAAGCTGATGGGTGAGTTCCGCAAGGCGTCGAACGACTTCAAATACCAGTTCAGCGAAGAGATGCGGGTGGCCGAGCAGCAGGAGCTGGTGCAGAAGCAGGAGGCGGAGAAGGCGGTGTTGCCTGCCACGGCTTCGGCGGAGAACACGATCCTGCCGCCGTCAGCGCCCGTGGAGGCGGTTCCATATGCGGTTTCGGCGACGACGGGGCAGGAGCAGCCGGTGGAGGACCATCCTTTGTTGCGCGTGGACGTTATCCCGCCCATGGACGGGTCGCCGGCGGATCAGAGCTCGAACCCTGCGGTAACGCCGTCTGCGAACGGCAACGGCCATGGGAGCGACCCGGCGCGCGAGCACGAAGAGGCGCAGTCCCACCGTGGCTGACCTGCTTGAAAACATGAACCCGCTCGACCGGGCACGGGCTTCTGTGAGCGACCGGGCGGAGCTGCCGGGCATGAGCCTGATGGAGCACCTGAACGAGCTCAGGCGGCGATTTATCCATGTATTTATCGCGCTGATTCTGGCGTTTTTCGTCGCGTACGGCTTCCATGAGCGCATTTACGTGTTTATGCAGCAGCCGATCACGATTGCACTCAAAAAGCATCACCTGGATACGCAATTGGTGTACCACAACCCGGTCGACCCTTTTAACCTTTACTTGAAGATTTCGTTCATGGCGGGGGCGATCCTGGCGGCGCCGTATGTGCTGTACCAGGTGTGGCTGTTTATTTCTCCGGGGCTGTATGCGAACGAGAAGAAGTATGTTTGGCCGTTTATGGCGGCGACGGTTTCGCTCTTCCTGGGCGGGGCATTTTTCGGGTATCACTTTGTGTACCCGGGCTCGCTCGAGTTCCTGCTGGCGTACGGGGACAAGTTCAAGCCGCTGATTGAAATCAATGAGTACACGGACCTATTTTTGACGGTGATCCTGGGGCTGGGCATCACATTTGAGCTGCCGATCCTGATTATGTTTCTGTCGCTGTTCGGGATCGTGAGCCCCAAGTTTTTGTGGAAGAACATCCGGTACGCGGTGCTGATTATTTTCGTCGTTGCGGCGATTATCACGCCGACGCCGGACATTATCACGATGTGCGTGTTTGCTTCGCCGATGATGCTGTTGTATCTGGTGAGCATCGGGGTTTCGGCGGCGGTGCATCCGGCGCGGCGGCACAGGCTCGCGGAGGAGGCGAAGTGAGGTTCTGGGTTTGGCTCGCTTTGTTGTGTGCGCTGCCGTCATGGGCCTTGCCGCCGGCGCCTGCGTTCAATGGCACAAAGGCGTTTGCGTACACGAAGCAGTTTGTGGATGAGACGGGGCCGCGCTTTAACGGCAGCCCGGGGCTCGCCAAGGCGCAGGCGTACCTGAAAAACTTTTTCGCGCACGACCAGTTGCAGGAGGACACGTTTACTTCCTCGACCCCGGCGGGGCCGCAGTTGATGCACAACTTCATCGTGCGCTTCGACAGCAAGAGCGGGGGCAAGCGGGATGAGGCGATCGTGCTCGCCACGCACTATGAGACAAATTACTGGCTGAAGGACATCCCCTTTGTGGGCGCGAACGATGGGGGTGCGACGACGGGGCTGCTCTTGCAAATTGCGAACGACCTGCGGGCACACCCGCCGCAGGGCTATAGCGTTTGGCTGGTGTTCTTTGACGGCGAGGAGTCGGTAGGGCCGCAATGGACCCACTCGGACTCACTGTACGGCTCGCGGCATTTGGCGGCAAAGTGGCAGGCAGATGGAACGCTCGCGAAGGTCAAGGCGTTTCTGCTGCTGGACATGATCGGCGACAAGGATTTAGGCATTCAGCGCGACACGGACTCGACGCCGTGGCTGGAGGATGTGGTGGGGCAGGCAGCGGCGCAGGCGGGCGTGGGCGGGTACGTGTTCAAGACGACGACACAGGTAGAGGATGACCACCTGCCCTTTGTGCAGCGTGGGGTGCCGTGCGCGGACATCATCGACATCGACTACGGGCCGAACAACAGCTACCACCATACGGCCGAGGACACGCTGGATAAGGTAAGCGCCCGTTCGTTGACCATATCCGGGTCCATTGTGGAGGGGGCGATCCGGCTGCTGGATGCCGGAATAGGGCTAGGCGCGCCGGGCAAGTGATGAGGGAGCATATTGCGGGCGCTTCCCTGCTTTTCTGGGTGGGATTTCACGCGATTGTCGCCGGGCTGCTGCTGGTGGATTTACTGGTGCTGGGCCGGGCGAAGACAACCCGGGCAGGGGTGCGGCAGGCGTGGTGGTGGACAGCGGCGCTGGCAGCGGCGGCGTTCGGGTTTGCGCTGTTCGTTTCGCGGGAGCAGGGGCATGGGCGCGCGATCGAGTTTGTGTCGGGCTACCTGGTCGAGGGTTCACTTTCAATCGACAACCTGTTTGTCTTCCTGATTTTGTTTCGTTCGTTGGGGCTGAGCGAGCGCGGGCAGAGGCAGGTACTGCTGTGGGGAGTGCTGGGAGCGATCGTGCTCCGGGGCGTGTGCATTTTCGCGGGCGTGGCGCTACTGGACCGGTTTGGGTGGGTGCAGTACGTGTTTGGGGCCGTACTGCTGGTGGCCGGGGTACGACTTTTAAAGGCCAAGCACGAGGGCGAAGAGTTGGAAGAGCAGCCCAGGTTGCTGCAATGGCTGCGACGCCGCATGGCCGACTCCGGGGCGGGCGAGTTGAGCGGGACAGCGTTTCTGCTGGTGGTGCTGGTGGTGGAGGTTACGGACTTGTTGTTCGCGCTGGACTCGATCCCGGCAGTGCTGGCGATCACGCGCGACACGTTCATCGTGTACACGTCGAATATCTTTGCGATTCTGGGGCTGCGTTCGTTGTACTTCGGGCTTGCCGGGATGCTGGACAAGCTGCGGCTGCTGCACTACGGACTGGCGGTGATTCTGATCTTTGTCGCAGGAAAGATGCTGGCGGCGAAGTGGGTGGAAGTGCCAGCGTGGGCGTCGCTGGTGGTGATCCTGGGAATTCTGGGTGGGTTCGCGGCGGCGAGCAAGCTGCTGCCGGAGCCGAAGGAGGCCTGAGGAAAGCAGAAACAGATTCTTCGTTGCGCTCAGGATGACCATTTTCTTTAGGCGCTTAGCTTTACGGCACTACTTCGAGCAGGAGGCCCGAGTGGGTGTGGAGCTTCCACTTCGCATCCGTGAGCTGCAATGTGATCGCAGAGGAGGTTTGTGGACCGAGGGCGAGGCCGGGCAGGTCGTAAAGGCCGGCGGCGGTGGTCGAAAACGGACCCATTGCGCGCTCCAGCCCGCCGGGCTGGAGCGGCGCGCCGTATACGCCAGTGCCGTCGGCACGCCCTACGGGCTCGGTGGCCGTGTTGTAAACCTTGGCGATGGTATTGGCGGGGTATACCTCGTCGCCACCGATCTGCTCGGTGGTCCACTGGGTGGGGTTGCCGGCCCCGCGATCGGAGCTGCCGAGGTTGTCGTGGGTGTGTTCCACATCGAGCCAGTCGGCGGCGGCGAGCAGCTTGACCCGGATTGGGGCGGTTTGCGCGCCGACGGAAAGCGCGTTGAAGCGAACGGTGAGGGTTTTGTCGTCAACGGAGAGGATCGTGCCGGTCAGTTTGGCTTTGTCCGGCAGAAATCCGCCGCCGGGCAAGGGGACGCGCTGGGCAAGGCTCGCGCGAACCGGCTCGCCGGGGTGTGTGTTTTTGGCGTCGAGGGTGTTATCGAGAAACACGGGCAGGGTCGAGCCGGGCGGAGGCACGGTGAGCTGCGCGTGGAGGGCAGCAGTGCAGGCGACTGCAACGAAGGCAATTGCGGCGCGGCTGACCTGCTGCTTCATACATGCTCCTACGCGGGTAGGATGCGGGATATATGCAGGTCAGAGCAGGTGCGGGCTCGCGGCGGCGAATAGCAGCGGCGAACAGAGGTTTACCGCCATACGGGACTGCGCTGCACAATCTTCATGGCTTCGACGAGCGGAATGCCGGTTGCATCCGCGAAAACGCGCATGCAGTCCATCTTGCCCATGCCCCGGCTTCGCAGGAACGCGAAAACGGCTTCCGGATCAGCATCGGTTTTGAGGAGCATTTCAGCATGGTCAGCGGCAGCGGTCTGCTCCGGCAGGGTAAAGCCTATTTTCATTCCCGATGGCCCCTTCGCGTTCCATATAAGTTTAAGCCGGACTGTTTTTAAGCCGGAATGTCAGGGCGCGATTCGCGCGGGAGCCACTTGCGGTTTCGCCGGCGTTCATGAGGGACGTTTGCGGCTTTGTCAAAGCAGGCGGGGGGCGAAGGCGATCGGTTCCGCGCCGACGGCAAGCGAGTGGCGGGCGTAGTCAGTGTCGTCGCGGATGGGGAAGTCGTTGCGGTAGTGGGCCCCGCGGCTTTCTTCGCGAGCCAGGGCAGAACGGACGATGAGCTCGCTGATGTCGAGGAGGTTGCGCAGCTCGGCGGCTTCGCGCGTGATCGTTCCCCCTGTGCGCGGACGGGCTCGCAATTCCGCGATGCAGGCGTGGACACGCTTCAGGCCGGCCCCCTCGCGCAGCAAACCGGCGTCGGCCCACATGGCGGCTTGCAGGGTTCGCCGCGTTTCCGGGCCGGGAAACGCAACTCGCGCGAGTGGCGCGACAGAGCCGCCCGTTGGTACGGGAGCGGGAGCGGGGGCGGCGAGCATGGATTGCGCAGCGCGGGCGCCGAAAACAAGGCCCTCCAGCAAGGAGTTTGAGGCAAGGCGGTTGGCGCCATGGACGCCGGTGCAGGCAACCTCGCCCGCGGCGTAAAGACCGGGGAGGGAGGTTTGGCCGTGGACGTCGGTTTCAACGCCGCCCATGAGGTAATGCGCGGCGGGGCGGACGGGAATGAGATCGCGGGTGAGCAGGAGGTTGTGCCTGGCGAGAAAGGCGGAAATACCGGGAAAGCGGGCGGCGAGGTCGAGCCCCCCGTGCTCGGCGGGAACGTGGCGCATGTCGAGGTAGACCGGGCGGGCGCTGCCGTCCGCGGCAAGGCCTTCGCGGGTGATGGCGCGGGCGACGACGTCGCGCGGGGCGAGCTCCAGGAGGGGATGGTAGCGAGGCATGAAGCGCTCGCCGGCCTCGTTGAGCAGGTGCGCGCCCTCGCCGCGCAAGGCTTCCGAGAGCAGGAAGCGGGGGGTGCCGGGGAGGGAAAGGGCGGTGGGATGGAACTGGTAAAACTCCATATCGGCCACCGCGGCCCCGGCGCGAAAGGCAGCGGCGATGCCGTCGCCGGTGGCGACCGCGGGATTGGTGGTGTCTGAGTAAACCTGGCCGGCCCCGCCGCTCGCCAGAAGGACGGCGCGGGCGCGCACGAGAAAAACTCCGCCATCCCGCCGAAGCAGCCATGCCCCCTGAACCCGGCCATCGGCTACAGCCAAATCCACGCAGGTAGTCCATTCCAGCAGCTCGATCGATGGATGGGTACGGGCGTGGGCAAGCAGGGCGCGGCCGATCTCGGCACCGGTGGCGTCCCCGTTGGCATGGAGGATACGAGAGCGGGAGTGGGCGCCTTCGCGGGTGAGCAGGAGCTCGCCGGTGGTGAGGTGGCGGTCAAAACCGGTGCTCCAGCGGAGGAGCTCCTCGACACGGGCAGGACCCTCGGCGACGAGGATGCGCGCGGCTTCGCGGTCGACCAGGCCGTCGCCTGCGGCCCGGGTATCGGCCCAGTGCTCCTCGACATCCTCAAGGCCGCCGCGCGCGACAGCGATGCCGCCCTGGGCATAGCTGGTGTTGGACTCGCCGAGCTGCTCCTTAGTGATGGCGAGGACGCGGCCGTGCGCGGCGAGGGTGACGGCGGCGCGCAGGCCGGCGATGCCGGCGCCGATAACGAGGAAGTCGGTGCTCAGGTGCTCTTCCATATGGCTATTAGACAACCGGGCTGAGCGGGAAGGTGCGCACGATACGATAAAGGCAGTATGCGCACGATAGAAGTGAATACACCTTCGGCGAGCTACCCCGTGCATGTGGGCCAGAGGCTATTGCCGGCGCTGGCCGGGGCGGTTGAGGGGCGGCGTGTATTTGTACTGAGCTCGCCGCCGGTTTGGGCGCTGTGGGGGGCGCAGCTGACGGCCTTGTTCGCGGAAGAGCCGCACGTGCTGATGCTGCCGCCGGGCGAGGGCGCAAAGCGATTGAGCGAGGTGGAGCGACTGCTGGAGGAGCTGGCACGGGCGGGGGTGGACCGAGGGTCGCTTTTGATCGCGTTCGGCGGCGGGATTGTAGGAGATGTGGGCGGGTTCCTGGCGGCGGTGTACATGCGGGGGATCCGGTACCTGCAAGCGCCGACCACCTTGCTGGCACAGGTGGACTCCTCCGTGGGCGGGAAGACGGGGGTAAATCTCCCAGCCGGGAAAAACCTGGTGGGGGCGTTTCACCATCCCGAGGCTGTGTTTGCCGATGTGGACCTGCTCAGCACGCTACCGATGCGGGAACTGCGGGCGGGGTTGATGGAAAGCGTGAAGGCGGGGGTGATCCGCGATGCGGGGCTGTTCACGCT
>CAXTWG010000073.1:0-9974 GCA_964247895.1 uncultured Acidobacteriaceae bacterium
GTGGAGGGGATGGGGGAGCAAATGCGCCGTCGCAGCACCAGGGAAACAAGGGCGCGGTCGACGTTTTGTTGGACACGCTGGGGGTGGACTTCGGACCGTATATCCAGCGCGTGATCTATGACACGAAGCGGTCGTGGTTTCCGATTATCCCAGAGGTGGCGCGTCCGCCGATTCAGAAGCAAGGGCGGGTGCTGATCCGGTTCAAGATTCTGCCGGACGGGTCGGTGAAGGAAATGCATCTAGAGGGGCCGTCCGGGGATGTGTCGCTGGACCGGGCGGCGTGGGGCGGGATCACGGGGGCGGCACCGTTTCCGCCGTTGCCGAAAAACTTCAAGGGGCCATTTTTGGAGCTGCGGTTTTATTTTCTGTACAACGCCGATCCGGGGTTGCGGTGACGGTCTCGCGTGAACAGCAGGCCACGTTAGCGCGGCGGCGGCAGGGGGTAGGGCTGGTGCTGCTGGCGGCGGCAATTTTTGTTTTGGTGCTATGGCGGGCGGAGAAGGAACAATTTCATGCTTTGCAGGATAAAAAGAACGATCCTGCACAAAGGCACATGCCATTTGTCAAAGAACGGTAAAAAAGCATAGGCTTAGGCCCGGTAAGCGATCCTTCAGCCAGGGTTAAGATTCGCGGTACAAGAAGGCGAAAGAGTGTCCAGTCCGCTCACCGCCACAGAAGTCCAGCAAGAAGAGTTGTGGGCGAATTGAGAGCTCCGGATCCCTTTGTAAGGCGGCATACAGGAGAAGAAACATGGCAGAGCAGGAAATAAAGGAAAGCCTGAGCCGGCGCCGGTTTTTGGGCCGGAGTTCGGCACTTATTGCAGCAGCAGCGGCTGCACCTCTGGCTGCCAGAGCGCAGCAGTCGGTAGGGCAGTCCCAGGACCAGGGGCAACAGTCCAAGGACCTGAGCCATGACGCGCACGCGGGCACGAATGAGGCAGAGCCGGGCCCGATCAACAAGATCGACGACAGCTTAAATGAGGATTCAGTATGGCCGCCGGAGACGGACGCGGGCGGGCAGCCGCCGTTTAAGTACTCGATGTCGCTTTCGCACAAGCGCGTGGAGGCGGGCGGCTGGACGAGGCAGGTGACGGTACGCGACCTGCCGACCTCGAAGGCGATGGCGGGTGTGGAGATGCGTTTGATCAAGGGCGGCGTGCGCGAGCTGCACTGGCATGTGGGCTCGGAATGGGCGTTTATGACGGCGGGCTCGGCGCGCATTACGGCCGTCGACGACCTAGGCCGGGCGTTTGTCGAGGACGTCAACGAGGGGGACCTTTGGTTGTTCCCGGGCGGCGTACCCCACTCGATCCAAGGATTGGGTCCGGACGGAGCGCAGTTCGTGCTGGTGTTCAACGATGGGAACTTCAATGAGTTCGAGACATTTTTGCTGACGGACTGGCTCCATCACACGCCGCCGGAGGTGTTGGCCAAGAACTGCGAGACCTCAGAGGCGACCTTCAAGAATGTGCCGAAACGGGAGCTGTTTATTTTCCCGCGCGACCTTCCGCGGCCCTTGGCGGAGGAGAAGAAGCAGGTGTACGCAAAGACAGGGCCGGTGCCGAACAGCTTTGCGTTCTTCCTGAACAGCATCCAGCCGACGAAAAAAACTCAGGGCGGCGAAGTCAAGATTATCGACAAGAAGAACTTCCCGGCAACGGACATCGCGGCTGCGGTGGTGACCTTGAAGCCGGGCGGGCTGCGCGAGCTGCATTGGCATCCGAACGCGGATGAATGGCAGTACTATGTAAAGGGCTCGGGCCGGATGACGATTTTCGGCGCGGGCGGCCATGCGCGGACCATGGATTTTACGGCTGGGGACGTGGGGACGATCGGGCGGTCGCAGCCGCACTACATCGAGAACACGGGGGATACGGACATGGTGTTTCTCGAGGTGTTCCCGACGGCGGAGTATTCGGACATCTCGCTGAACCAGTGGCTGGCGCACACGCCTTCTCGCCTGGTGGACCAGCATATCGGGACGGGCGAGGCGTTTATTGAAAAGCTGAACAAGACCAAGGACGTAGTGACCCCTGTTTAGGGCGGTATAGAACCTGAGAATAGAAAGGAGTTTACCGAAAGGTAAACTCCTTTTCTCTTGCCAAATATCTTAGTTTGTTAATACTGTGTGACGATATGCGTTTGCCTCCCAAACTTTTCCTCACTGTCGCCACTGCTTGTTTTTTCACGCTATCCGCATTCGGGCAGCGTGAGCTGTATCCGGTTCAGCAAGGCAAGGACCGGGTCTTCCACCTCGATTCCCTTCCCAAGTGGATCCAGTTCAGCGGGGAACTGCGGAACCGCATGGAGGACCAGACTGCGCTGAATCTGCGGCCCGGGCTGGGGCGGTACTACACGCTGACGCGGGCGCGGGGGACGGTAGACATAACCCCGGCGAAGTGGCTGGTACTGCAATTGCAGTTTCAGGACACACATGCGCTTGGGCTGCCACTGAGGGATGTAGCGGCGAACCAGAGGGACCAGTTCGACTTCTTTCAGACGTACGCCGATTTCAAGTACCGGAGCTCGAACCTGTTCGTCGGGCGGCAGATCATACGATTCGGGGATGAGCGGGTAGTTGGGCCAAGCGACTGGACCAACAACAGCCGGACGTGGGATGGGGCGGACCTACGCATTGGAGACAAGGACCGGATCGATATTTTCACGACGTCGGTGGTGCAGGTATACCCGACCAGCTTGGACAAGCACGGGGCCGGGCTGACGTTTCATGGAGTTGTAGGCCAGTTCACCCTTGGGCAGGCGGCTTCGCCGATCCCGAGCGCGCGTTCCAGTCCGTCAGAAGGCAAGGTTGGGCGGCTGCCGAGCAATATTCTCCTCGAGCCTTTTGTGTTGGTGCGGACCAATCCCCGAGTGCGGAGTCTAGCAGGCAACCGGTTCGGCTCGCAGGCGGAGTTTACCTATGGCGCTTACTTCCAAACGGCGCTTCCGTATGGGTTTCAAGCTTCGGGCACGGGGGATTTGCAGCGCGGCAGCTACAGCACCGATTCCATTCACGCGGGTGCGGGGATTATTCGCGCGGGCTGGGTAGCCAGGCGCGTGCGGTGGGAACCGCACATCGAGGGCGAGTACGACTATGCGACGGGGAACCCGCGGCGGAATACGAACCGGGTCAGCACCTATGACCAGCAGTACCCGAGCAACCACAATGCGTTTGGGTTGGTGGATTTGTTTGGGTTTCAAAACATCAAGCAGGACCGGCTGAACATTTCGGCAACGCCGTTAAAAGATGAGGATTCGAGTTTGCAGGCTTTGTTTCAAGTAGGCTCGCTGCATTTAGCGACGGTGCGAGACGCGATCTATAACAGCGGGGGGGGCACGTTTCAGGCAGCGCCGACGCGCGGCTTCCGAGGCGACGGGATCGGGACGGAGTTTGATGCTTCAGCGAAGTATATCTGGCACCAGATTTATGTAGTGAACATTGGGGTTGGACATCTATTTACGGGCACCTCGCTGACGAGCGCGGGCCGGGGCGCGCCGATTACCCTGGCGTATTTGCAGTTTACTTACCGCTTCAAGGCGGAGGGGAAGGGGCAGAAGTGATTGCGGCGATCCTCTCACTTTAGGAGGCCTTCGGGCCTCCTTTGTCGTTTCAAGCAAGGCAGCCGATGGCGACATGGAAGAAGTGTTGGGCGAGGGCTGGTGAGTGTGCCTGTATCGCTTTGCCCGGAAGCGGTTGATGCGGCGGAGGGAAAGCCGCTCCGGTAGCATGGAGAGCGATGCTTGGACGATGGTATGCGGACTGGATGGTGCGGTGGGAAACGGAGTTGACGACTCGGGATGAGAACCGGGTGGTGCGACCGTTGGAGTGGGGATTCGAGTGGCTCCCAGATGCGCTGCCGGAGGGATGGAGCAGTGCCGGTTTTCGCGGACCGGATGGGGCTGAGGAAGCGATGCTCCGTGTGAACGAGGGAATTGTCGCCGACAGTGACCGCTTCTTCGGATATGGGCAGCCGCAGGATTTCCGGTTAGAGCGACGCTATCCGGAGCTGTTTCCTACGAATGTAAGGCCGGAGACGCTCCAGCAGGATGCGGAGCTACGGGCGCGGGCGGAAAGGGGGGAGCTGGCGCAGGCGGAGTTTTTGCGGTTTACCTCGCCCGTGCGGACGCCGTATCCGGAGAACGACCTGGTGAATGCGCGGTGGTATCCGGCGCGGGCCGACAAGCAGACCGGCGAGCAGCCGCGGAAGGCGATCGTGGTCATGCCGCAGTGGAATGCGGATGCGTTTTCGCACAACGCGCTGTGTGCAATTTTCAACCGGTTTGGGGTGTCGGCGCTGCGGCTTTCGAAGCCTTACCACGATATCCGGCGGCCGGCGGAGCTGGAGCGGTCGGATTACGCGGTGTCGTCGAACATTGGGCGGACGTTGGGGGCGGCGCGCCAGGCGGTGGTGGATATCCGGTGTTGCGTGGACTGGCTCGAGGCACAGGGGTACGAGCGTTTTGGGGTGCTGGGCACCTCGCTGGGGTCCTGCTATGCGTTTTTGGCGGCGGCGCACGATCCGCGGCTGGAGGTATGCGCGTTCAACCATGCCTCGACTTCGTTTGGGGATGTGGTGTGGACGGGGCAGAGCACGCGGCATATCCGGGCCGGGTTTGAGGCGGCGGGGTTGACGCAGGAGCGGCTGCGGGCGCTATGGGCGGGGATATCGCCGGCGCACTACATGGAGCGGTTTGCAAGAACTGCTTTGGAGAGCAAGCGGCGCACGCTGGTGATCCATGCAAAGTGGGATTTGACGTTTTTGGAGCGGTACTCGCTGGAGGTGCTGCGGTCGTTTCAGCGGTTAGGGGTGGCGCATGAGGCTCGGGTATTGCCTTGCGGTCACTATACGACAGGCGAGACTCCTTATAAGTTCATGGACGGCTGGTATCTGGGGTCCTTTGTGTACCGGGCATTCGGGGATGGCTTGTGAAGGTTACTTACGGTTACGGCGTGTTCATTGAAGTAACAGGTTGGAATGGATAGGCCGGGTGTTTCCATCCAAGATTTATGGCGTGAAACATGCAAGACATGCACTCGCGGCAAGGCAGGGCGGGTATTTCAAGATCAAAGGCTTGACATTGCAATGGGATGTAATTAACTTCGGTGCAACCTGGTGAGGCTATAGATAAGTAGGTCCTTATCCTGGGCCCCTAAGGTGGGTATAGAAATTACACGGACTTGTATATCCCTTGCTTTCCTGGATGTAAGCCGCGGGCCGTTCTTTTTGTGAGTGGATGCTTTATGTTTCAGTACCCCGAGCACGGCTTAACAGCAGCAACGAAATTTTAAAAGGATTGCCATGACACGAATGAAAATGAAACGTATTGCCGGAGCCGCCCAGATTGCCGCACTGCTCTCCGGATTGGTTCTCCCCGGAGCTGCGCTGGCATCGGACGCGTCGACTCTCGAACCTGCGAGCTCGGCTGAGATACAGAAACTGCTCAAGGTGCAAGAGCAGCAGAGTACGGTGTTGTTTAACAACCGCCAACCGCCGCGGAAGCCGGCCGATGCTTTTGACCGGCTGTTTATGTGGAATGAGATAGCGCTCGACACCACCGCGATCGACCATACGCCGGTTCAGCCTGGGCAGGCGCGCATTTTCGGGGAGCAGTATGGTCCGACTCGGGCGAGCCGCGCCATGGCTATCGTGCACATCGCGATGTTTGAGGCTGTGAATGCGGTCACGCACAAGTACAAGAGCTATACCGGGCTCGCTCCGGCTTCCGAGGGCGTTTCAGTAAACTACGCAATCGCGCAGGCGGCGCATGACGCTCTCCTTTCGCTTTACCCGTCGCAGAGTGCGCGGTTGGATGCGCTACTCGCGGTGGAGGCTGGGCGTATCTCCGGCAGTGCCGCTCGCCTGGCAGCGGGCAAGCAATTAGGCCAGGCGGCGGCGCAGTCGATCGTCGCGCTACGCGCAGCGGACGGCGCGCAGATACCGGATCCAAGCGTGGGTGGGCCGTTTACGCCGATCGGCGGCGTTGGGCATTGGTCGCCCGACCCGATCAGCAAGCTGACCATCTATCTTGGCGCGTACTGGGGGCAGGTTAAACCGTTCACCTTGAGTGCGGGCGACCAGTTCCGGGCTCCGGTGCCGCCGGGGTTGACCGATCCAGCGTATACGACAGCGTTCAACCAGGTGAAGAGCCTGGGAGGCGATCCGCGGTTCGGCACGGCGACCGAACGCACCGGAGCCGAGACTGTGGAGGGAATTTTCTGGTCGTATGACGGAACGCCGGCCTTATGCGCGCCGCCGCGACTGTACAACCAGGTGGCCCGGGCGATTGTGCTCGAGCATGGGTTGAACACTGTGGCGGACGCGTCGCGGATGCTCGCGTTGATTAACACGGCCATGGCGGACGCGGCGATCGCTGCCTGGGATTCCAAGTGGCACTACCAGTACTGGCGCCCGGTGACGGCGATTCGTTCTGCCCAGCAGGGTGGGAACACGGCGGTGCAGACGGACCCGAACTGGTACCCGCTGGGCGGCCAAGCCACCAATACGCGCGGGCCGAACTTTACGCCGCCGTTTCCGGCGTATGTTTCAGGGCACGCAACGATCGGTGGAGCGCTGTTTGAGATCATGCGGCACTATTATCCGGAGCAGACGCCGTTTGTGTTCATCTCCGATGAGTGGAATGGGTTGAACGCGGACATCAGCGGGGCGGCTCGTCCGCTGCGGCCGCTGGAGTTCGCGAACTTTACCGAGGCGGAACAGCAGAATGCGGAAAGCAGGATTTACCTGGGCGTGCACTGGCAGTTCGACGCAGACCAGGGGCTTGTAATGGGGCACCGGGTCGCGGACTGGGTTTGGGGGCATGCCTTCCAGCCGGTCGAGGACGACGAGGCGCGATAAGCGGTTACGGAAGCGTGCACTTGCGCCGCCGAAAAGCCTGACGGCGCAAGTTGCCAATCCAGGCAGGGCCATGATTCGCAGTAAGCTTGAAGGATGATGGCCCATCGAACACCAAGGACTTTAGCTTTGCAAGACCCGGAGATCGCGGCCGCGATCGAGGCGGAAGCGGAGCGGCAGCACGCAGGGTTAGAGATGATCGCTTCGGAGAACTTTGTTTCTGAAGCGGTGCTGGAGGCAGCGGGTTCCGTTTTAACGAACAAGTATGCGGAAGGGTACCCGGGCAAGCGGTATTACGGGGGTTGTGAGTTTGCGGACGTGGTTGAGGACCTGGCGCGAGAGCGGGCGCGGCGCTTGTTTGGAGCATCCTATGTGAACGTGCAGCCCCACTCCGGCTCGCAGGCAAATGCGGCGGTGATGATGGCTCTGCTGGAGCCGGGGGATGGGATTCTGGGGCTGGACCTGGCGCATGGGGGACACCTGACCCATGGGCACCGGCTGAACTTCTCAGGAAAGCTGTACCGGGTGGCGAGCTACGGGGTTTCGCGGGAAACCGAGACGATCGATTACCACGAACTTTTGCGGGTCGCGGAGCGGGAACAGCCGAAGCTGCTGATCGCCGGGGGAAGCGCATATCCGCGGATATGGGAGTGGGCGCGGATGCGGGCGATCGCGGACGCGGTGGGGGCGAAGCTGCTGGTGGACATGGCACATATCGCGGGGCTAGTGGCGGGCGGAGTGCATCCTTCGCCGCTGCCGTGGGCGGATGTGGTGACGACGACGACGCACAAAACGCTGCGAGGGCCGCGGGCGGGGATGATTCTGGCGGGCTGGAGTGGGCGCGCGGCGCATGATGCGGCGGGGAAAGGCGCGGACGGGCATGGCTTCCCGACGACGGGAGGAAACGGAGCGAATGGGGGTGCCGGAAATGCGAGCACCGGCAACGGCCGAGGCCGAGAGTTTGCGGATGCCGATGGAGGAAAGGCGGCTCGGGTGAGCGAAGCGGCGGCGGTTGCGGAGCTAGGGAAAAAGCTGGACCGGTGTGTGTTTCCGGGGCAGCAGGGGGGGCCGCTGATGCATGTGATTGCAGCGAAGGCGGTGGCATTTGGGGAGGCGTTGGACCCGTCTTTCCGGGCCTACTCGGAGCAGGTTGTAAGGAATGCGCAGGCGCTGGCGGAGGGACTGGTGGAGCGGGGATTGCGGCTGATCTCCGGCGGAACCGATACGCACCTGGTGCTCGTGGATGTGTGGGCGAAAGGAATGGGCGGGGCTGAAGCGGAGACGGCGCTGGGCGGGGCTGGGCTCACGGTGAACAAGAACGCGATTCCGTGGGACACGCAGCCGCCGATGCGGCCCTCAGGCGTGAGACTGGGAACGCCGGCGCTGACGACGCGCGGGATGGGTGAGCGGGAGATGCGGGTCATCGCCGGATGGGTGGCGGATGTGGTGGATGGGCATGGGGAGCAGGCGGTGGTCGAGCGAGTGAAGGGGGCAGTGGAGGAGTTGTGCGAGGGATTTCCGCTCTATGCGGAGCGGCGGGCAGCTGCGCGGGAGAGTGTAACTCCCTGAGATAGCCTGCGTTGCAGGAGAAGGAGCAGTCCGGTGAAGAACTCCCGGGCCTGCGCGCTTTCTGCGCCAGCGGTAAATGCTTACCGGTACATTCTTATCGGTAAATTCTTATTGGGGGCGCACCCGGCCTGAGATAGGCTGACGGAGAGGCGCGGACGATGGCTACGGCGGGACTAAAGCTGACCCCGAAAGCGCGGTTGACAGTAGCGCGGCTGTGGCTGGAGTTGATCGCGGCGCATGACCGGGTGTTTACCGAGGAGCATAAGCAGGCGCTGAAGCATGTGGTTATCCGGCTGAGTATTGCCGGATTCGCGGTGCATATCCTGCTTATTCTGCTAGCTCGCTCCATGGAGCATCCGCCGGCGGTGCTGGCGGCAGCGGGAACCAACTATCTGGACGCTATCTCGACGCCATTCAACTTTATCCTGTTTTACGAGGTTCTGACGTTGATCGCGGCTCTGCCGGCGTCGACGACGCGGTCCATTGCGAACCAGTTTGAGATTGTGTCGCTGATCTTTACGCGCAATGTATTTACCGATGTCGCGGAAGCAAGCGAAGCGGTGAAGGGGCACGTGTTCAACCGGCAGATGGCGCCGCTGCTCTTGGATATGTGGGCAGGGTTGGCGATGTTTCTTCTGGTGGCGGTGTTCCAGTATGTGGCGCAGCGGAGACCGAGGCCGCAAGGGACGCCGGAGCGGTCGCGGCGGCTGGAGCGGTTTATTACGCAGAAGAAAGTCGTAGCGGTCGGGTTGTCGGCACTGTTGCTGGCCATGGCGGCGTATAACGTGGGGCTGTATGTGCTGCGGGTAGGACGGACGTTGCAGCTACGGCATGTGGTGGATATGCCGGTTGCGCATTTCTACAACGACCTATTCACCGTGATGATTTTCACCGATGTGCTGGTGCTGATTTTGTCGCTGGTGGTGTCGGGGCAGTATGAGATGGTGTTCCGGAATGCGGCGTTTGTGGTGTCGATCATCTTGATCCGGTTTTCGCTGGCGGAGGAGCACCCGTATGGGGCGGTGCTGGCGGTGTTGGGGATGGTGTTCGGGATACTGACGCTGGCGGTGTTTAACTTTCATATGAGGTTGCAGGGGGAGGGTGGGGGGTGACGTTTTCCTGGCCGGGATGTCGTTCAGGTGTGGAAGCCGGCTCAAACTCAAGTTAAAGCAGGGCGGTAAAAGTAAACCCAGCTATGTTTGTAGTTTGTCAGGTAAGGGGTGTTCTGTAGTTACAGCTACGTGTGGCCTTGTTCGTCAAAACTATCTACTGCTTTAATGTGCGGGGCTTTGCGATCGCTATCTCGCGCGAGCCAGGTTGCCGCTTGCGTTTCTTCCGGCAAATGTGACTCATTTTAAGAAGTCCTACTCGAACCGGTGAATTGGGGAAAAGGCTTGGAGGCCGGCGTGTTGGGTGTGGGTTTCGATGGCTTGTTGGATTTGGAGGGCGAGGGCGAGGGCTTCGCGGGCCCCGTGGGCCGTGACGGCGGGTGGGGTGTTGGATTGGATCGCGTGGAGGAAGGATTGGAGTTCGAGGCGGAGGGGTTCGGAGG
>CAXTWG010000074.1:0-5056 GCA_964247895.1 uncultured Acidobacteriaceae bacterium
CGCCCGCCCCGCGCGCCAGGTCATAAAGCTCATCCACACGGGTCGACGACATCCCCTCGCTTCGCCCTCGCTTGCGCAGCCAGTGCTCATGCATCAGCACCCCGAACTCCATCACCCGCCCATCCGTCAGCACCCGCTCCACCTCGTACCCAAGCTGCTTGGCAAAGTGCAGATCTTCCAGCATCTTGCGATCTCCCGTCTGCGACTTGTTCTTTTGATCCTGAAGCAGCGTCGAAGCGGCGCGGGTTGAACCTACAAAAACCAGCATCAGGCTTTCTTCGAGCTCGCGGGTATGCGCCTCGCCCATCTGCAGCGGCTCGACCCCCACGGTGCCGTCGCGGCGGTAGTCCTGGCAAAGCAGCCCGCCGTACGCTGCAATGTATTGGTCCTGCTTGCCTACCGGCTGCCCCAGCCGGTTCATTTCAATCTCCACCGCCTGCTCGGCGAGCGCGGCGCTCGCTACATGCTTGCGGCGGTACGCATACAACGCATGGAGCAACCCCACCGTAAACGCTCCTGACGACCCCAGCCCCGTCCCCGCCGGCACATCCGCCACGCTCGTCAGCTCTAAATGGTCCTCCACGTCCAGCATCTCCAATGCTTCGCGAAAAATCGGGTGCCGGATTGTATCCCGCGTTGCCGCATGCTCCATCTCCGAATACTTCAGGAAGTATCCAGGGAAGAACGACCGGTTCGCCGTGATGTACACGTATTTGTTGATGGCCGCCGAAATCACAAATCCGCCGAATTCGCGGTAATACGAGGGCAAGTCCGTCCCCCCGCCGCCGAGCGAAATCCGTAGCGGCGTTTTCGCGATGATCATGCCGTCACTCCCTGGCGCAGCAGCGCATCCGTCTCCGCCATGCCGGCCGGCGAGCCTATCTCGTAAAACCGCTCCCGTACCTCGAATCCCGCGAGCTCCCCCCTGCGCAGCAGGTCCGCCGACACGTCGGCCAGGTCGAACCGCGCCCCCTCCGGCCATCCCCCAAACGCTCTTGCCTCAAAACAGCTCAGCCCATAGTCGATGTGCCGCATCTCCGGCGTCTTGACCCCCTTGCTGTAGCTCACGATCCACGTTCCTTCAAACTGCACATTGCTCGTATCCCACCGGCCCGCGTTCGGATACACCGTCATCAGCCCTTCCAGCCCCGACCGCAGGAACGCCTTCCAAACCGGCCCGAATGCCGTTGGCAGATAGCTGTCTCCATACATCACCATGAAGCGCGGTCCAAGCAATGGCAGCGCCTTCCTCAGCGCCCCGCCCGTGCCCAGCGGCGCAGCACCGTCTCCCGAATACCGAACCCGCAGGCCCCACCGTGATCCATCCCCCGCATACGCCTGGAGCTGCTCCTCCAGATATCCGCAGCAGATCACCACATCCCGCACTCCTTGCTCCGCGACCATCTTGAGCTGATGCCCCAGGAACGGTTCCCCTGCCACTGGTAGCATGGACTTTGCAATTCCGAGCGTAGCCGGACGCATCCGCGTCGCCAACCCTCCCGCGAGCAGCGCCAACGTCGGCATTGCGCTATCCCCCTTTTCAGCCATGGAGCACCCGCTCTTCCACCCGCATCGCATCGAGCGCCGCCCGGATCGCCTCCCGGCTGGTCCACCGGGAACTCCACCCTAGCCCGCGAATCCGTTCGCTGTTGAGCCGGATCACCGGCACATCGCCCTTCCACCCGCGCGCGCCACCCGTATACGCGTACGCCGGTTTTCGCCGCAACCCCAGCGACGCCACCGCCTCATCCGCGATCTCCTCAACCGTGATCGCATCCTCGGTCGACACATTCAACGCTTCAAACGGCTTTTCGCATTTATCCAGTGCCGTCAGCACCGCAGCCACCACATCGCACACATGGATGTACGACTTCGACTGCCGCCCATCTCCTAGAATCCGCAGCGACGATTCATCCGCCGTCAACCTGCGCAGGAAATCGAACCCCACCCCATGTGTTTGCCGAGGACCCACCACATTCGCAAACCGGAAACAGCACGCCCGCAGGTCGAACATCGCCGAGTAACTCGCGATCAGTGCTTCCCCCGCCAGCTTGCTTGCTCCATACGTCGAAACCGGCCGGAACGGCCCATCGTCCTCCTTGATTGCCGTCTCGCCCGGCTCCCCGTACACGCCGCTGCCCGAGGCGTACAGAAGCTGCCCCACACCCGCCCGCCGCATCGCTTCCACTACATTGTTCGTCAGCAGCGTCCCCTGGTAGAAGTCGATCTCCGGTTCTGTTGCCGCCCGCGCAATATCCGGGTTTGACGCCAGATGGATGACCACGTCGTGCCCCGCGACCGCCGTCGTCAATCGCGCGAGGTTGGCAGCGTCCGCATGCACCACATCCAATCGGGGGTCGGAAAAATGTTGCTCATAGTGCCAGGACCGCCCCGACGAGAAATTGTCGTAAAGTGTGACGCGCTCGGCATACTCCGCTCGTCCGAGCAGTTCATCCGCAAAATGGCTTCCGATAAAACCGGCGCCCCCAACGATGAAAAACTTACGCGCGCGAGTGGGTATGCTCCCAGTCTGCGGAAAGGTAAGAACAGGCAAGCGTGACTCTCCTCAATTCGCCGCGTGGATGCGCGAAGCTTGGTCGCAGACCCGCGCCGGGCTTTTGCTTCCCCCCATTGCTGGCTCCTGCGCATTCTTCAAAAAACAAGGATTGTTGGGAGAAGCATACACGCGACCCAAGGAAAGGAAAGAGCAGAAATTTCCCAGATAAGGACTTTAGTAATGGCGGGAGAGAACAATTTACGCACGCTGTCTGCGGCGTCGCCCTACAGTCAGCACAACTGCTTCCCCACTTCTCTCGAGGCCATCCATGAACCTGAACAGCGACCTGCACGTCAAGCTCTTCTGCGACGCCGCCGACATCGAAAGCCTGCTTAAGATGTACTCGAAGCCCTACGTCAAGGGCTTCACCACCAATCCTTCCCTCATGCGCAAAGCCGGCGTCAAGGATTATGAGTCCTTTGCGCATGCTGTCCTGGCCGCCATCCCTGACCTTCCCGTCTCGTTTGAAGTCTTCGCCGACGATGAAGCGGGCATGGAGTCGCAGGCGCGCCGCATCGCCTCCTGGGGCCAGAATGTGTATGTCAAGATTCCCATCACCAACACCCAAGGCTTTTCGACCATGCCGCTCGTCCGCCGTCTTTCGCGTGACGGGATCGCTCTCAATGTGACCGCGCTGATGACTCTCGAGCAGGTCGGCCGGGTCGCCGCCGCACTCGACCCGAACACGCCGGCCATTGTTTCCGTCTTCGCCGGACGCATCGCCGACACCGGCGTCGACCCAATTCCCGTGATGCGCCGCGCCGTCGAAATCCTCGCCGACCGTCCGCGCGCCGAGCTGCTCTGGGCCAGCTCCCGCGAGCTGCTCAATGTCTTCCATGCCGAAGAGTCCGGCACCCACATCATCACCGCCACGCCCGATATTCTGTCCAAGCTGGCCTTGCTCGGCAAGGACCTGACCGCGTTCTCACTCGAAACCGTGCGTATGCTCTATACCGACGCTGTCGCCGCCGGCTACACCCTCAATGACCGGCTTTCCCTGCCTCCGCAAGCCCTCCCGCAGTGGAGTGCTCCGCGTCCGCGTGTTTCTGCCGCTTCCTAAGCAGAGCGAAATACAAAAGCGCCCTTCAAACGGAAAGGGCGCTTTGTATCTTTCGAACCACGTCCGCCAGGTTCTTCCCAGCCACATCGACCAGCGCCGGATCCGGCGTTTCCGGCTCCTGGCCCGTCCACACCCATGCCGTGCGCACCCCGGCGGCGCGCCCGCATTCCATGTCCGTGGAGCGGTCCCCCACCATCCAGCTCAGCGCGAGCTCTACCCCATGCTCCTGCGCAGCCTTTCGCAGGAAGTGTGGACTAGGTTTACGGCATGCACACGGCCCTGTGAAGCGGGGGTGGTGCATGCAGTAATAAGCCTCGGTCAGCTTTACACCCACGCCGGCGAGCTCGTTTGTAAGCCGTTCGTGCATCGCCGCGAGCGTGGCCGCGGAAGACTTCCCATTCACCGCATTCGGCTGGTTGGAAACAATAAACAGGAGAAAGCCCGCGTCTCCAAGCAAGGCGAGCGCAGGCAAGACTCCATCCTGCAAGCGAAATTCTTCAAGCGTCCGCGGCGACTCCCACGCGCCCGTGTCCGCGTACCAAACGTTGCGATTGAGCACGCCGTCCCTATCCAGAAAGACAGCGCGCCCGCCTCCTGCCCGCACTAGTTGCTGACCTGGGGAGATGCCATCGGCTGGGGCGCGATTCGTTGCACCGGCACGGGCCGGCCCACAAGTGACTTCACCGGCATCTGTCCAGCCATTGAGCTTTCCCACTTCATCTCGCGCGCCCGCAGCCGAGGGTGCGAAACCACCAGGTGCCACACCACAGCCTGGAACGCCTCCGTGTGCGCCGTTACCGTATCCGGCGAAGGCATTGGAATCACGACCGCCTCATCTGCTACCTGCGCCGTATAACCGCCGTCGCGGCCTACGATGCCGAGCACACGCGCGCCTACGTCTTTCGCCAGTTTGAGGCTGTTCACCAGGTTCATGCTGATGTTGTTTTCCACCGACCCGCCGCCGACCGAAAAAACGAACAACGCGTCGCGCTCGCTCAACCGGCTGCCCTTAAGCCAGTTTGAATAACACGAGTCCCAGCCGTCATCGTTGATGCGGGCGGTCAGCTCGGAAACGTTGTCGGAAGGCGAATAGCACTCGATGGCCGCGATCTTGCGGAAATCGTTTACCGCGTGGCTTGCGTGGCCCGCGCCGCCGCCCACGCCAAGGAAGAACACCCGCCCGCCCCAGCTGCGTACGTCCACCAGAATATCCACCATGCGCTCGATGCGCGTGGCCTCCAAACCGGCCGCGATGGTGGACGTTTCCTGCAAGAACCGCGTTGTGTAATTGAACAAGGTAGGACTCCTCTGCCGCACTCAGAATAGGTGTATTGCTCTGCATGCGTGGTATCGGCAGATGAGACCAGGTTAATTACATTACGTCGGTGTTTTCCCATATCGGGAAAGGGTAGAGCCGGATGAGAGCCCGGATGAGAGCC
>CAXTWG010000074.1:5156-9575 GCA_964247895.1 uncultured Acidobacteriaceae bacterium
CCGGATGAGAGCCCGGATGAGAGCCTGATTAAGCCGCAGTTTGCTGCGCGGGTATTTCGACCGGCGTCGCTACCTCGACACTTGCAGAACGGCGCGCGTAGACCAGCAGCGCAACCCCAACCAAAACACTGCCTAGGCTGGCGACCTGCGCGTTGCTCAGCCCGAAGTAAATCGGAGGGTTGATACGGATGAATTCAACCAGAAACCGCGCCAGCCCGCTCAGGACCAGGTACTCGGCTGTGATCAGGCCAGGATGCAAAAGGCGGCCCACAGCGGGCGCGCTGCGCCGCCACAGCCAAAGCGCGACCGCAACGGCAACCAGAAACTCATACAGCGGCGTCGGATGCACCGGCACATACACCGGGTCAAGCCCATGGGGGAAACTCATCGCCCAGGGCAGGCTGCTTGGCGTGCCGTAGTCGCCGTCGCCCGAGGTCAGGCAGCCGATGCGGCCTACTCCATAACCCAGCACCGCCGATGGGGCGCACAGGTCGAGCATGGTCAGCGGACGCAAGCGCGCGCCGCGAGCCTGCCACAGCAGGGCTCCGATGCCGCCCACCAGGCCGCCAAACCAGGCCAGGCCCGCGCGGTCCAGGAGCACCGCAGGGTGTGCGGCCAGCGTCGCCGGATCCTGCAGTACATGCCACAGCTTCGCCCCCAGCACACCCGCGATCGTGGCGACCGCGATAATCCCGATAGCGTCCGCATCCACCCGGAACCGGCGAAAGTTACGGTGAAGAAGCCAACTCGCGCACACCGCGGCCAAGGCGAGGAGCAAACCGAAGGTGGACTGCGCGTAAGGCCCGATATGGATGAATGGGAGCATGGTGTCACCAGCAAGTATAGACGGGCGCTTGGCGGTAAAGTTAAGGCATGCAGCCGCTGCCCACCCTGCTGAACCGAAACAGCGCATGAAAGAACCGGCCATGGATGTCTTGTTTCCTAGCGCGCAGATTCAGGCCCGCGTGGCCGAGCTCGGCGCGCGCATCTCGGCCGATTTCGCAGGCGAACCGGTCGTGCTTGTCGGCGTGCTCAAGGGCGCGGCTATCTTTCTCGCCGACCTTGCGCGCCATATCTCGGCCGACGCAACCTTCGATTTCGTTGCCGTCTCAAGCTACGGCGAGGGCACCGTTTCGAGCGGGCAGGTCAGGCTCATCAAAGATCTGGACGAGTCGATCGAAGGCAAGAATGTGATTCTGGTCGAGGACATTCTGGATACCGGGCTGACGCTTTCGTTCCTCTACGCTGCCCTCCAGCGGCACCATCCGAAAACCCTGCGCATCGCTGCCCTGCTCGACAAACCGGACCGGCGCCTCAAGCCGATTGAAGCGGAGTACACCGGCTTCCGCATACCCAATCACTTCGTGGTCGGCTACGGGATGGACTATGGGGAGCGCTACCGCAACCTGCCGGATATCCGCCTGCTTCCCCTAGACTTGCAGGCCGAACCGCACTGAGCGAGAAAGTTTTCCATGTACAACGACACAGCCCAGGCAGCCCGGCCTCTTTCCGAGGAGGAGAAAGCTGAAGCTTTCCGCCTCTTCCCTTCCGCCGCAGCGCTCGCCGCAGTGCTCGACCACACGCTGTTGAAGCCCGAAGCAACCGAGGCGCAGGTGCTCGCGCTCGCCGCCGAAGCCGCCGAACACCGGTTCGCCTGCGCCATGGTCAACCCGGCGTGGGTGCCGGCGATCGCGTCGGCGCTCGCCGGCACAGGGGTGCGCGCCGGTACAGTGCTCGGCTTTCCGCTTGGCGCCTCACTGGCGGCGACAAAGCAGACTGAAGCCGCGCACGCAGCACAGGCCGGCGCGCTCGACCTCGACATGGTTCTCCACATCGGCGCGCTGCGGTCCGGCTTGCACCGGCAGGTCGGTGACGAAATCCGTGCGGTCGCTGAAACCGCGCATGGAGAAGGGGCGATCCTCAAGGTCATCCTTGAAACGGCACTGCTCGATGACGCGCAGAAGCGAGTCGCGGCGGAGCTGTGCATGGAGGCCGGCGCGGATTTCGTAAAGACCAGCACCGGCTTCGCAGCCGGCGGCGCAACCGTGGCGGACGTCCGGCTATTGCGGACGACGGTAGGCGGCCGTTGCGGGGTCAAGGCATCCGGCGGCATCCGCAGCCTGCCGGACGCGCTGCGCATGATTGCTGCCGGCGCGAACCGCATCGGTGCAAGCGCGTCGGTGGGCATTCTGGCGAGCTACAAAGAGCTTGTGCGCTGAGCCGCTGAAGAAGCGCCGGTTGCGGCGCATTGTGCAGGGGCGCTAGTATGCTTGACTCGTGGCTGTGCCGTCCTGGGCCGGCGGGCGAGGAGGAGCATTGAGTACTGGCGAGCAAGGCCCGCGGCTCAAGAGTGTCCCATCCCTTCCTTCGCCGCCTGCCTGCGATGCCGGTGAGAGTTCCTCTCCCGCGGACGCTCCAGTCCGGCCTGCGAGCCCATCCTCGCCGACGGAGTTTCTGGGCCAGCTCGCGGATGCGATCAGTACGACCCTGGACCTGCCCACCCTGCTGAAACAAACAGCCGAGCTGGTGCGAACGGTACTTCCCTACCGCATCTTCGCCATTTTTCTGATGAACGACCGCACAGGCGATCTGCGCATGCGCTTCCAGATCGGCCACGGGCTTGAAACGGAGCGGGTGCGGCTGCGGGTGGGCCAGGGTATCGTCGGCAAGGTGGCGGAAACCCGGCAGGCCTTGCTGGTCAACGACGTGAACCGGTCGGCGGATTACATTGAAGTCAACCCGCATGTGTGCTCAGAGCTGGCGGTGCCTTTGATCGCCAAGGGGCGGCTGATCGGCGTCATCGATATTGAAAGCGAGCAGCTGAACTATTTTCGGCCGGAGCACCTGAACCTGCTGACTTTGACGGCTTCGCGCATCGCGCAGGCGATTGAGAACGCGCGGCTGTACACGCGCGTGGCTCGGCAGGCGCGAACCCTGCGGGTGCTCAACGAGATTGCGCGCGAGTTCACCGCCATCCTTGATCTTCCAGTCCTGTTCGCCCGTATCGGCGAGCTGCTGCACCGGCTGCTGGAGTTCCAGTTTTTTACCATCTGGATCGCGGAAGAAGGCGCCCTCCAAAGCCGCTTTTCGACGCGTTTTGGGGAGGTATTGCATATGCAGGAGCAGCTATCGGTCACTCGCGGGCTGGTGGGGGCGGCCATGGCGGAAGCGCGGCTGGTGCATGCGCCCGATGTACGCAAGGACCCCCGTTATGAGCTGCGAAACCATGAAACCCGGTCGGAGATGGTCGTGCCCTTGATTTATCAGAACCGGCCGATCGGCGTGCTCGATCTGGAGCACACGCGTCCGCACTACTTCAACGAGGACCATGAGCGGGCGCTGACGACGCTGGCCGCGCAGGTGGCGATCTCGATTGAGAACGCGCGCTTGTACCAGAAGGTGCAGCAGCAGGAGCAGCGGCTGGAGCACGACCTGGAGATGGCGCGCGAGGTACAGCTTCGCCTCCTACCGCAGACCGCGCCCGGGCACGAGCATGCGGCCTTGGCGGCGCGATTCCTGCCGGCGCGCGCCATCGGCGGCGACCTGTATGACTTCCTGCGCTACGACCTAGACCGGACTGCGGTTGCGATTGGAGACGTGAGCGGCAAGGCCGCACCGGCAGCCTTGTATGCGGCGCTGGTCAGCGGCATCATGCGGTCGGCGGGGGCAAGCCGGCCTGGGCCGGCGGAGATGCTCCAGCTGCTCAACGATGCCCTACAGGAACGGCATGTGTCGGCGCAGTACGTCACCATGGTGTACGCGGTGTGGAACGACGCGAACATGACGCTCCAGATTGCGAACGCGGGCGCGCAGCAGCCGGTGTTTTATCGCGCGCGGGCCGGCGGGGGTACGGTCGATGTGGTGAAGGCGGAAGGGTTTCCGCTGGGGCTGTTCCCGGACGTGCGGTATGAGGAGATTTCGCTGGCAGCGCGGCCTGGGGATGCACTGGTGTTTATGAGTGACGGCATCACGGATGCGCAGAATGAGGCGGGGGAGATGTTTGGAACCGAGCGGGTGATGGAGTTGGTGCGGGCGCATCCGGAGGCGAGCGCGAAGCGGCTGGGAGATCTGATTCTGGCGGCGGTAGGGGAGTTTCAGGGTGAGGCGGAGCGGTTCGACGATGAGACGGTGGTGGTGTTGCGGGTGCGGTGAGGTGTGTTGCGCCCGGTGTTCCACGTGGAACACCGGGCGTGTGGAAGTAAGTTGAAGATGGCAAAGGGCTTAGCAGTTGGCATTGAGTTTTGCCCATGTGTGAACCGATTTCGATGATGCGGAGGGAAGGTTTGGGATTGAGCGAGATGAGTGGTTCGGAAACGAAGGTGGTGCGACCGGCGCGCGGTGTACAGGGCAGTGTGCGGATGCCGGGGGACAAGAGCATTTCGCACCGGTACGCGCTTTTGGCGGGGATGGCGGAGGGGG
>CAXTWG010000075.1:0-9426 GCA_964247895.1 uncultured Acidobacteriaceae bacterium
TTCCGGCCCAGCGTCAGCACAGGCGGATGCTCCAGCAGCACGAGCACGTCCCCCACCGCCTCCGCCCGCCGCAGCTCCACCAGCCGCTCCTGGAGCGCGAGCGCCCGCCCATACTCCACCCGGCCCAGCTCCAGAAGGGTCAAAAACTCGACACCGTGTCCCGGGCTCATCCGTCCTGCCTCATCCCCCTATCCTCGCAAACAATCCGCCCCACCCCAGGCGCTCGACGGCGCAACGCAAAAACCGCCCCGAAAGGGCGGCAATTTGCGCGTTCCTGTCACCCCGTAGGCTATTTGCCCGCGAGACAGCCCAGTTGCCCGGAGCTGTTGGGATATCCCGTGCCGGACGTATACGCCGCATTCGACCACTCGCCCTGTATCTTCCACTGGGTGTTGTTCGAAAAAGTAACGAGCGGCGCGCCGAAAGTCCACCCGCACTTATCCCCATTCTCGTTTCCTGCCGAGTCGTACCAAGCCGCCGGACTGGCCGGATCCGTGCGCGCCTCAGAAAACTCATGCCCGCTTACGTTGGCGATCGCCGCCAGCCCTTGCGAGTGCAATCCCGAGGTATCCTTCGGGTCGCAGCCCGTATCCCCATCGAGCTTGAAAAAGTGTGCGAACTGGACAGGCGTTCCACCGCACGTCCCATAGCTGTGGTACGCACAATAACCGGCACTGCCGCGCGGCGTGTCCGTATACACAGCGTAATAGCCGTTGCCGCTCGTGTCGGGACGAACCACCTTGCAAACCTCGGCCAAAATCGTTGCGCTGTTACTCCCGTCCACCGAAGCCGAGGTGTCGATGATGTGCCCGAGGTGGGTTGTATTAGGCGTGACTTGCCCGTTCGTTCCCGTGTACTCATCGGAAGTTTTGGCATAATTCGATAGATTGAAGCCGTCATACCAGGCATCCATCCCCGAAATCTCATCGCCAGCGTAGCTGCCCCAGCTCGTACCCCAAAAAATGGTCTGCGTCACCACCGATGGCATGATCGGGCCGCCATGGTATGTCATGTTGGCGCTCCGTGTGCGCGTTGCCGTATTTGCTTCATTGGCCACGCGCGCGTTTGGCTCGAACCCCCGTACCCAATGCAGCCCCAGCTTCGGTGGCCCGGCTTGTACGTTGAGGCCCTCGGCAGGTTTCGCGGCGGGTGTCGCTTGCCCGAGGGCGAAACTTGCCGTGTAAACCACTGAAATCAAGAGCATGCGTTTCATCAAAGAGTCTCCCTTGCAGACACCAGACTGTCCCAAAACGGCTCGGCTGTGAGTATGTGGTCCGAAGAATGCTCTTTTCCAATGCGCGTGTCAATCGAATTCCGACGCGCTGCTCCGGGCCTATAGTCCGCCATTACCGGGTCGTCCAGGACCGGGCTGCTGCGCGTCCGCGAGAGCAACCACAGTATCCAACCCCACGGAGACAAGCCCCGCAAGGCCGGGAACCGGGGACCACACCGGGGATCGCGGAAACACACGCCACAGCGGCTGCTCCCTCGGCGAAGCCACCTCATGTCCAAACTTCACATCTGCTCTACCGCTTCCATTCCCAGCGAAGGTCTGCTACGTTCATCCTTCAATCAATGAGCTGGAAAGCAGGCGCATGCGAAACCTGTCCGGATGGTTTGTGCTCCTCCTCACGATGGCATTCAGCTCCGTGGCATGCCTTGCCCTTCCTCCAGCGGACTCTCGCCCCTCCCCTAGCCCAATTCCCTTCGGGGCTCAATTCGATGCCGAAGGCCATCTGGATGTGGTGCAGGCAACACGCGCCTATCTCGAGCTCGTCCCGCCCGACAAACGCGCCGCTTCTGACCTTTACTTCGAAGGTGGCTACTGGCTCACCTTGTGGGACGCCCTGGCTACCATTGCGATCAGCCTCATCTTGCTCTTTACCGCTCTTTCCGCGCGTTTGCGCAATTGGGCCGAGCGCGTTACCCGTTTGCGCTGGATCCAGGACTGGCTTTTTTACATCGGCTTTACGCTGGCCTCAACCGTGCTCGGCGCACCCCTGCTCTGGTATGAAAGCTTCCATCGCGAACACACGTATAGCCAATCGCATCAGGCGTTCGGTGGCTGGCTCCACGATCAACTCATCGTGCTTGCCCTGACCCTTCTTCTCGGCGGCCTGCTTGTGGCCGCCTTGTACGCCGTGATCCGCCGATTTCCAGGTACTTGGCATCTTTGGGGTACCGCCGTCGCCGTACTCTTTCTTATCCTCCTCACCGTTATTACACCCGTGTATCTGGCGCCGCTGCTCAACACTTACTCCACCATCCAGGACGCATCTGTTACCGGTCCTGTGCTGCGCATGGCTCACGCAAATGGCATCGAGGTCGACAAGCTGTTTCAAGTGGATGCTTCTCGCCAGACAACCCGCGTCAGCGCCAACGTAAGTGGGCTTTTCGGCACGACGCGCATCACCTTGAACGACAACCTGCTGCACACCGCAAGCCTGCCTGAGATCGAAGCCGTAACCGGCCATGAGATGGGCCATTACGTTCTCAATCACATCGCCAAGGGCGTTCCGCCCTTTGCGATCGAAGCATTCTTCTTTTTCGTTCTGCTGCGTGCCTGGCTTGGAAGCATGCAGCGGCGATGGGGTCTCCGGTGGGGCACCCACGGCATCGAGGACATTGCCCTGCTTCCCGCAGCCGTGCTCGCGATTACCGTCTTGGCCTTCCTGGCAACACCGATCAACAACACTTTGACGCGCACGCGCGAATACGAAGCGGACATCTTCGGCCTGAACGCGAGCCGGCAGCCTGACGGCTTCGCGCAAGCCATGCTCAAGCTGGCCCAATACCGCAAACTCGAGCCCACCGCGTTGGAAGAGGTACTTTTCTATGACCACCCCAGCGGTCGCACCCGTATCCGCGCCGCCATGCGATGGAAAAGCGAGAACTCGACCATCGTCGCATGCTGCGCCGGCTACGCAGCCACGCCGAAGCAGACCCCTAGCCTCGCGCAACCGCCGCTTCGCGCTCCGATCTTCAAGCGGCGCACCCTGCCTTCATCTACACATTGATCGCCAGCCCTTCCACCGCCCCGAACCCATCCAGCATCGCCTCGGCCAGCGTCGGGTGCGCGTGGATCGTGAACATCAGCTCCTCCAGCGTCGCTTCCATCTCCATCGCCACCACCGCTTCCGCGACCAGCTCCGTCGCCGAGGCCCCGATGATGTGCACCCCCAGCACCTCTCCATACTTGGAGTCCGTCACCACCTTCACAAACCCGTCATGCTGGTTCACGATCGAGGCCTTTGAATTCGCCGAAAACGGAAACTTGCCCACCTTCACATTGTGGCCCTTCTCCCGAGCCATCGCTTCCGTCAGCCCCACCGACCCGATCTGCGGCTCGGTATACGTGCACGCCGGGATGCGGTTCCGCTTCACAGGCCGCGCATACTTGCCGGCGAGCTTCGACGCGACCACGATCCCGCACATCGCCCCCACGTGCGCCAGCTGCGGCAGCCCCGCAACGATATCGCCGATCGCATACACGCCCTCCACCCCGGTCGCCATCCACTCGTCCGTCTTGATGAACCCCTTTTCGAGCTGAACCCCCGGCAGGTTTTCAAGCCCAATCCCATCCGTCCGCGGCGCGCGTCCTACCGCCACCAGCACCTTTTCCGCTTCCTTTTCGACCTTCTTGCCATCCGCCGCGGTCCAGGTCACCTTCACGCCCGCTCCGGTCGTTTCCACCTTCTCGACCTTCGCCCCCGTGTGCACATCGATCCCG
This sequence comes from uncultured Acidobacteriaceae bacterium, assembly GCA_964247895.1. Classification (GTDB taxonomy): domain Bacteria; phylum Acidobacteriota; class Terriglobia; order Terriglobales; family Acidobacteriaceae; genus EB88. The sequence goes on from CAXTWG010000075.1 coordinate 3,731, forward strand.
CGCTTGCGGAACGTCCGCTGCAACTCCTTGGACACTTCCTCATCCTCGGCAGGCACAATCCGCGGCAGGTACTCCACAATCGTGATCTCCGCCCCAAAGCTCCTGAAAATCGACCCGAACTCCACCCCTACCGCCCCCGAGCCGATAATCACCATCGACTTCGGCACCGACGGAATCAGCAGAATCTCGTTATTCGTCATGATCGGGCTTGTCCCATCCGGTCCAATCTCCAGCCCAGGCAGCATCTTCGCGTCCGAGCCCGTCGCGATCACCACGTTCTTCGCCCGGACCTCGCCTTTTTCGCCCACCCCGTTTGCGGCCTTGTCCATGGCGATCACATGCACGCCTCCCTGCGCCGGCCCGGTCAACTTCGCCTGCCCCCGCACCACCGTCACCTTGTTCTTCCGCATCAGGAAGTCCAGGCCCTTCACATGCTTGTTGATGATCCCGTTCTTGCGCTCGAGCACCTTTCCCCAGTTCAGCCTGGGCTCGCCCAGCCCCTCAATCCCGTACTCCTCCGCATGCTCCACCAGCTCATACACTTCCGCGTTGAACAGCATCGCCTTGGTCGGGATGCAGCCCCAGTGCAGGCACGTGCCGCCCAGCTTGTCTTCCCTCTCCAAAAGGGCCACCTTTAGCCCGTTCTGCCCCGCCCGGATCGCCGCCGTGTATCCCGCCGGCCCACCGCCCACAATCGCCACGTCATACACCGTCTGCTCAGCCGCCAAAACGCACCCCGTTCCCTCGCAAAAATGGCGCGCCTTTCCCTGTTCCGGAGGGCGCTTGATCCCCATCTATCCTACGCTTTGCCCTTCCCTCCACGCCCCTGCCCGCGTGACTCCGTTTACAGCGGTACTTCACGGTGCTTCTTTGGAATCGCCGCCGGAAGTGGGCCGTCGAAGTCTTCCCCGAGTACCGGGTGGAGACCGCCAGGACCCGCTTTCGCGTCCCCGATGTCACCGTCGTCCGCGCGGACCGCCGCCCCAGAACATCCTGCGCACCCCGCCGCTGATCGCCATCGAAATCCTCTCTCCCAAAGACACCCTGTCGGGCCTGATGGAGAAAGTCCTCGACTACCTTCGCTTCGGGCCTACCAGGCCGACGCGCACGGCTTCCACGAGCCCGCTGAAGGTTCCGCGACCGCGGTCCTTTCCGTTCCCGGCACCCCCATCGCTGTCGCCCTCGCCGAGGTATGGCGTGAGCTCGAACCTGCGCCGCAAGCCTGTTCGACCCCGCCTTCAGCAATTCTTCACTTTCAATTCAGAAGCCTTTAAGACTTGCCTGCCACACTCAAAGCAAGGAGCTTCTTCCATGCGCAAACACATCTTTCTTCCCGCCTTCACCCTTCTCTCGCTCGGCGCTGCCTATGCCCTTCCGCCCAAAACCAAAATCACCATGGCCAACGCCAAAACCATCGCCCTCACCCGCGAACCCGGCACCGTAAAATCCGGCGAGCTCGAACACGAAAAAGGCCGCTGGATCTACTCCTTCGACATCCAGAAAGGCAACGACACCCGCGAGGTCAACGTCGACGCAAACACCGGAAGCATCGTCGAGGACTCGCTCGACACCCCGGCGGACGAAGCGCGCGAAGCCGCCGAAAACGCAAAAGCCAAAAAAGCCCGTTAAAGCACTTTCACCGTAGGTGTGAGGGAGGGGGCGAATCCTCACGCGCCGATGCTGGGCAGATCCCGGTAAGTGTGAAAACGCTCGGAAGCAAACAGCATACATACCTGGGGGCGGAAAGCTGCGGAAGTATCCGGTTCCATGCAGCCGTTCTTTACAGAACGGCTGCGCCCAGTACGGCTTTCTACCCCGCACCCCTTGTGCTTGCTTGAAACAGAAAACGGCGAACCTGCACTCGCCGCCACGTTACCCACTCAACCTACCGTCCCCCGAACTCCACCTCAACCACCGTATCCGTCGGGAACCGCACCGGTTGCCCCCGCCGTATAAACCGGAAGTACACCGACTTCGCGAACCCGTAAGCCCCAAATCCAGCCGCCACGTTTGGGCTCGACACCGCCGCCGTCACCACCCGTGCCACCAGCCCCAGCCCATTCGCCGCCACCACCTGCCGCCCCACGCCGCCATCCGAGTCGTGCCCGCCCGCCGCCAGCACTGCCAGCAGCAACGGCGCCGCGAACCTGTTTTTCGCCGGTTGCGCTTTTACATTGCCCTCCTCGTCCACTTCAAGGTTTTCCGCTGTCGCGCCCTCCGCGCCCGTTACGGTCCCTCGCAGCTTCTGCGCCGCCTCGTCCTGTCGCTGGACGTTCTTGAACGTAAACCGCAAAGCGCCGTTCCGCCCGAAGCTTTTCGATGGCTTCACTCGCAGCACGGATCCCTCCAGCTGCGCCCCCTCAGGCAGAATCAGCTCCTGCTTCGCACTCCACACCGGCTCAGTCACCAGCGCCGTCACCGGCTCGCCCTGCTTGGCAGTGTCTGAGTCCAGCGCCGTCAGCAGCCGCGCATGCACGGTGGTCGCCGGCGGCAAGCTGCCTGCAAGCTCCGCCGTTTCCACCAGCTTCGCCTGCTCCTCGTCCGGCATCGGCACCGCTACCGGCCTTTGCACGTCCGCTACGAACTCGGTTCCGTTCCACACCCGCTGAGGATGGTACGGCAACTGGTTGAAAAAAAGCCGGAGCGCCCGGTCCTTCTTCCCCGGCGCCATCACCTGGTCCTGGAAAGAAGCCACTTTCTCCTGTACCAGCCCTCGAACTTTCTCACGCAGCCCGGTCTTCTTCTGCCCCACAAACCGTACCGCCTGCGTTTGCCGCTCTTCCCCTTCGGCATCGAGCCCCGTCCGGCTGTCCCCCGCTTCCACACTCGTAAACCGCACCAGGGGCATGTGCAAAGGCGTCAGGTCACCATTGAGCTTCGCCTTCAGCCGGTCTTCTCCTTCGAGCGGCTCGAGCGATGCCACCGTCCCCCGCACTACCGCGCCTTTCGGCCAAACCATCCGGTCATACACCCACACCGGTTCCGTCAGGATGCCTTCCACCGGCGCACCCACCCGCATCGCGGCTGTTTTGGTCAGCGTTACGTGCAAGGGCACTCCGGCCGCCACGGTTAGCGGCATTTGCGCTTGTCCCCGCCCCGCCCATACCAGCGCTACCGCCGCCACCGTCGCGGCCGCGCGCTTTCCATTCCATTGCTTCATACCAGAAAAACCTCGAGCCCGGGACCCCGCTCGCCTGCGGGCGTGCCTTTAGCTTACCAGCGCTCGAACTTAAAGTCTTAAGACATTTTGATCCTGCGATTGCACCATTTGTTCGCTAAGCCACTGCGCCCTGCCTTGCGCGGTCGCTAAGCTAGCCGCGATTTCTGTTTCAGCTCAGTGTTCCCGCTCAAGCTTTCTTTCCTCTACTCTTCGTCTTCGCGGCTTTCCCGTCTCCTTTCGCCTCGTGATATTGCTCCAGCAGCTCGCTTCCTTTTTCCGCCAGCTTCTTCGCGTCGGCGTCTGTATGCGGCACAGCTTCTCCCCAGGCATGGGCTGAGAGCGCCAACCGCGTAGGCTCTCCATCCCGCTCCATCGGCCCGCGCGGGTTGGCGAAATGCCGACGCAAAAACGACCCCTTCCGCACCATCTTCTCCGGCGTGTCCGCCGGCCCCTGCACGCCGGGCCGCAGGTGCGCGCCTTCTTTCTCCGCGAATGCCTTGCGCCCGGCCGCGGTCAGCCCGCCCTTCGGGTCCTTGGTGGGCGTCTTCACCGCGCTTTTCTTCGCTGAAGCCTTCCCCGCATCGCCCGTACCGGCTTTCTTCGTTGTCATGCGCGCATGGATGCTTTTAGAACCGAAAACGCCCACTCCCGCGCGCGAACTCTTTTCAACTCGCGGCAAAAAATGTTTTCAGCGCGGCGTTGACTGCTTCCGGCGCCTCAAGAGTCGCTCAATGCGCCGTTTTGGGGAAAACCACCATCCTGGCGCCTCGCGGATTCCTTCAACCAATGCCGACGCAGCGGAAGGCGGCGTGCCCTGGTCGCAATCCCTCCCAGAACCAGCGTGGAGCACCGGATTTCACTCAGCCGGTCCTGCACATCGACTGTCATAGAACTGTCATGATTCATTTGGAGATCGAAGCCGTAGTACCTGATTCGTGCGTGCGAGCGGCACGGATCTGCCGGGCCAAGCGCATCCCTGCCATGGCGAGCGACAGTAAGCGATTCGATGAACGGTAAACCTACCCGGACTCTTTAGAATGGAGCGATGGACGCTCCCTTTCTTCGCATGCGCCGCCTACGTCAAACCCCGGCCCTGCGCTCTCTCGTCCGCGAAACCCACCTCGAGCCCTCCCAGCTCATCCTCCCCCTCTTCCTCTGCCCCGGCGAGGGCGTCCGCCGCGAAATCCGCTCCATGCCCGGCGTTTTCAACCTTTCACTCGACGAAGCCGAGCGCGAAGCCGAACAAGCCGCCGGCCTCGGCATCGGCGGCCTCCTGCTCTTCGGCCTTCCCGCCTCCAAAGACGAAGAAGGCTCCGGCGCTTGGGCCGACGACGGCATCGTCCAGACCGGCCTACGCCGCCTGAAAGCCTCCTCCGCGCTCAAAAATCTGGCCCTCATCGCCGACGTCTGCCTCTGCGAATACACCTCTCACGGCCACTGCGGCGTCCTCCACGCAATCGACGGCGAAATGCATGTCCACAACGACCGCTCCCTCATCCCCCTCGCCCGCGCCGCCGTCTCCCTCGCCCGCGCCGGCGCCGACATCGTCGCCCCCTCCGATATGATGGACGGCCGCGTGGCCGCCATCCGCCGCGCTCTTGACGCCGCCTCCCTCGAGAACACCCCCATCCTGAGCTACGCCGCCAAGTTCGCCTCCGCCTTCTACGGCCCTTTCCGCGAAGCCGCCGACTCCGCCCCCCAGTTCGGCGACCGCCGCGCCTACCAACTGGACGGAGCCAACCTCCGCGAAGCCATGCGCGAGATCGAAGGCGATCTTGGGGAAGGCGCCGACATGATCCTCATGAAACCCGCCATGCCCTACCTCGACGTCATCCGCGCCGCCCGCGACCGTTTCGACATCCCCCTCGGCGCCTACCAGGTTTCCGGCGAATACTCCATGCTCCAGGCCGCCTTTGAGCGTGGCTGGCTCGACCGCGACCGCGCCATCCTCGAGTCGCTCCTCGGCCTCCGCCGCGCCGGTGCCGGCTTCCTCGTCACCTACTTCGCCCAGGCCGCCGCGCGCCTGATTGCCTGATTGACCCTGCCCACCCCGCCGGTTGCATCTTGATCAAGTTGGAGGGGCGCAAATGGCGAATTTTGCCTTTCTCTTTACCGGCATCTGCCTCATCGTCATGGGCCTGACCGCGAAAGTCGTACCCGACCCGGCAGCCCCCGCCCCCTCTAACCCGCAGGAAGCCGCGCGAGCTAGGCGGGCAGAGCACAAACGGCGCATCCTCATCACCGGCCTCGGCATGGCCGCCGTCCTCCTCGCGCTTTATCGCTTCGGACATCACCCCTAGAGCGCTTCCCGGGGAAGGCATACAGAGTCCGGCAACTGTGCCGATGGTTTTTTCGTGAAAGCAACATGGAACTACTCTCCAGGTTGCACAGCATCGGGCAAATTACCTTATCCCCATCCGGCTGCCGCCTAGGATTCCCGACACGATTTTCAGTGGGGATGAACGAGAAGCGAGAACGAAGCTACCCCCGAACGAAACACCACCCACCCAGCTACCATAAAACTGTGCCTACCCCC
>CAXTWG010000076.1:0-9177 GCA_964247895.1 uncultured Acidobacteriaceae bacterium
GGACCGTTCGCCTCGGATCTTCAAAAAAGCTCAGTCAACCGAGACGCCTCTTGTCCAGACGAGCCCAGCCGAGCCCAGCCGAGCCCAGCCGAGCTCCCCAGCTGCCTTTGCTCCTCTGGAGTAAGGGAGCGATAACTGCTTTCCGCCGGTAGATCAAGGTGAGCTACCCGGCTCGCCTCACCTGCGCCGCAAGCACAATCGACTGCCGGGAGAATCAGCCTCGTCAACCTCCAAAGACACCGCGCCCGCTCCCGCAAACCGAACCGAAGTTCCCCTATGCGTATTACGTATGACCAAGCCGCCCCGAAACTTAGGAATCAGTCGGCCTCCCCTCACCCGGTCCGGAGTCGCCTGTCATGTAGCTCCGAAATCACAGGACAGGGAAAATGCGCATTTTGGAGCGCAAATCAGCCCCAAAACGCCCTAGGATCACTTCGGCATGAGCAGGGCGTCGATGACGTACAACACCCCGTTTTGCTGGGGAATCGCAGGTGTAGTGATCGAGGCCGTCGTCCCTTTGGCGTCCAAAAGCACATAGTTGCCCGACTGCACGGCCATGGTCAGAATGCCGCCCTCAACGGTTTTCAGCTCCGCCTTGCCTTGCCCCTTGCGAATCAGCTTTTTCAGGTCCTTGACCGTAAGTCGGCCAGGAACAACGTGATACAGGAGTGTCCGCTTCAGCTCCTCCGCGTTTTCCGGCTTCAGCAAGCCGTCCAGCACTCCCGCCGGCAGCTTGTCGAAAGCCGCATTCGCCGGCGCAAACACCGTGTAGGGCCCCGGCCCTTCGAGCATGTCGACCAGCCCCGCCGCCTTTAAAGCCGAGACGAGCGTCGTATGGTCCTTCGAGTTCAGGAGATTCTCGACGACGTTCTTGGATGGGTACATCGCCGCCCCGCCCACGATCGGAACCTTCTTTTCCGCGCTCGCGCTCATCGCCGCAAAGCCCAGACAAACCAGCAATACCGCACTGAAAACCGCTTTCGCCATCGCTTGCACCCGCATCGCTCTCCTCGTCTTTCCCGACTTCTATGATGTACCGAGTGCCCTTGCTCGTGCGAGCAGGAGCGACAATCGATGGAGACTCCCGGCTCGCCTCATGTGCATACACTGGACCGAAGCCCAGCATCCCTATCTTTATGCAGCTAGAACAAGCCCCAGTCCGGATCGCGCCCCGAACCACCCGATGGCTGGTCCTGATCGGCGTCGGCAAGCTGGTCAAGGCCGTTTTCTTTGTAGCTCTCGGATTCGGCGCGCTTCGTCTGGTTCATCGCGACCTCGTCACCCTCGTCACGCACTGGGTGACGGACCTGCGCTTCGACCCTGAAAGCCGGATCGTTAACTTCCTCCTCAACAAGGTTTCCGGTGTAACGCCCCATCGTTTGCGGCAGCTGTCCGTCCTTATCTTTTGCGATGCCGCCCTCGACCTGATAGAGGGAACCGGCCTCATCCTGGGCAAGTCCTGGGCCGAGTACCTGACCCTCATCGTGACCGCGTCCTTTCTGCCCTGGGAGTTCTTTGAGATCCTGCGCAAACCCTCCTGGCCCAAAGCCGTCCTGACCCTCCTCAACATCCTCGTCGTCATATACCTGGCCGGAAATCTACAGCGCCGCAGCCGCGGAACACACCCGCTTGCAGCCGACTAGCCTGCGTATACTCTGCAACCGCCTAAACGTAATATCCACTCGCACCCCCCATTTCGAATCCACCTCCGATTTGCACAGTCCTTCCACCGCTTTCCAACTTTAGTAACCAACAACGCGTAATTCAACGCCAAAAATCATTTGCAAAGTGTCTCCGCTTCGTTAGTCTGTGGTCGGAAGTGGTGAAAAGTGGAGCGAATGGGTTCGAATGCTTCCCAAACCAGCACTCTCCAAGGATGAAGGCGAATGTTTCGCGGCAACCATCCAGCCCGGGTCGACGAGAAAGGCCGGCTCAAGCTGCCTGCGGAGTTCAAGTCGCTCATCGACGAGCAGCATGGAGGGCAGTTCTACATCACGAGCAAGGATGGAAAGGTTGCCGAAATCCACCCGTTGAAGGAGTGGGAAAAGTTTGAAGACAAGCTGGCCGCGATTCCGAGCTTCAACCCGGCCAAGAAGAAGCTGCTGGACCGGCTGAACTACTACGGCCAGATGGCGAAGATGGACGAACAGGGAAGGGTGCTTCTGCCGCAGATTTTGCGGGGGGAAGCAAAGCTGAACGGGGATGTCGTGGTGTTCGGGATGCAGCGCTATCTCGAGGTTGCCAACCACGAGCTCTTCCGGCAGACGATGGAAGCCAACCCGCTGACCGAAGCCGATCAGCAGGCACTGGCGGAGTTTGGGTTGTAGGTGGAAGCCCCCAGGGCCGGGCAGACGCCGGTGGAACGGCATGTGCCAGTTCTTTTAGAGGTCGTGTTGGAGTATTTAGCGGTGCGCCCGGGCGGCACATACCTCGACTGCACCCTGGGCTTTGCAGGCCACGCAAGCGCGATTGCGCGGGCGCTGGGTCCTGAGGGCAGGCTGATCGGCCTGGACCGGGATGCGAGCGCGCTCGATCTCGCCAAGGGCCGACTGGAGCAGTTGAAAGAGGAGCTCGGCGAAACAATGCCGGCGTTCGAATTGCATCATGCGGAGTTCAGTCGAGCAGCGGAGTTCGTTTCTCCCAGCGAGATGGATGGAATCCTGGCCGATTTCGGCGTCAGCTCCATGCACCTGAACGAGGCGCACCGCGGATTCAGTTTTCAGGCGGATGGACCGCTCGACATGCGCATGAACGCGCAGTCCGGGGTCACCGCCGAACAAGTGGTAAACGAGGCTGACGAGGAAGATCTCGCCAACCTCCTTTACGAACTCGGAGAGGAAAGGAGGTCGCGGAGAATCGCCAGAGCCATTGTGCGGGCTCGGCCTTTACATACCACGGCGCAGTTGGCCGGGGTGGTAAGAGCCGCAGCCCACCCAATGAAAGGCGACGCGATCCATCCGGCGACCAGGACTTTTCAGGCGCTCCGAATTCACGTGAACCGCGAGCTGGACGAGATTGCGGCGCTGCTCCGAAGCGCGCCCGCGTTGCTGAAGCCGGGTGGCCGGTTGGTTGTGATCTCGTTTCACTCGCTCGAAGACCGGCTGGCGAAAGACGCCCTGCGCGCAGGCAGGGAAGCCGGGGTGTACGAGGTACTGACCCGCAAGCCGGTGACGGCGGGCGAGGAGGAAATACGGAGAAACCCGCGCAGCCGCAGCGCCAAACTGCGGGCGGCTGAAAGGCGGGCGGAGGCAAAAGTTCAGACTTCGCGCGAGAAAAAGCGAGGTTTCTAGAGATCGGGCCGGGTTGTCCTGCCGATATACAAGGCGAAAGTAAACCCACGTAGGACCCCCACGCACCACCCCCTTCCACCCACAGCGATCCGGCCCGATCGCAGTGAAGGGGAGCAAGAAAAAAGCTGGACTTTGAGGGAAGCAGGATGGCAACCCAGGCGTTGGCGGAAATGTTCGGGATCGCACGGGAAGGCGCAAGCGCCCCGGCGGCAAACAGCAGACACAGCTCGCGGTGGATGCGCGAGGAGCGCGCTCGACGGGGCCCCACGCCCGAAATCTTCTTTACGCGGCGCATGGATAACACGCGGCTGGTGAAGGCGCAGTGCCCGGCGCGCAAACGCGAAATACGCTCGTTCGCCGGAGCGATGGCGATGCTGTTCGCGCTGGTGATGTTTTACGGTTGGCAGCACTATGAGTCCATCCAGGCCGGCTACCACATCGAGTCCGAAAAGCAGCAGCTGAAGCAGTTGGAAGAGGCCAACCGCGAGCTGAAGCTGGGGGAGGCGCAGCTGAGCGACCCGGCGCGGATCGACCGGATGGCGCGGCAGATGGGCATGGCGCAGCCTGCGCCGGGGCAGGTGGTGCGGCCGGACGGGGTCACGACGCCGGGCGAAGCGCCCGCGCTGGCCGAGGCGCGGCCGCTCCGCATCGGGCGATAGAGAAACGTTTTCGCGCGTGCGAAATAGGTTTAAATGACATTTTTTGCGCGCTAGAATGTACAGCGCTTTCTCGTTGTTTTACGTTTTGCACCGGAAATGGTGCAAGTCTCATTACTTTCGTGATGGTTAAAACTTGGCGCGTTTGGAAATTTTAGGTAGCAGAAGAGTTAGGTTCCCGTCCTGGCGATTGATTTTTGAGCAACGGTACTTCGGTGCGGAAGGTGCTATGGGGTAACGGTACTTCGGTGCAGGGGTGGGATGAGCACAGAGCTTTTCCTTTTGCGAAGGGAAATCGCTTTCCGCGTGGCTGGTGGTTTGAAGGGGCGACGTGCCGTGTGGTGCGGTTTAGGAATGTCGGTATTTCACTGTCAGCGAGGTAGGCTCTGAAGCCATGAAGCCTTTTTCCTTCGCGCGCGTGCCGCAGCAGAGCTCGAACATTCGGACGCCTATGCAGCGGGTGCGGGTGCTCGCGGTGGTAGCGGTGTTTTTGCTTTGGGCGGGCCTGATCCTTGGCCGGCTGGTGTGGCTGCAGGTGGTCAAGGGCCCGGAGTGGGTGGCGCGGGCGGCGACGCAACAGCAGAGGACGTTCCAGGTGGCGCCGCGGCGAGGGGTGGTGTACGACCGCAATCTCCACGAGCTGGCGATGACGGTTTCGGTGGACTCGATTTACGCGGTGCCGGGGGAGATCCCGTCGGAGAAGCGCGGCGAGATCGTGCAGGCGCTTGCCGGCGTGCTGCACACCGACCGGGCCGACAGGTTCACCGAAGCGGGCGAAATCCTGAAGCGGATCAACGGGTCGCGCTACTTTACCTGGGTCGCGCGCAAGCAGTCCCCCGCCGTGATCGATGCGGTGCGGGCGCTGAAGCTGAAGGGGGTGTACTTCCAGAAGGAGTTCAAGCGCTTTTACCCGGAAAACGACATTGCCGCGCAGGTGCTGGGGTATGTCGGGGTGGACGACAACGGGCTAGGCGGGGTGGAGCAGCGGTACGACCATGACCTCCATGGCGAGCCGGGCCGCATGCTGACGGCGCTCGATGCGCGCAGGCATGTGTTGGCGTCGAGCGAAAAAGACCCGGCGCCGGGCGAGAACATGGTGCTGACGCTGGACGCCAATATCCAGTTCATGGCGGAGCAGGCGCTTGACCATGCGGTAGAGCGGGTGCACCCGCTGAATGGGACGGTGGTGGTGCAGGACCCACATACGGGACAAATCCTGGCGCTGGCAATCCGGCCGACTTTTAACCCGAACGATGTGAAGCACACCTCATCCGAGCTACTGCGCAACCATGCGGTAAGCGATGTTTACGAGCCCGGGTCCACATTCAAGTTAGTGACATACTCGGCGGCGCTGGACCAGCATGTGACGACGCCGGACCAGAAGATCGACTGCGAGGGCGGCAAAATCATGGTGGCCGGACGGCTGGTGCACGACGACCACTACAACGGTGTGCTGACGACGGCGCAGGCTTTGGCTGAGTCGAGCGATGTGGCGGCGATCAAGCTGGCGGAGCGGATGGGCAAGGAGACGTTTTACTCGTACATTCACGCGTACGGGTTTGGGCAGCGGTCGGGCCTGGAGCTGCCGGGGGAGACGCGCGGGCTGATGAAGCCGCCGGAGCGGTGGCAGCCGACGACGATCGGCTCGGTCCCGATGGGGCAGGAGGTAGGGGTGACGCCGATTCAGCTGGTGACGATGGCGTCGACGATCGCGAATGGGGGCATGTATCTGCCGCCGCATATCGTGCTGCGGGCTGCGGAGGCGGGGGGAAGGGCGTTCAAGGCGGAGCCGTTTCGACCGGTGGATGCGCCGCCGGAGCCGCTGCCGGCAGGGGCGCACAGGGTGATTTCGACACTGGCCGCGGCGCAGATGCGCAAGTTGATGGAAGGCGTGGTACTGAACGGCACGGGCAAAAACGCGCAGCTCAACGGCTACAGTGCCGGGGGCAAAACGGGCACAGCGCAAAAGATCGACGTGCGGACGCACACGTATTCGAAGACGAAGTATGTGGCGAGTTTCGTGGGGATTGCGCCGGTAAACAACCCGGCGGTGACGATCGCGGTGATTATCGATTCGCCGAGCGAGGGCGGCCACCATGGTGCCCAGGCGAGCGCGCCGGCATTTCAGGAGCTGGCACAGGAGATTTTGGAGTATCTAGGGGTGCCGCATGATGAGCCGCTGAAGTCCGCGCCGGAGCTGGCGCGGGAGGCGGCTTCCGCGCCTCAGGAGAGGGCGTCGCAGGAGCAGGTTGGGGATTTGCAGGCGTTGTTCGCGGAGGTGAATGAGCTACCTGAGGATGATCCGTTGCGGAAGCCGATGGAGGTGGCGCCGGAGAGCGCCGGGGAAGCACCACCTACCCTGGTCGCGCTCGCGCCTTCCTCGCCTGTGCTTGCCGCCCAGAGCGCGCCTGCGCCCCCTGCTTCCATTATGGAAGCTCCGCTCAGCCCGGGAAACATTTCGCAAGCCCCCGGCAGTGTGCGCCTCCCTTCCGGCCACGACGTGACCGTCCCGGACTTGCTTGGCGCCACCGTCCGCAGCGCGACAGAGAAGGCGGGAGAGGTGGGGTTGGGTTTGCAGGCCATCGGGAGCGGGCTGGCCCGGGCGCAAGCGCCGGAGGCAGGGCGCAAGGTGCCGGGGGGGACGGAGATTGTGGTGCGGTTTGCGCGATAAAAGCTGACGCCATCAGTCGTTAAACCGCGATGAAAAGCGTAGACGCATTCCGGCAAAAAAAAACAATTGACAAGCATTTTTTCAGGAATGGATTTTGTCGTGTAGAGGTGAGCTATGGGAAGAGTTTTGTCCATCAAAAACGTCCTCAAGCTGTGTTTAGCAGTGATAGCCGGGTCGACTGTGAGTCACGCGCAAAGCATAGGTTGTTACATAGGTGCCGTTTGTGTAACAAAGTCGAGCACCTGTAATTGCAACGGTGGAGATTATTACACTCAAGGGTTTCAAGCGGGTCATCATGGCTACTCTTGTGATCTCTTCTATGGTGCCCCATGCGCTAGTGGTGGGAACTGCACGCAGCGTTCGACCACAGCCATAACCCACACTGATGGCTACTGCATAGGAACTGGCTACCAGGTTTACGGCAAGAAGCCGGGTCTTGACATAAGCGCACAAATCCGTAAACAGGAAGTTCAGGAGGTCGGGAGCAAGTTTGTAAGCGCCGGAACCCAACCGGCTGATGAATGTGAAATCGCGAGCGCGGCTTTCAGGGCATGGATCGAGGATGTTTTGAAGAGGGCACGATGAGAATCTTTACAGCGCTAAGTTTGATTGCTCTTGCAAGTGTCAGTAATTCAGGCGGCTTACATTCAGTTTCAAACACCAAGCCGCCGGAGTCGCCCTTGCGCATGCCTGTCTTGAGCAAAACGACTCCGCTGGGGATGCCGGCCTTCAGCTCCGAGGGTAATACCTTATGCGACACAGAGGGTAACCTTTACTTCGAAGCAGTAAATCCCGGTGTTCCGGAAATAGATAAGGGTCTGTTTATACGTGTCAGCGCCGACGGCAAGCAGCATACTGTTTATTTGCTTTCAGATAAGTCGGGATCGGGTACCCCCTTGGATGCTGTGTTTCAAGCGGTTTCTCCCGGCGGATCGTTCTATCTTGTGGGGCGCAGCGAAAGCGCCTCAGTTTTGATCCATTACAAGAGCGATGGCACGGTAGCAGGTGAGCACAAGCTGTCACTCCCCGAGAAGGCATTTCCGCAGATGATCGCCGCAGCAGATAGCGGAGTGATCTACGTTTCCGGTTACCTAGAGACAGGTCCTGCGGACCAGTTCAAGAAGTCTTTCGCGGGTCTCTACGCAAGCGACGGTACACGCATAGCGGACCTGAGTAAGGGGCTGAAAGACTTCGAATCCTCAACATTGGCACGACCAGAGGAAGAGGCCGTGATAGCGGCGCAAGACGGGCTTTTCTATGTTTTGCAAAGTGGGAAAGTTGCAATCTTAAATGAAAGCGGCGTGCTCGAGCAAACGTTAAACTTCGAAAAGCCGGACGCTAGCTGGTCAGCAGTTGGATTGGATATCTCGACCGGTCTGGCCGCAGTTCGATTCGTCGCTCCTGAGCCGCAGGCAAACGGAGTGACTTACTTATCCACCCGCCTTTTGCTGCTCGATGTACAGACGGGCGAGACTCGCGGTTGGTATGCGTTCGACCCCGGTACACCGAGCTCCGTCCTATGTTTCTCGCGACAGGACGGGCTTTCAGTTTACGGGGTGGAGAAAGGGCAAGCTGTGAGGAAGTGGTATGCCTTGCAGTAATCGCTGCCGAGTGCCTGCGATGCCAATGCGGCCCGCACGGTGGAGATCGATCTGAGCGGCTAGCATAGAGCCAGATGCGACTTGAACAGGTTCTTCACGGAGTTGAGGTTGGGAGCCGCGCGGGTCCGGCGAGCGCGGAGATCAAGGCGGTCGAGTTCGACTCGCGCGAGGTGCGCAAGGGCTCGCTGTTCGTGGCGATGCGAGGCGGGGCGGCGGATGGGTCGCGGTTTGTCGCGGATGCGGTGCGGGCGGGGGCTGTGGCGGTGGTGACGGATGCCGGGGAGGCGTTTGGAAAGTTGACGGAGGCGTTCCCGCGCGTGCCGATGGTTTTGGTGCCGCATGGGCGGCGGGCGCTTGCGGTGGTCTCGGCGAACCTTTACAACCACCCCGAGGAGCAGTTGGCGCTGACCGGGGTGACGGGGACGAACGGCAAGACGACGACGACGTTTCTGCTGGATGCGATGCTGCGGGCGGCGGGGTTGGAAACGGTGCTGGTGGGGACGATCGAATATCACGTGGCGCGGGATGTGCGGCCCTCGCCGCATACGACGCCCGAAAGCCGGGACCTGCTGCGGCTGTTTGCCGAAGGGGTGGCGTTGGGCGCGACGGAGGCGGTGATGGAGGTGAGCTCGCACGGGCTCGACCAGGGGCGGGTGCATGGGCTGCCGTTCGACGTGGCGGTATTTACGAACCTGACGCAGGATCACCTGGATTATCACGGGACGATGGAGCGGTATTTCGCGGCGAAGCTGAAGCTTTTCAACGACCCGCCACCGCGGGTGGCGGTGGTGAATGTGGAGGATGACCGGGGGCTGGAGGTAGCGACGCGAGCGCGGGAGGCAGGGGCGGAGCTGTTCTCCTATGGGCTGGAGGTGGGGGAGTTCCGGGCCGAAAGTGTGAAGGTCGGGCCGAAGGGTCTGCGATTCGGACTGCGGACGCCTTGGGGTACGGTGGAGGTG
>CAXTWG010000077.1:0-9160 GCA_964247895.1 uncultured Acidobacteriaceae bacterium
GGCGAGAAGGACGGCGCCGATGGCGAAGGCGAAGGGCTTCCAGTTGCGGGGCTCGGGTGGGGCGAGGGCGCCGCCGCCGGTGTAAAGGCCTGGGGTGGGCCGGTCTTGTTGTTCCGCCATGCTCTTTATGCTAATGCCTGCTCAAGCGAAGCGGGCGCGTTTGGGGCCTTGGCGGTAGTCGGGGCCGCGCATTTCCACGGGGACGCACATCTCTTGGAGGCGGGAGCGCATGCGCTCGCCGATGCGGTCGCCGAGGGTTTCCTCGCGGGTGGCCTGGCGGGCTTCGCCGGCGACAGCCGCGCCGGGTGGGAGGTTGGGGTAGTTGGTCGTAATGACAGTGGTGCGCTTGTGGTTGTAACGGGAGTTGAGGATATGGGCGACGGTTTCCCAGACCCATTCCGTAGGCTTGGCCGCGCCGAGTTCGTCGAGGATGAGGACCTCGGCCTCGAAGACGGGGGCGAGTACTTCAAGCTCCGTGGTCTGGACATGGGCGTTGTAGGAGTGGGTGATGGATTTCAAGAGCTCCCGGTAATCGCAGAAGAGGGCGGGGACGCCTTTCTCGAGGATAAGCTTTTGGGCGATGGCGGTAGCGAGGTGAGTTTTGCCGACGCCGACCGAGCCGGTAAAGAGGAGGCCGGTGCCGTCGTTCTCGCCGGGGTAGATTTCGACGAAGCGACGGGCGGCGTTGACGGCGAGGAAGAGCTCGGGGGTGGGCCGGTAGCTTTCAAGAGTGCAGGCGGCGTAGCGGACGGGGATTTGGGCGCGGGTAAGAAGGGTGAAGAGGCGGCGCTCGTGCTGGCACTCGCAGGGCTCGGCAAGACGAGGACCGGTGCCGGAGCGGGCGACGATGCGCATGCCCATGCCATCGCAGAGCGGACATTGTTGCTGATTCATGCTGTTCTCAGTATCGCCTACGGATGTTCCCCGGCAAAGATACGGAATACTTGGCGTTCCTTAGGACAGGTTAGGGAGACCCCCAGCATTCCTTCCTGGATCGTTTGCCGCCCTGGCACATCTTTACTAGACCAATCCGCGTGGTTCCCGTTGCCGTCCGGGGCAGACCGCGCTACTCTAATGGGATTGCAGGAAAGTTGGAGCGACATGGCGAAACCGGGAATTCATCCGAATTACAACGAAATCAATGTGAAGTGTGCCTGTGGGACGACGTTTCAAACGCGCTCGACGCACAAGGGCGATATCAACGTGGAAATTTGCTCGGCCTGCCATCCGTTCTTCACGGGCAAGCAGAAGATGGTGGATACAGCTGGGCGTATCGAGCGGTTCCGGCGCAAGTTCGCGCAAAAGGAAGCACCTACGGCCAAGTAACAGGCGCGTGGTACGAGCAGGGGCCTCCGCGCATGGCGTGGGGGCTTTTCTGTTGTGCGAGGGGGATGGGTGAGGAAGAGCTGGGATAATCCGGTGGAGCACGGGATGCCGGCCACGGCGCGCGTGCCCGCTTCTGTGAACATTGGCCGGGTGCGGGTGGCGCCGGCGACGGTGCTCGCGCCGATGGCGGGGGTGACGGACACGGTGTTTCGGCGGTTTATCCGCAACAGCAGCCTGTTTACGCCGTACACAAGCGGCGGCGATGTTTCGTATGGAGACGTGGAGCAGGCGGTGACGAACCAGCAGTCCGGGTGCGGGCTCCTGATGACGGAGTTCACTTCGGCGGATGGGCTGACGCGGATGCGGGAGTCGAAGCGGAAGCGGTATCTGACGTTTTACGACGACGAGCACCCGATTGCGGCGCAGATTTTCGGGTCGAACCCTCAAACGCTGGCCGAGGCGGCGCGGATTGTGGAGGATACAGGCTTCGACACGGTGGACCTGAACCTGGGCTGCCCGGCGAAGCGGGTGGTGGCTTGCAATGGCGGCTCGGGGCTGCTGCGGGATCTGCCGCTGATTGGGCGGATTTTCGAGGAGGTGCGGGCGGCGGTGCGTATTCCTTTTACGGTCAAGTTCCGGATGGGGTGGAACCACCAAAACATCGTTTGTGTGGAGCTGGCGCAGCTAGCGGAAAATGCGGGGCTGGACGCGGTGGCGCTCCATGCGCGGACCCGGGAGGCGGGCTACGCAGGGCAGGCGGAGTGGGCGTGGATCGCCGCCGTGAAGGACGCGGTGAAGATACCTGTGATCGGGAACGGAGACGTGCGGACGCCCGAGGATGCTGCGGCGCTGGTGGACAAGACCGGGTGCGACGCGGTGATGATTGGGCGGGCGGCGCCGGCGAATCCCTGGATTTTTCGGCAGATTGCGCAGTACACGGCGACCGGGCGATACGACCTGCCGACGGAGGAGGACCGGTACCGGCTGATCCGGACGTACTTCGGCATGCTGCTGGGGGAGGCCGAACAGGAAGAGCAGCGGGAAGCGCAGGGGAAAATGAAGCAGTTCGCGTCGTGGTTCACGCATGGGGTGCCGGGAGGAGCGGGACTGCGGAAGGCGATCTACGAGGCAAAAACCGGGCCGGCGGTGGTGGAAGCGGTGGAGCGGTTTTTCGAGCCGCGACTGGCCGATAGGGAACAGGCCCACGAGCAAATGACTGCGCTAACCTGACCGGTGCGCGGTCCTCCGAAGTAACTCTATGCTGCGAACACGTTCTTTTTGTATGGGAGCATTCCCGAGCCCCTGCTGTAACCTCGGTACGATACCTGACTCAGACGGGGGTAGGGCGTGGCGGCAGCGTCAGCCCTCGACTGTCAAAAGAGAAGGGGGCAACGATCATGCCAGAAACGACCATGCCGGATACGGCGGTGCCGCCAGACGTGGAAAGCCCGAGCATACGGCTCGAGCGCAAACACCTGCTCGCGATTCGATGGATGCACTGGATCAACTTTCCGGTGCTGTTTGTGATGATCTGGAGCGGCCTGCTCATTTACTGGAACGACTCGGACAACGCCTACCAATATGCACATCGGGTGTACCGGATCGGGATTGGGCACCTTACGCTTTTCCGGTTTTTTCCGGACTGGTTTTATAACCTCCTGCATGTGCCGTACCACGTGACGCAAGGGTTGGGGTATCACTTCCTTTTCATGTGGATCTTCGGCATCAACGGTCTGATTTACGCGCTCTATGTTTGGCGGTCGGGGGAATGGCGGTTCATGGTGCCAGAGCGGAGAAGCTTCCGAGACGCGATCCGTGTGACGCTGGTGGACCTCCACGTGCTGAAAGGCTTGCCGCGGCAGACCAAGTACAACGGGGCGCAGCGGATTGCGTATACGTCGGTGATCGTGATGGGGGCCGGGCTTCTGCTGACCGGGCTCGCGATTTACAAGCCCACGCAACTGCATTGGCTCACAACCATGCTGGGCGGATACGAGATGGCGCGGTGGCTCCATTTCTGGCTCACGATGGGCATCGTGGGTTTCTTCTTCATCCACGTGGCTCAGGTCATGCTAGCTGGCTGGAATAATTTTCGCGCGATGGTGAGCGGCTATGAGATCCAACGCGTGGAAGCGCCGTCTCTTGAGGCGGAGCGGAAGCAGGGATCATGAGTGAGCCGGAGCAACCTTCTTTAGAACAGGCCGGCGAGCTGGATGGAGGACGGGCGGCGACCTTTAAGCCGGAAGCCCAGCCCTGGGATGCCGCTGCGCCAGCAGTGCCGGACACCCCTTCCGTCGGGGTACATGGGGGGACAGGGAAAGCAGAGCGGCATCCAGAGGAGCCATGGAATGCCGCTGAATGCGACCTGCCCGACACGCTTTTGATGGACGGAAGGCAGCTAGCCGCGGGGAACGAAGAGCCCATGCGGGTAGAAGGCGGCACGGCAAAGGCGGACGCCTTGAGCCCTGCACTTGCCCCGCAAGCAGAAAAACCTCCGGCCGGAACAAGGCAGCTTTTCATCCCCGATCAAAAAACGAAAGCCGTGGTTGAAAGCGCGCATCCGGAAGGAGAAACGATGCCGGCGCGGGTCGGCGTGGAGCGTCCGGCGGACCCCAAGGATGCCGACGATGTGATGCGGAAGCGCGTACCGGGAGCCGAAGCCGCGGATGCGGCGGTGCTGGCGCAGTCCCGGCGACAAACCAGGCGCGCGTTCCTGGGGGCAGCGGTAGGGGCGGCAGCGGGGTACGGATTTTACGCGTACCTGAACCATGCGCCCGAAAACGAAATGCAGCCGGGTCCGCTTCGGGACGCGTTCAACCTGAATGCCAAGCTCAACCGGGAGGTTTTCCGGTATCAACCGCTGGCGCCGACGTATCCGCTGAGCCGGGCGGAGACTCTGCGGATCAATGGAATCTTCGGCTTGAAGAAGATGCTGAACCTGGACAGCTGGCGTTTGCAGGTGGTCGGCGTAGAGAATGCGTCGCAGCGCCCGGGGTACGCCAAAGACGTAACCGCCTGGAACTATCGCTATCACGGCTCCACTATGGGGCAGGGTGAGAACCACGACAGCAAGGAAGCGCCCAAGGCGGATGCAAATGGGGAGACTCCGGGGCATGGCGGCCAGACGAAGGGCATGCCGAACATTGCAAGCTCGATCAAGATGGCGCCCATGCCCATGGTGAACCGGGCGATGGAGGATGAAAAGGGGGAGGGGGGAGACGACAAGGAGCAGGAGGAGGACGACAACCACCTGGGCCGCCGGCCGCGCGGGCAGGAAGAGTCGGGGGAAAGCGACTCGACCCTGCGCGCGGGTACGCCCGGGCTCCTGTTGACGATGGCGGATGTGGTGAGGCTGCCGCGGCACGAGTTCGTGACGCAGTTCAAATGCATTGAGGGCTGGAGCCAGATCGTGCGGTGGGCCGGGGTGCGGATGGCCGACTTTCTCGAAGCGTACCCGCCGGCGCCGGACAGCGGAACCGGCAAGGAACCGAAGTACGTGTATATGGAGACGCCGGACGGGGACTACTATACGGGGTACGATCTCGCCGCGCTGCGCCATCCGCAGGCGCTGCTGGTGACCGAGATGATGGGCATGCCCCTCCAGCAGCTCCACGGTGCGCCGCTGCGGCTGCACATGCCGACCAAATACGGTTATAAACAGATCAAGCGCATTGCTCTGATTGCGTATACGAGCAGCAAGCCCGATGATTACTGGACGAAGCTGGGCTACGATTGGTATGCGGACCTGTGAGATCGCGCTCGACGGGTGTGGGATTGGATTCAGGGAGAGCATGAGCACGAATTTTGCAGGGCTCGGCGGCGCGGCGGACCCGAGCGACGGGTTTTTTCACCGCTGGGCCTGGCTGTACGCGCTGTGGCGGGAACGTTTTTTCGCCGACCATACGGAGGCAATCGCCGAGCTGATGCGGGTGCGATGTTGCCCTGAGGACCAACCGCTGTTTGTGGAACTTGGCTGCGGGCCGGGATTTTACTCGGCGGAGCTGGCGAAAATGTTCCCCGAGTGGCGGATGATCGGCGTGGATCGTTCAGTGCCCCTGCTCGAAAGGGCACGGCGACGTACGGCTGTTTCCAAGCTGACGAATTGTAGTTTTCTGCTGGGCAATGCCATGCAACTGGGGTGTGTGCCGGAGCAGGCTGACTTCGTACTGGCATCGCGGCTGCTGCTCATCTTGCCGGACCGTCCGGGGGCGCTCGCGAACATGTACGCGGCCTTGAAACCGGGCGGGGCGTTGCTGATCGCGGAACCCCTGAAAGGCTGGCGGACAGAGATCCCTCTGGCCTGCATGCGGTTGCTGGACCGGATCACGAGCCCGCAATACCCCCAAGAGCAAAGGCATGTTTCAAATAAAGTATTGACGCGGGCGGACCTGGGTGAGCTTTTGAGGGGGCAGCCGTGGATCGCAATCGACCGCTGGTCGGACGAGCGATACCAGTACGCCCTGTGCGAGAAGGCGCCGGCAGCGGTGGAGCAGCGAGCGTGAGGCCAGGGTTCCGCCTGCTGTTGCTGCGTGGACCTTTCCGGACAAATTTTCTGCTTCTGCTTTTAGGGGCCGGGCTGGTGCTGTTTATCCGGCAGCTGATCCGTGAGGCCGACGAGCGTGCGATCGGGTTCGCGGCGGTGGCGGCGTGGGAAGCAGCGCTGTTCGTACTAGCAGCGGCAGTGGTGGTAACGCAACCGAAGAACCGGTGGACTTGGCCGATCATCCTGATTGCGGGGATCCTGTGCAGGTTCGCGACCATGTTTTCCGAGCCCTTTCTATCTACGGATGTGTACCGGTATGCGTGGGATGGGGTGGTCGAGCACGCGGGCATTTCGCCGTACCGGTATGTGCCGGCGGACCCGGCGCTCGCGTTTCTGCGCGAGCCGAATCAGGATTTGTATAACAACATCAATCGGCGGGATTATGCGGTGACTATCTATCCGCCGGGCGCGCAAATATTGTTTTACTTAGTGACCTTTCTTGTGCCGACGATGAGTGCAATGAAATTTGTCATGATTCTGTTCGAAGGGCTCACCCTTTGGGCGCTAGTCAAGTTACTCGGAAAGATAGGACGGCCGCCGGAGCAAGCGCTCCTTTACGCACTATGTCCGCTGCTGGCCTGGGAGATAGGGGTGGCGGGGCACCTGGACTCAGTGGCGATGGCCTATATCGTGCTCGCGATGGGCGCGCGGATGGAGCGGCGGCCGGGGTGGACGGGGTTCTTTCTCGGCCTGGCGACGATGACAAAGCTGTATCCGCTGGTGCTGTTCCCTGCCCTGTGGCGGCGCGGGGACTGGAAGATGCCGGCGGTGATGGCGGGCATGGCTGTCGCGGGGTATGCGTCGTATGCAAGCGTGGGGTGGAAGGTTTTCGGGTTTCTGACCGGGTATGCCGAAGAAGAAGGGATGAACTCGGGAGAGCGGTTTTATCTATTGAACTTTCTCCATACCATACCTGGATTAGAATGGGTGCGGGTGCCGGTATATCTCGGGCTGGCTGGATGTGTGTTTGCGGGGCTGGCGTTCTGGTGCTGGCGGACCTGCGCGGATCCAAAGCAGGATGGGCGTGAAACGGCGCAAACGCGGGCATTTGGACTACCTGCCGAGGCAAGTTTTGTGGTGCCGTGTGTGGCGATCGCGCTGGTAGTTAACCTCCTGTTCTCGCCGCGGTACCCCTGGTATGGGGCGTGGCTGGTACCTTTCCTGGCATTGGTGCCGAGCCTGACACTGCTGACTTATCTCTGTGGGTTGTTCTACCTGTGCACATCGGACCTGGCGGTGGGGCATGGACCGAAGCAGTACACGATGAACTCGATCCTGTACGGGATGGTGCTTGGGGCGTTGCTGATCGAGGCGGCATGGCGATGGTGGCGCGTGCGTGCGCCGCGCATCGCGCCGAGCGGGGCGGAGGCGGTGCCCTTCCGGTAGTCTGGAAGTACGGCCGCAAGCTCGCCCGGCTAGGTTGGGCGTGCTTGCGGCTCCGAGAGGCGTATAGGTTGGCGGAACAGAAGACAGCAATCATTATCGGGGCGGGGCCGGCGGGGCTCACGGCGGCGCTGGAGTTTTGCCGCAGGTCGGCGATCAAGCCGATTGTGCTGGAGGCGAGCGAGCGGATCGGCGGGATCTCGTGCACGATCCGGCATAACGGGAACCGGATCGATATAGGCGGGCATAGGTTCTTTTCTAAGTCGGACCGGGTGATGGAGTGGTGGACCTCACTTATGCCGATCGCGGGCGAGGAGAACGAGTTTGCGATCCGGTACCGGAACCAGCAGCGGGCGGTGAAGCAGGAAGTGCGCGCGGGGGAGATAGACCCGGACCTGCGAATGCTGGTGCGTCCGCGTAAAAGCCGGATTTATTTTCTGCGGTCGTTTTTCGACTATCCGCTGTCATTGTCGGGTGCGACGTTGGGTAAGTTGGGATTGGGGCGGACATTGCGGATCGGGTTGAGTTACCTCAAGGCGCGTCTGTTTCCGCGCAGACGGGAGACGACGCTTGAGGACTTCCTGATCAACCGGTTTGGGCGGGAGCTATACCTCCTTTTCTTCAAAAGTTATACGGAGAAGGTGTGGGGGGTGCCGTGCGAGGAGATATCGGCTGAGTGGGGGGCGCAACGGATTAAAGGTCTGTCGTTGCGGACGGCAGTGGCGCACTTTCTGCGCAAGGCATTTTCCCGTAAGAAACCGGCGGGGGATATCGCGCAGAAAGGGACGGAAACCTCGCTGATCGAGCAGTTCCTGTATCCGAAGTATGGGCCTGGGCAGTTATGGGAGCATGTGGCGGAGTTAGTCGAGGCTGCGGGCGGCGAGGTGCGGACGGGGTGGCGGGTAAGCCGGATGCATGTCGCCGAGGGGCGGGTGGTGTCGGTGGTGGCGCGGACGGATTCGGGCCAGACAGAGACGTTTGCGGGGGATTACTTTTTCTCGACGATGCCGGTGCGGGAGCTGCTGCGGGTGGTGGATCTGCCGGTCCCGGCGGAGATTCAGGCTATCTCGGACGGGCTCAAGTACCGGGACTTTATCACGGTGGGGCTGCTGGTGGATAAGCTGCTGCCGACCGAGCCTGACGGTTCGCCGCTCAAGGATACGTGGATTTATATTCAGGAGCCGGATGTGCTGGTGGGGCGGCTGCAGATCTTCAATAACTGGAGTCCGTACATGGTGGCGGACCCTACCAAGATATGGATCGGGCTTGAGTATTTCTGCTATGACACGGATCGGTTGTGGAGGATGGGGGATGAGGAGATAGCGGCTTTTGCGATCGCGGAAGTGGAGAAGATCGGGATTCTGCGGGCGGCGGATGTACGGGATAGCGCGGTGTTTCGGGTGCCGAAGACCTACCCGGCTTACTTCGGCACCTATGCGCAGTTTCCTGAGATTGTGCGATATATGGAGGGGTTTGAGAACCTATTCCTGGTGGGGCGGAACGGGATGCACAAGTACAACAACCAGGATCACTCCATGCTGACGGCGATGACGGCGGTGGATAACATTCTGGCGGGGACGCTGGATAAGTCGAACTTGTGGGAGATCAATACGGAGCAGGAGTATCACGAGAAGAAGTGATTGAAGGGTAGATGTAAAGCAGATCCTTCGCTGCGCTCAGGATGACCCTTTTATAGGTTTGGGAAAGTTATTCGGCTAACTTGGGATGAGGGTTTTTTCTGTAGTGCACTTAGGGTGAAAAGGGCCGGTTCGAGGCGGAAAACGGCGCGGTTTCAGGGGCGATTCGGCTTGTTTTGCGCGCATTTGTGTCGCGGAATGTGCGCACATGCGATGAGACGTTTTGGTGTTTGCACAGGGTTTGGGGCAGGTTTTCGGTACTTTCGTAACG
>CAXTWG010000078.1:0-9049 GCA_964247895.1 uncultured Acidobacteriaceae bacterium
TCGTTCACCTGCGCCGACGGGTACGCCGTCGCAATCTCTGACTCCACCATCGGCAGTAGTGCCCGCCCCAGCACTCCGTCCACCACCCGTCGCGGCCCATACGACAGCATCTGCGCCCCGTATCGCTCTGCCTCCACCACCGCCCGGCTTACTGAGCCCGCCGCATGCACCGTGTCCGCATCCGTAAACAGCAGCCACCGCCCGCGCGCCGCATCCGCTCCTGTCCGGCAAGCATGCGCCTTGCCCGTCCACCCTTTCGGCAGCTCGCGGGCCGCTTCCACCTGCACCCCGGCAAACCCGCGTGCGACTTCAAGCGTCCGGTCCGACGACCCATCATCCACCACCAGCACTTCCCAGTGCTCACCAAGCACCCACCCCGGCTCGCTCTGCGCCAGCAGCGACCGCAAACAAGCCGCAACGCGCAACTCCTCATCTCGCACCGGCACAATCACACTCACTACCATTTCCGCCGCCACCACTTCCACCGCGCCCACATCCGTTGTCTGCATGCACTTCTAGAATAGAAGCGTGCGCCCCCGCCTCCTCGCCTTCGCCGTCCTGCTCGCCGCCATGCTCCTCGGCTGCAACACCGGCAATGCCCCGCTCGGCCTGCTCGGCAAGCCCGCCCCGGCTCTGTCCATTCCAGATGGCGATCCGGTCCAGCGGCCCGCCAACCCCCTCGCCGCTCTCCGCGGCCGCGTCGTCGTGCTCAACTTTTGGGCCTCCTGGTGCGCCCCCTGTCTCCTCGAGTTCCCATCCCTCGCCGCGCTCCAGCACGACCTGCCCGGCATCGCCGTGCTCGCCGTCTCGTTCGATCGAGATCCCTTAGCCTACCGGCAGTTCCTCGCCCGCCACCCCTTCGCCCTCCGCACCGCGCTCGACCCCTCGGGCCGCTCCAACCAGGCTTTCGGCACCGCACGCCCTCCGGAAACCTACATCCTCGACAAAACCGGCACCATCCGCCGCCGCTTCATCGGCGCGCAAGACTGGACCGACCCGGAAATTGAACACTATCTCCGCGCTCTTGAGTAAAGGGCAGGATAGGAGGGGATTGCATAAGCAGGGCGCAAGGGTCGGGAAAAGCCATGGAAAATTTGAAGGATTCCGACTTCCATTCCCCGTACATACCGCCGACTTTTCTGCAAACGGTTCCAGTCTTCCCTTCTACCCTCCCCTCGTCCCATGCCTCCACCCTTGCTATCATCCAGACACCATGACCCCTACCGATGTCCTGTTCCGCTACGCGGAGCACCCGTCTGAACGCACCGCCCTCGCCCTCGGCCGCTTGTCTGAGGTTTATGGCATCCGCTCGGTCCGCCTCGACGAAGCGGCTCAACAGGTCCGCATCGAATTCGACGCTTCCCACATGTCCCGCATCATCGTCCAGCAGCTTCTGCGCCGCACCGGTCTCGATATCATCGAGGAAATCTCCCTCATCCCGCAGCAGCCTGCTTCCTAAAACCATTCCGCTGCCCCGTCGGAACCGGTGGCGCGCATGGGACCAGCCTCTGGACACGCCCCGGACGCCTTGCTATTCTCAAGAGAGTTCGCGTGACTCCCTCCCGCGGCTTCCATGTGCGCCCGTAGCTCAGCTGGATAGAGCGACTGGCTACGAACCAGTAGGCCGGAGGTTCGAATCCTTCCGGGCGCACCAGTTCCCCCGATCGAACTTGTGCCATCGACGACGGCTATCTAATCCGCTTCTGCCGATCGCTCCAGCCGCAGGACTCGCTCCGATACCAGCATCGCCGCCAGCAGCGGTAAAAGCAGCGACACAGGCAAAAACCGCCCCAGGGGGCCCGCCAGCAGCCGGGCCGCAATCGCACCCGCGAGGAAGCTCCCAATCACCCCCAGCAGCACTGGGATTGCCCTCCCACTCTCAGGCTTTCCTTTGGCTTCCCGTCCCTTGACCAACTTCCCCAGCAGCGTCGTCACGTCTCCCGAAAGGAACGTCGCGTGCAGGCCCACACCTGCCACCGAGGTCACTACGCCATTCTGCAGCCCCAACGAAACACATAAAGCCACAATCAGCGATAAGGAGAACGCCCCAGATCGCCGCACTTCTTCCGTGCATAGCGGGAGCAGCACCGCACCTTGCAGGAGAAACATCAGCGATGTCGCCCGTGCCCGGTTCCAACCCACCATCAGGAAGCCGATAGCGGTAGCGGCCATGAAGCACACCACAGCCACCAGCCGCGGCAACACCGCCGCCCAATGCCCGCCGCCGAGCGCTAGGGCCAGCAATACCAGGTTCCCCGTAACATGTCCTGTAAAGGTTTGCGCCAACAGATACCCTGTCGCATCCCCGTAGCCGCCACTCAGTCCGTAAAGCATGGCGGCTCCCTGCTGCCATGCCTGCACCTGGTTCACCTTCATCGCGCTCCTGGGCTGCGTATCGGCAATCTAGCGAACTTCCGGATACTCAGGCTTGTACAAAAGCGACCCGATCAGATGGTCGACCGACTCCGGCCGCTTTACCCGCGCCAGCCCCAGGTCGAAGATCCGCTTCGCCGACTCCACCGCCGTCTGCACCGACACCGCCTGAATATTGCCCTGCGGAGGAAACAGCATGCCCCGCTCCAGCTGCTCCCCCGTCACCTGGTCGGCCGTGGCCCGCGCCGCCGCGATAAAAATCTCGTCCGGCACCCGACTCGACTCCGTCGCGTACACCGCAAGCCCCACCGCCGGAAAAATGTAGAAGTTATTCGCCTGGCTCGGCTCATACGTCTTACCATTAATCTCGACATTGTCGAACTGCACCCCCGCCGCAAAGACCGCCTTGCCGCCGGAGTACTTGTAGGCCTGCTCCGCCGTGCACTCCGCGTGGTCGGTCGGGTTTGAAAGCGCGAAAATGATGGGCCGCTCGTTGAGCTTCGTCATTGCCTCGATCACCCCCTGCGTGAATGTGCCCCCCACCGTGCTTACGCCGATCAGGATGTTCGGCTTCAGTGACTCAACTGCCTTCACCAAGTCTTTTTCGGGCCCGTGCGGATGCGAATACTTCTTCTGCTCCGGCGATAGGTCCTTGCGCGAGGGCTCGAGCAGTCCATCCACGTCGAACAAAGAAATTTGTTTCTGCGCCTGCTCCAGGCTCGCACCCTCAAGCTTCATCGCGGACACAATCATGTTCGCGATCCCGATGCCCGCCGAACCGGCCCCGAAAAACAGGATGCGCTGATCCTTGAGCGTCCCCTTCGTGATCTTGAGCGCGTTGTACAGCCCCGCCACCGTCACACTGCCCGTTCCCTGGATGTCGTCGTTGTAACAGCTCACCATATCTACGTAGCGCGCCAGCAAACGAATCGCGTCGGTCCCCTTCCAGTCCTCGAAGTGAATGCAGCATTTCGGATACAGGTCCTGCACCGCGTCTACAAACTCCTGCACAAACGCGTCCAGCTCATCGGTCGAGGGCCGCTTCTGCTTCAGGCCCAGGTACAGTGGGTCATCCAGCAGCCCCTGATTGTCCGTTCCGCAGTCCAGCAATACCGGCAGCAGCCCCTCGGGCGGCACCGCCGCGCAAGCCGTGTACAGCTGTAGCTTGCCGATCGGGATGCCCATCCCGTTCGCCCCCAGGTCGCCCAGGCCCAGAATGCGCCCGCCCGTGCTCACACAGATAAACCGCACGTCCTTCACCGGCCAGTTCGCCAGCGTTTCCTTCACCTTGCCCCGCTGGTCGATCGAGATATACATCCCGTTCGGCTTTCGGTAGATATGCCCGAACTCCAGGCACGCCGTCCCCACCGTCGGGTCGTACACGATCTTTAAAAACCGCGCCGGATCAGTCGCCAGCACCGCGTAAAACAGGGTCTGGTTGTCATCGCTGAGCTGCGATAGATAAATGTACTGCTCCAGGTCGTTCGGCTTCTTGCTCAGTTGCATCAGGCACCGGTCCACCTGCTGCTTCAGGGTTTCCTCGCGCGGCGGCAGCAGGCCCACCAGACCCTTCTCCTTGCGCGCGCTTTGCGAAAAAGCGGTCGACTCGTTCATTTGGGGATCGTGTAACAACTGCAATCCAATCTGCCCTTGTGTGCTCATAGCTGTCTCCATGGGTGGTGCGGGTTGCGCGCCGGGGAAATTCTGTCGAGGGCGCAATGGAGCACCCTCGGAGCGTCTGGTAAATGCGCGCTCAGGCGCCCTTGTTCGTGACCATCTTCCGCGGGTCTACGACCTCATCGAACTTTTTCTCGTCGATGAATCCGCCCTTGAGCGCCGCTTCCCGTAGCGTCGTGCCGTCGTGCTGCGCCTCGTGCGCGATCTTCGCCGCATTGTCGTACCCGATCACCGGGCTCAGCGCGGTCACCAGCATCAAGGAGTTCTTCAAAAATTCCGCTACCTTCTTCTCGTTGACTTCCGTGCCTTCAACCGAGAACAACCGGAACTTCTCACACCCGTCTCCCAAAATCCGCGCCGAATGGAGAAAGTTGTTGATGATGATCGGCCGCATCGCATTCAGTTCAAAATTCCCTTGCGAGCCCGCGAACGCCACCGCCGCATCGTCCCCGATCACCTGGATCGAGATCATCACGATCGCCTCGCACTGCGTCGGGTTCACCTTGCCCGGCATGATCGACGAGCCCGGCTCGTTGTCCGGCAAAATCAACTCGCCCAGCCCGCAACGCGGCCCACTCGCCAGCCAGCGCATGTCGTTCGCGATCTTCATCAGCGGCACCGCGAGCCCACGCAGCGCTGCGTGCGCCGCCACCATCGCATCCAGCGAGCCTTGCGCCTCGAACTTGTTCGGCGCCGTCACGAACGGGTAGTTCGTCAGCCCGGCCAGCTCTTTCGCGATCGCGACGTCAAAGCCTTCCGGCGCATTCAGCCCCGTCCCCACCGCCGTGCCCCCGGCCGCCAGCTCGTACAGCCCGTCCAGCGACTGCTCCACACGACGGAGCGCATTGCGCAACTGCACCCCGTAGCCCGACCACTCCTGCCCTACCGTCAAGGGCACGGCGTCCTGCAGGTGCGTGCGCCCGATCTTCACGATGTTCGCCCACTGGTTCGCCTTCGCCTCGATCGCCGTAGCCAGCGCCCCCACCTTGGGCAGCAGCGACTCGGTGATCTCTTTGACGGCGGCCAGGTGCATCGCCGCCGGAAACGTATCGTTCGAGGATTGCGACATGTTCACATGGTCGTTCGGGTGCACCGGCGCCTGGGTTCCGAGCACCCCGCCCGTCATCTGGATAGCCCGGTTCGAGATCACCTCGTTCACGTTCATGTTGCTCTGCGTGCCTGAGCCGGTCTGCCACACATACAGCGGGAACTCCTCGTCCAGCTTGCCCGCGATCACCTCATCGGCCGCCCGCACAATCAGCTCCGCCTTGTCCTTGGGGAGCCGTCCCATCCGCTCGTTCACCAGGGCCGCTGCCTTTTTCACAAACCCGTAGGCCCGGTACACCTCCACCGGCATCCGGTCGTTGCCGATCGAGAAGTGAAACAGCGAACGCTCGGTTTGCGCCCCCCACAGCCGGTCGGCAGGCACCTTCACCTGACCCATGGAGTCGAACTCAACCCGCCATTTTCCGTTCTCGAGCAGGGCGCCCGGCTTCTCGTTTGCACCTGAAATCTGAGGGTTTTCTGTGTTTGCCATGGTTTCCTAAGTCGGGGTTCTGTTTGGGGCGTTTTACGGACCGGCGCTCATCGATGCGCGAAAGGCTTCTTACACAATGTTCGCCGGCGAACTTGGTTAAGCAAACATGAAGAGGGATGGGGCTCCACCGGAGGGGGGTTGCTCCCGCGCATAGCAGCGCAAAGCCTTTTCACAATCCCCTCGCGCTTCTGCCTTCATCCACCGGTGGGCGATCCACAGCCCGCTCCCGGCGGCGCACCGCTATGAAATCTTGACCGCCGGCGCAATCCCCAGTCGCTCATACACCGGCTGCATCTCCGCCTGCAGCGCCGGAAGCTGCCGCGCGAACCACACCGCCCCCACGCAGCAAAGTACGCCTGTCATCTGCACAGCGCGCGGGGCCCCGAACCGATGCGCCAGGCTGCCCGCCAGCAGGCTCCCGAACGGCGCCATACCCACAAAGGCCATCGTGTAATAGCTCATCACGCGCCCTCGCTTGTCTTCCGGCGCCAGCGTTTGAATAAGTGTGTTGCTCGCCGTGAGCCCCTGCATCATGCCCCAGCCCACCACCACCATCAGCACCATCGACAGCCACAGCGACCGCGAAGCCCCAAACAGCACCAGTCCTACCCCGAACACCCCTGCGGCCACCGGCAACGTCCGCATCAAGCCCGCCACAGACCGCCGCAGCACCATTTGCACCGCGCACACAAGCGAACCTACCCCCGACGCAGCCGTCAAAAACCCCAGCGTGTGCGGCCCTCCATGCAGCACCGCCCCGGCAAACACCGGCATCAGCACCGTATACGGCCAGCCCATCAGGCTCACGACCGCGAACAACAGCAGAATTGATCGGATCGGCAGGTATCCCGCCACATACACCCACCCCTCCCGCAGCTGCGCCACCATGCCCGTCGTCGCCCATACTGCGTCCGGGCCCGTGATCCGCATCGCCGCCAGCGACGCAATCACCGGGAGGTAGCTCACTCCGTCCAGCAGAAAGCACCAGCCCTCGTTCAGGGCGGCGATCAGCACACCCGCAATCGCCGGTCCCACCAGCCGTGCCGCGTTCACCATGGACGAATTGATCGCGATCGCGTTCTGCAAATCGGCGCGATCGTCCACCATCCGCACCAAGAATGCCTGCCGCACCGGCATGTCAAATGCATTGACAACACCCTGCAGCACACTCAGCCAGACCACCTCGCGCATCGTGATCCGGTGCGACAGGGTCAGCCCGGCCAGCGCGAGCGCCTGCGCCATCGAGACCGCCTGTGTCGCGATCAGCACTTTTCGCCGGTCCACCCGGTCCACCAGCACCCCAGCGAACGGCGCCAGCAGAAACGTCGGGATCTGCCCCGCAAACCCTACGGCCCCCAGCAGCAGCGCCGACCCGGTGAGCCGGTAGACGAGCCACGAGGTCGCGATGCGGGTCATCCATGTGCCGATCAGGGACACACTCTGCCCGGCGAAAAACAGTCGGAAATTGCGCCCCCGCAACGCCCGCCACGCATGCGAGAAATTCCGCGGCGCTCTTCGAAGTTCCCTCGCCGCTGTAGCCACCCCTCACCCCATTCCAAGCTGCCCGCGCACTTGTGGTACCCGGGCTCGACCGGCCTTTTGCTTCACCCTCTCCCCTCCACCATCGCCTTTAGTGCGCCGGGGCCTCCTGCTGCCCGCCCGCCGTCGGATCGTTCCGCTTAAGCAGGAATGCGAGCAGCACCATCAGCACGGAAGCCGCGAACAAAATCCAGAAAACATCTATGTACGCCAGCGTAACCGACTGGGATTGGAGGTTGTTCAACACCTGCCCATCGGCTAGGTGCCCCGCGTTCGCCGCGCCCATTTTTGTGGTGAACGTGCCTTGGTACATTCCCTGTACATTCTGGTAATTCCGGCTTGAGGGCGTCATGTATTTCATCAACTGGTCCTGGTGGAACTGCCCTCTCTGCGTGACCGCCGCGTTGGTCAACGCAATCAGGATTGAGCCGCCGATATTCCGAACGAAATTGATCAGCCCGGAGATCTGGTTCGACTTTTCCCGCGGCAGCCCGAAGTACACTGCCGTCGTGATCGCGATAAACACCAGCGGGATCGAACCGATCTGCCACACCCGCAGCCAGGAAGCGGTCTCGAAGGAAATCCCAAGGTTCAGTTTCGTTGCCGTCAGCCAGTACGACATGGCCAGGGCAGCGAACCCGAAAGCGATAATGTTGCGCGCCGGGAACTTCGTCACCGCCTGTCCCGCGAAAGGCATCACGACCAGCAGCGCGATACCCCCGCCGGTCAGCGACAGCCCCGCGATGGTCGCCGTATACCCGACCTGCGCCTGTAGATATTGCGGCTGCAGCACCGTGGTCGCATTCAGCAAACCGCCGGTGAGCAGCATCAGAAAGCAGCACACCGCGAAGTTGCTGTTCTTGAATAGCCTCAGCTCAATAATGGGTACTTTCGCGCCCCACCATTCCCAAGCAATCAGGCAAACGATCGTGATTGCGAACGTCGTTCCGAAAAACTGGATAAAGTGCGATCCGAACCAGTCTTTCTCCTGCCCTTTATCGAGCATGACTTGCAGCGAACCCATCGACAGCACGAGTAAACCGATCCCAATGGAATCCACCCGGAAAAAATTCTTCAGGTCCGAACCCAGCCATGGCGGGTCATCCACCAACCGCTCCGTTAGCGTGAACGCGAGAATGCCCACCGGGATGTTGATGTAGAAAATCCACCGCCAGCTGTAGCTGTCCGTCAGCCAGCCGCCGATGGTCGGTCCGATCGACGGGGCAAGTACCGCCACCAACCCATACAACGCAAACGCAAGTCCCCGCAATCGAGGCTCGAACGAGTCGGCCATGATCGCCTGTGCCATCGGCTGCAACCCGCCGCCGCCGGCCCCTTGCAGTACGCGGAAGAACAGCAGCATCACCAGCGAAGGCGCAATCCCGCACAGGAACGACGAGATGGTGAACACCACGATGCAGCTCATGAAAAACCGCTTGCGCCCCAGCACGCTCGACGCCCAGCCGCCCAGCGGCAGCACAATCGCGTTCGCCACCAGGTACGAGGTCAACACCCAGGTGCTCTCGTCGTTGCTGGCCCCGAGCGAACCCCCGATGTACGGGAGCGCTACGTTCGCGATCGAGGTGTCGAGCACCTCCATGAATGCCGCCAGCGCCACCGTCGCGGCAATCAGCCAAGGGTTGACCTTGGGTCTCCAGCTTGCGTCATACTCCCCAGCCATGCACGCTCCACTCGCCCCACATAGAAACAGGAACTCTCGTCCTAGATGCGGGACCTGTCTCGCCGGACGCTAAAACCCTTCGCAAGGCGCCCGGACCATCGCAAGGCGGCTCTCACCCGCAAGCCGGTCCGCTATCGAGCGAATCTGGCGGTTGACGCCAAAGATCTCCGGGATGGCTCCTGCCACCGCCGCCTTCGGCGCATCTCCCGGCTCCGCCACATACCCCCAAACTCATGCCCCTC